>JBMDWQ010000051.1:0-23275 GCA_048594675.1 Microbacterium sp. | reverse complement strand
CGTGATCTACCAGGAGCTCGACCTGTTCGCCGACCTGACGGTGGCGCAGAACCTCTTCCTCGGTCACTCGCCGAGCACGGGCGGCATCGTCCACCGCCGCGAACGCAACCAGCGCGCGCGGGAGTACCTCGACCGCGTGGGGGCGACGTTCTCGCCCGACGCCCGCGTCGCAGACCTGCCCATCGCCGACCAGCAGCTGACTGCCATCGCCCGCGCCCTCACCACCGACGCCCGGATCATCGTCATGGACGAGCCGACCGCGACGCTCGGCGAGGCAGACGTCGAGAAGGTGTACGAGGTGATCCGTCGCCTCGTCGCCGACGGGCGTGCGGTGATCTACATCTCTCACCGCCTCGACGAGATCGAAACGATCGGCACCCGCATCACGGTGCTGCGCGACGGTGTCAACGCCGCGAAGTACCCGGTGGCCGACACCGACGCCGAGCGGTGGATCTCGGACATGATCGGCGACAAGAAGAGCGAGCTCACCGAGCATCGCGCACGGAGGACGCTCGACGGCGAGGTCGCTCTCGAGATCGACCGCGTGAGCATCCCGCGTGTGCTCGATGTCCGCGACGTCTCGGTGCGGGCGGGGGAGATCCTCGGGCTCGCGGGGCTGGGCGGCGCGGGGCGCAGCACTCTCCTCGCGTCGGTCTTCGGCGCACAGAAGGCGCAGATGCAGCTGCGGGTGTTCGGTCGTTCGGTGAAGATCGGCTCGGTCCGCGACGCCGTCCGCCACCGCTTCGGGCTCGTGCCCGAGAGCCGGAAGACCCAGGGGCTCCTGCTCGGTCTCTCCGTGGCGCGAAACGCCGGCCTCGCCGCCCTCCGAGGCGGATCCGCCCTGTTCCCCCGCGAGCGCGAGCAACGACGCACGGGGCCGATCCTCAAGCAGCTCTCCGTCAAGGCGGCGAGCCCCCACCAGGAGATCCGCCTCCTCTCCGGCGGCAACCAGCAGAAGGTCGTGCTGGCGAAGTGGCTGGCGCGCGACACGCGCATCCTGCTGCTCGATGAGCCGACCCGCGGTCTCGACATCGGAGCGAAGGCCGATCTGTACCGGCAGGTGCGCCTCCTCGCCGAAGGGGGAGCGGCGGTCCTCGTCGCCTCGAGCGAGCTGAACGAGCTCATGGCCAACGCCGACCGGATCGTGGTGCTCCACGAGGGCCGCAAGGTGGGCGAGTTCGACCCGCTCACCGATTCCGAACAACACATCAGCCACGCGATCATCAGCGGAAAGATCTCATGAACGACACCTCGACGACCGGAACGGTCGAACCCCCCACCCTCTCGACGCAGGCTCTCGCCGCGCGCCCGACCTGGCGCCAGCGCGGATCGATGTGGCTGATCAAGGGCAATCTGCTGATCGTGTTCGTCGTGATCTGCGCGATCGCCGCCTTCCTCAGCCCCGAGTTCCTCACCACGCGGAACCTCGCGAACCTCCTCCAGCAGTCGAGCCTCACCGGCATCATCGCCATCGGCATGACGCTCGTGATCCTCACCTCGGGGATTGATCTGGCCGTCGGCTCGGTCGCGGCCCTGAGCGGCATGATCGTGGCGGTGCTCCTGGACGGGTCCGTGCCCATCGCCCTGGCGATCCTCGCCGCCCTGGCCGTCGGCGTGGCGGTCGGCCTCCTCATGGGCGCGGTCTCGGCGTGGATCCGCTTGCCCGCCTTCATCGTGACGCTCGCAGGCCTGACAGCCGTGCGCGGGTGGTCGTACACGCTCACCGACGGCCGCCCGGCGGGATCGAACCTGCCGGAGGCGTTCACGATCATCGGCGGCGGCTACCTCGGCATCCTTCCGCTCACCGGTGTCATCTTTATCGCGGTGACGATCGTCACGGGCCTCATCCTGCGCTACACGACCTTCGGCGAATACATCTATGCGGTCGGCAGCAACGAGGAGGCGGCGCGCCTGTCGGGTGTGCCCGTGAAGTGGATCAAGGCGTCGGTCTTCGGCTTCTCGGGGCTGACGGCGGCCCTCGCCGGCGTCCTCCTCACGAGCCGACTCACGATCGGCCAGCCGACGGCCTTCCAGGGGGCGGAGCTCGACGCGATCGCGGCCGTGGTGCTGGGCGGCACGAGCCTCTTCGGAGGTCGCGGTGGTGTGGGAGGCACCTTCATCGCCGTGCTGCTGCTGTCGGTGCTCAAGAACCTCTTCAACCTGCTCGGGATCGGCTCGTTCGTCCAGATGATCGCCACCGGCGTGATCCTGGTCCTCGCCCTGATCCTGAACCGCTTCCTCGACAGCCGCGCCGCGGCCGTCGCCCGATGACCTCCCGAGAACCAGGAGAACAGATGACCACGCAGGATCTGGCGCGCTTCGTCGACCACACCCTTCTCAAGCCCGAGGCGACCCCGGCGGACGTGGCCGCGGTCGTCGCCGAGGCGGCCGCGCTGGGCGCCTACAGCGTCTGCCTCTCGCCCTCGGCCCTCCCTGTCGAGGTGCCGGAGGGGCTTCTGCTCACCGCGGTCGTCGGCTTCCCGAGCGGCAAGCACCACTCGTCGATCAAGGCGGCGGAGGCGGCCCTGGCCGTCTCCCAGGGAGCCGACGAGATCGACATGGTGATCGACGTGGGCGCCGCCGTGGTGGGTGCCTTCGACGCGGTCGAGGCCGACATCCGGGCTGTCCGCGAGGCCGTACCCGCCCCGACGGTGCTCAAGGTGATCATCGAGTCCGCCGCTCTCTCCGACGACGCCATCGTCGCCGTGTGCCGCGCTGCCGAGGCGGCCGGTGCCGACTTCGTGAAGACGTCGACGGGCTTCCACCCGGCCGGCGGCGCCTCGGTGCACGCCGTTGCACTCATGAAGCAGACGGTCGGCGAACGCCTCGAGGTCAAGGCATCCGGCGGGATTCGCAGCCGCGCCGAGGCCGAGGCCATGATCTCCGCCGGCGCGACGCGTCTGGGACTGTCGTCCACGCGGGCGATCGTGAACGCCGAGGGCGCGGTCGGCGACTACTGACCGTCGTCCTGGTCGCAGCGGCAGGATCGCATCCTGGTAGGATCAATCCTTGGAAGTGTGTCCGAGCGGCCTAAGGAGCATGGCTGGAATCCATGTATACGGTTCTCCCGTATCGCAGGTTCAAATCCTGTCACTTCCGCCACAAGACGATGAGCCCCACCCCCTGAAGGGTGGGGCTCATCGCCGTTGGGGGAGCTCTAGACGGTGCGCACCGCCCCGGTGACCATGCCGACGAGCTGTTCGCCGGTGACGTCCTCGGTACGCGTGCCGCCGACCACGCGGCCGCCGCGCATGACCCACACCTGCTGCGAGAGTCGCTTGACCTGTTCGAAGTTGTGCGACACAACGAGCACGGTCTTGCCGCCCTCGACCACCCGGCGGATGAGCGCCTCCACCTGCGCCGTCTCGTTGAGGCCGAGGGCCGCGGTGGGCTCGTCGAGGATGATCATGTTCTCGGCCCACATCACACCCCGAGCGATCGCGACGGCCTGTCGCTGACCGCCCGAGAGCCGCTTGACGGTCCGGCCGACGCCGGGGACGTTCACCGCGAGGTCGGAGATCAGTTCCGCCGCCCGGGCGCGCATCTCGCGGCGGCGGAGGAACTTCAGGCCCGGGATGCCGGCGACCAGCTCCCGATCCATGTACATGTTCTGCCAGACGCTCAGCTGGTCGCTGAGGGCGAGGTCCTGGTAGACCGTCTCGATCCCCTTGTCCCGCGCGTCGCGCGGTGAGGAGAACTGCACCGGCTCGCCGTCGATGCGGATCTCGCCCCGATCGGGCGTATAGAGACCGGTCAGGCACTTGACGAGGGTCGACTTGCCCGCGCCGTTGTCGCCGACGATCGCGGTGATCTCGCCCGCTTTGATGGTGAGCGAGGCGCCCTTGAGCGCGTCGACGTTGCCGAAGGACTTGTGGATGTCTTCGACGACGATCTTGTCGGTCATTTCCGCCCCCTCATGAGCGTGGCCGCGGCGATGACGACGATGCCGATCATCAGCGGCGAGTAGAAGGCGCTCACGCCGAGGAGGGTGAGGCCGGACTGCAAGAACGTGAGCAGGATCGCGCCGATCACCGGCCCGTAGATCGTGGCGCGGCCACCGAAGAGGCTCACGCCGCCCAGGACGACCGCGGCGATCGCCTTGAGCAGGTAGTCGGTGTTGGTGGCCGGCTGGCTCGACCCGATGTACGAGGTCAGCATGATCGCGCCGATCCCGCCCATCGCGCCGCAGATCATGTAGCCGGCGAGCTTGATCCGCGGCACCTTCAACCCCATCGCCTTGGCGGCGTCGGGGTTGTCGCCCACGGCCAGCAGGTGCGTGCCGAACCGGGTGTGGAACAGGACGACGTGCAACACGATCGCGATCCCGATGGCGATCAGGAAGTTGATCCTGATCCCGCCGACGTTCATCGTGCTGACGGCCGTCAGCGCCCGCTCCGGGATCTGCACGGGCTTTCCCTGCGAGATGATGAGGCTCGACCCCATCACGATGCTGAGGCTTCCCAGCGTCACGATGAAGTCGGGGATCCTCACCCAGCCGATGAACGACCCGTTGATCGTCCCGACCGCAAGACCCGTGAGCAGGGCGATGCCGCAGCAGACGATCAGGGGCAGACCCGCCTGGTAGGCCGTGGCCAGGGTGACGCTGCCGAGGGCGACCGTCGCGGCCAGCGACAGGTCGATCCCGGCGAGGGTCACCGCGAACGTGGCGCCCAAGGCGAGGATGATCGGGATCGTCGCGTCGGCCAGCATGCTCGTGATGCTCGGCCACGAGAGGAATCTCGGGTTGATCGAGCCGAGCACGATGGCCAGGACGACGAGCGCCACCGGGGCGGCGAGTTTCATCCAGGTCTCTTCGGAGCCGAGCGCGCGGCGCACGGCATACGCCGTCTCGTCGGCGCGGCCCCGGTTTCGGGTGGGTGTCTGGGTGGTCATGGGTGAGGATCCCCGTCTCTGATCGGCTTACTCGAAGGGGTTCGGAACCTCGAAGCCCGCCGGCGGTGCCGGGAAGGCGTCGAGCGCTGCCTGAGCGTTGTCCTTGTTCACGATGAGCACCGGCGTCTCGACGGTCTCGGGGATCGTCTTGCCGCCCATGGCCGCGACGCAGGCCTGCACCGACTGCACGCCCATGAGGTACGGGAACTGCTCGATCGCCGCCGGCTGTCCACCCGCGACGATGTCGGCGAGCTGGTCCTTCGTGCCGTCGATGCCGACGACGGCGACCTTGCCCTTCAGACCTGCCTCTTCCACCGCCTGCTGGATGCCCATGGCCATGTCGCCCGACGGGGTGAAGAAGCCCTTGATGTCGGGGTTGGCGATGAGGATCGTCGCGGCGGCGCTCTTGGCCTTCGCCTTGTCGAAGTCGGCCGCGACCGTCTGGGTGATCTCGAGCTTGCCGGCGACGGCCTTCTCGAAGCCGGCGAGGCGTGCGATGTTGCCGGGGTCGGCCACGAGACCGCCGATGAGGGCCACCTGGCTGCCCTCGTCGACGAGATCGAGCATGGCCTCGCCACCCGCGGCGCCGGCGGTCTCGTTGTTCGTCCCGACGTAGGTCGTCACGGTCACCCCGGCGTCCTTCGCGGCGTCGAGGTCGATCGGCAGGTCGAGGTTGACGATCGGCGTGCCCGCGTCGGAGACCGGGACGAGGCCCGTGAGCAGGTTCGTCTGGCTCGTCGGGTTGACGATGTAGCAGTCGTAGCCGGCCGTCACGAGGGCGTTGAGCTTGGACGCCTGGCCCGAGTCGTCGGTGACGTTCTCGGCGGCGACGACCGTCAGCTCGACGCCGGCCTCCTTCGCCGCAGCCTCCGCGCCCTCGGCCATCGCACCGAAGTACGTGTTGTCGAGCGGCTTGATGACGAAAGCGACCTTGCCTCCGCCTTCCGGAGCGCCGGACGTGCTCGGCGTGGGCTCGGTGGCGCTCGAACAGCCCGCGAGCGCCACCGCTAGGATGGTCGCGGTCGCAGCGGCCGCTCCCGCGGTCCGCATCCGAGTGGTCGTGATCATTTCTCTCCTTCGAGTGGGTGATTGCTTCCTGGTGCGACGCGGCTGGCCGCAGTGTTCGCTTCGCTGGCACACTGCGGTCAGCTTCGACCCGTCCGTCGCCGACGGGGTCTCAGGGGGCCGCGAGGGGACCCATCATCAGCGGCGCCGTGGTCAGCGGGATGCACCCGCAGGTGGTGCCGAACTCGATGTCGATGTCGACCGTCACGCTCCGGGGCGGCAGCGTGGGGTCCTCGGTCCGCTCGGCGAGGAGCTTCATCGCCTTCGCCGCGACGGTCTGGACGGGGATGACGCCCTGCGTGGGCTTCAGGCCCGTCACGGTCGCCTCTCCGATGGAGTCGATCGTGGTCACCAGCACGTCCCGCGGGATGTGTAGCCCCAGTCGCGAGATGGCGGCCATGGCTCCCCAGAACATGCGATTGTTCGTCGTGAACACCCCGAACGGGGGAGTGAGGGTGCGGAAGAGCTCCAGGGCGCCCGCCGCGGCATCGTCGGGCGTCGCGTGTCCCGCGCTCACGTGGTGCTCCAGGCCCGCCGCGTTCATGACGCGGGTGTATCCGCTCTGGCGGTCACGCACGTTGGAGACGGTGGTGTTCCCGGCGATGAGGGCCACTTGCGAGAGCCGGTGATGGGCGACGAGGTGCTCGACGAGCCGCTCGGCGGCGCGACGGTTGCTGGCCAGCACGTGGTCGGCGCTCTTGCGCACCGAGGGCACGGTGCGATCCACGATCACGGTGGGGATCTCGGAGACGGCGTCGGGGAGGCTCGGTGCGCCGCTGGGCAACACGATGAGCCCGTCCACGCGCTGCTGCCGGAACGTCCGGAGGTAGCGCTCCTCCTGGTCGGCCTCCTCGTCGGAGTCTCCGAGGAGGAGGGTGGGGGAGGCCGGTGAGAGGCGCTCCTCGATCGCTCGGGTGAGCAGGGCGAAGAAGCCGTTGCGGACGTCGGGGATGATCAGCCCGATGAAGCCGGAGCGCTTCGTGCGCAGTCCGGTCGCGGCCGCATCGCCGACATAGGACAGTTCGGCGACGGCCGCCATGACGCGCTCCCGCATCGCGGGGGCGACGTAGGCCTCTCCGTTGAGCACGCGCGAGACGGTCTTGGTGGACACGCCCGCGTGCTGGGCGAGATCGACGAGGCGGGTGGGGCGACGCAGGCCCCGGGGAGCGTCGGAGGAGCTGCTCATGAGCACCACGGTCCAGGCGATGAGGCAGGCATAGAGTGGGATCCCTCTTCTCGTCATGGTGTTCCGTGCCCCACAGCGACGGCGCTCGTGGCCGGCTCCGCGAGCGGCGCCGACGGGGGAGCGGAAGCCGGGTTCGAGAGCGCCACCGTGTCGGCGGGCGGATAGTGTTCCGGTGTCCACCATCCTGCCGCGACGCCCGCCAGGAGACCGGCGCCGCGCGAGACGGCCTCGCGTTCGGCGGCCATCGCCAGCGGGTGGGAGGCGCGGCGGAGCTTGGCCTCCACCCAGCGCCGGCTGCGCAGTCCGCCCCCGATCAGGAGGGTCGTGCCCGAGACGCCGCTCAGCGCGCGCAACCGCTTTTCGGCATCGGCGGAGGCGGAGGCGTACCCCTCCAGAGTCGCCGCCCATGCCTCCTCGGCGGGGCGGTCCAGGAGCGCCGGGGGAATGGTGCCCTCCTGCATGGCGACGAGCGTGGCGAGATCGAGCGGTTCGGCATCCACCCGGATGGCGCGGAACTCGATGTCGTCGCGCGCGACGCGCAGCGCCCGTTGCAGGTGCCGAGTGGCCAGGCCCGGGCGCAGGGTCTCCCACAGCAGCATGTGCCGGGGTGTCCCCGGCCAGGCCGTGACGGTGAGGTCGCCGAGCTGGTCCGGCCAGGTCGGGTGGGGCGCGTCGGGCTGTGCCTCCCAGGCGACCACGAGGGGCTCACCGGTTCCCATCGAGTCGATGACTTCGCTGCGGTCGCCGCCCGCGCCGAGCACTCCGACGGGGTGGTCGTGGCCGGCGATCGTGACCGGGATCCCGGCGGGCAGTCCGCTCCACGCCGCGCCTTCGGGCGAGATGTGCCCGAGCGGGGTTCCCGCGATGCGTGCGGGGGCCCAGACGAGGGAGTCCAGGCCCACTCGGCTGAGGATGTCGCGGTCGTACTCGCCGCGGAGGGGGTCGAAGGCGCCGCTGGTGGCCGCGAGCGACTCCTCCTGTGCGAGCGCGCCGGTGAGGCGCCACACCGTGAGTCCCGCGACTCCGGTCCACGTGCCCCGCGCGTCGTAGCCGTTGCGGGCCAGCCAGCCCAGCTTGGCGATGCTCGTGACGCTGCGGGCCTGTCGGCCGGTGCGCCGGTGGATCTCGGCGTCGCCGAACGCGGCGCGGAGCTCGTCCACGATCTCGCCGCCGCGCTCGTCGTGCCAGGCGACGAGGGGGAGGTTGCTCGGCCCGTCGGCGTAGATGGCGGTGCCGGTCTCGCCCATGCTCGCCACGCCCACGGCGGCGATCCGGGTCGCGAGGACGCCGAGGTCGTCAATGGCGGAGCGGATGGCGTCGAAGAGGGCCTCGGTGGTCATCTCCACGCCGTGCGTGCCGCGGGCGAAGGGGGTGGGCGCGACGCCGACGCCGCGCGAGCGGCCGTGGCGGTCGATCGCGTTCGCCTTGATCGACGACGTGCCGAGGTCGATCCCCAGCAGCAACTCGTCCCGCATCCGAACCTCGTCTCCTTCGACGTATGGACAATCTCTGTCTATCGATGGACAAAGTAACACTCGCAACCTAGTCTGTCTACCGTTGTCAGAAAAAGTCGCCCGTCACGGAGGACGGGTGCGAGGAACGGAGGACGGGCCCTTGGCTCTCATCACACTCAGGGCGGCACTGGACGCCGCACGTGCAGGCAGCTACGGCGTCGGCGCTTTCAACGTCACCGACCTGGCGCAGGCCGAGGCCGTGCTGGACGCCGCCGCCGAGACCGACTCGCCGGTGATCGTCCAGACGATCGCCGGGGCCTCGGTCCATGGCCGCGACGAGCTGTTCTGGGAAGCGCTGGTCACCCTCATCGGCAACTACCCGGACGTCCCCGTCGTCCTGCACCTGGATCACGGCGCCTCCTACGACGACTGCGTGCGCGCGATCGCCGCCGGCTTCACGAGTGTCATGATCGACGGCAGCATGCGCGACGACCACGTCACCCCGGCCACCTTCGAGGAGAACGTCGCGGTCACCCGTCGCGTGGTCGAGTACGCCCACGCCCGCGGGGTCTCCGTCGAGGGAGAGCTGGGCACGATCGGAGGGTCGGAGGACGGCGGCGCCAGCAGCAAGGAAATCATCCTCGCCGACCCCGACGAAGCGGCGCGGTTCGTGGCCGAGACGGGCGTCGACGCCCTCGCCGTCGCGATCGGCACGTCCCACGGTGCCTACAAGTTCACGAGCCCTCCCGATGGCACGGTGCTGCGGATGGACCTCATCGAGGAGATCGCGGGGCGCATCCCCGACACACATCTCGTGATGCACGGCTCGTCATCGCTGCCGGCCGATCTCCGGGAGACGATCAACGCGCACGGCGGGAAGCTCCCCGAATCCTGGGGGGTGCCCGAGAGCGAGAAGGCTCGCTCCACCAAGCTCGGCATCCGGAAGATCAATCAGGGCATGGATTCGCACATGGCTCACAGCGCCGCCGTGCGTACGTACCTCGACGCCGACGGGATCGGTGTGGACCCCGCGCTGTACGGCAAGCCCGGACGCATCGCGATGCAGCGCATCGTGGCCGAGCGCATGCAGGTCTTCGGCCAGGCCGGGCAGTCCTACCGCCACCGCTGACCGGCTCAGCGCGGTGTCGGTGCCGCCCCTCCCCGAGAGTGCGTCGTCCCCGGGCGACGGGTCGGCACCGACCCCGCGAGCACCGACCCCGGACGGATGATCAGCGACCGTGGTGCGAGCCCGGCCCAAGCGCGTGCGCGCGGGGGGAGCGCGTCACGCATCGCGGTGCGGGCGCGGTCGGCGTCGCGATCCAGCCGTGTCGGCGCCGCCTCGCCCGGCCGCGCGTAGCTCGCGCGTTCCACGGCCGACACGAGCCTGGCGATCTCGGCCTCCGGGGCCGAATGATCGGCGACGAGGCGGGCACCGAACGCGCGGGGCGACTCGGCGGCCGGCACCGCGATGCCCTGATCGATCGCCGCTTCCTGCAGCATGCGCCACGCCGACGCGACGTCGCCCCGCCGTGCGCGCCCGCCGAGCCACCGGCGCCGGCCCCACCGCGCGAGCATCGGTGTTCCGAGTATCACGACGGCGATGCCGAGCACCGTCAGGTACGGGCGCAGATCGATCATCGGAGTGCCGCTGCCGGAGTTCCTCCCCGGATCGTCGTCGGGTCGGGGTGCGGCGGCGGTGCTCGTGGGGGCCGTCGCGCTGGGGGAGGCAGAGGGGGGCGTGATCTCCTCGCCGCCGTCGTCCACCGGCGTGCTCTCGGGCAGGAAACGGGTCTCGGTGCCGAGGCTCTTCGTCGGTTCGAAAGCGACCCAGCCGATGCCCTGGAAGTACACCTCCGGCCACGCGTGGAGCTGACTGGTCGTCACCTCCGAGACCCGCCGACCATTCTCCCCGTCGACCATCGGCCCGGGGAGGAACCCCACGACGATCCGGGAGGGCATCTCGAGCGCCCGCGCCATCAGCGCGAAGGCGCCGGCGAAATGCACGCAGTAGCCTTCCTTCACCTCCAGGAACGCCGCGACGGCGTCGGAACCCGTCCCGTCGAACCCGTCGAGCACGGGAGCATCGAGCGAGTAGGAGAACTCCGACCCGCGGAACCAGGTCTGCAGCGCGATGAGCCGGTCGTAGTCGTTCGACGCGTCGGCGGTGACCTCTTTCGCCAGCTCGGCGACCACGTCGGGGGTCTCCGGGGGCAGGCCCGTCACATCGACCGCGACGTCATCGATGCGTGCCTCCGCCCCGCGGATCTGCTCCGCGGTGGGGCGGGCGGTCTGCCATGTCACCTCGTAGGACTGTCCCCGGGCGCTGGTCTGACCGCTCAGGGCGGTGCGGCTGTAAGGAACGCCGCGCCAGACCCCGTCGAGCCCGGTGACCTCGACGGCCGCGTAAGGGAGTGGAAGGTAGGCGGAGGCGAGCCCGGCGACGTCTATCCGGGTGGTGTACTGCACGACGCGCACGCCGTCATCGACGGTGAGGGGCTCGAAGCCGTCATCGAGCGACACCGAACGCAAGCGGTCGGGGCGCCACACGCTGCCGTCGAAGAGAGAGAGGGTGGCCACCCGGAGGTAGGGCGGCGCGGAGGAGTCGCCCGACAGGGTGAGGACGGGGACATCGCTGTTGCGCCGCAGGTCGTCGCCGAGATCCAGCGTCGGGTCGATGCTGGCAAGGGTTCCGCTGCCGGGCTCCGCCCCGACGGGTGTCGGCAACGACGGCGCCCCGAGGAGGGCGACCACGACCGCGACGGTGCCGATCGCCACGGCGAGCGTCGTGACGCCTCCGGAGGTTCCCGGTTCGGGGGCCTCGCGCGTGCGCGTCTCGGCGCGCAGCAGGATGAGGACGGTGATCGCCAGAAGCACGAAGCTCAGGAGGTCGACCCCGCGGGGCACGGCCACCGCCGGGATCACCCATACCGCCACGAGAGCGATCGCCGCCAAGAGCGGCATCCGCGCGGTCACCACGACGTGATCGAGGATCACCGTCAGCGCTCCGGCGGAGGCCACGAGCACGAACGACATGGCGGCGGTGGCCTCCAGCGGTGCCGCGCCCAGCAGGATCTCGCTCGAGGCGCGGCGCACCGCCCCGGCCGCGGCGGTGAAGACGGCCGGCGTCGGGATCACGGCGGCCAGGGCCTGCCCGCCGAAGAACACCGCCGTGACCGCGACGGCCCACAGCCCCGTCGCCGCCGCGGTCACCGCGATCGCGGGAGCGTGCAGACGCCGCAGTGTCGCCGCCAGCACGAGGATCACGGCGCTGAGGGTGAGGGCGCCGAGCACCCAGGGGCCGGCGCTGACCACGCCGAGAACGGGGAGCAGGGCTGCGGCGATCGCCGTCCACAGTGCGAGCGCGAGCCGACGCTCGCCGCGGCGTCGCGGCCGTCGAGGGGCGCCGCGACCCGGGCGGGCGGGGAGACGGTCAGGCGTGGACACGACGGCCTCCTCCGGCCACCGACGACCACACGGCGGTGAGGTCGTCCCGCGGCGTCATCGCGGCGACCCGCCACCCGGTGTCCGCCGCGCGCGCTCTCTCGTCCGAGGGTGCCGTCGATGGTCTGGCCGTCACGCAGATCAGGACGGGAAGCGCGCTGTGCGCCGGCACGCGAGCCAGCGCGCCGACGTCGGCGGGCTCGAGGTCGCCCGTGATGAGCACCAGGGGCCCGGTCTGTGCCGTGGAGAACAATCGGGCGAGATCGGTCAGATCGGTGGCGCGACGGGCGGTCACGGTGGCGAAGGCGGACAGCAGCTCCCTCAGCCCGGCGGCGTCGCCGCCGTCGACGGGCTCCACCAGGGGCGAACCGTCGACGTCGAGGATGCTCACGTGGTAGCCCTCACGGACGAGCTGGGCGGTGACCGACACCGTCGCCGTCACCGCCGTCTCGAACCGCTCGTCCTCACCGGGCGCGCGCAGGGCGTCGTCGCCCCAGCGGGCCAGCCCGCGGTCGAGCACGACGACCGCCTCGGGCGTCGTCTCCTGCTCCTCCTGCCGCACCATGAGCTCGTCCCGGTGCGCGCTGGCACGCCAGTGGATCCGGCGCATCGAGTCCCCCGGGACATAGTGGCGGGGGATCAGGTTGTCGGTGCCCTGGCCGAGACGGTTCGTCGAGGCGCTCATCCGGCCGCCCGCGCTTCCCGGAAGGTCGGACACGCTCTCCAGCGTCACCACTGCCGGCGCCACCGTCAGCGTCGACGGCTCGCGCGCCGTCGTGGTGCGGCGGACGAGGCCGAACGGATCGGTGGAGGTCACCGTCAGGGGCCCGACCGCACGGACCCCGCGGCGGGCGGCGACGATGTCGTACGCGATCTCGATCTCGCGGGCCTGAGCCCCGGCGCGGGTTCCTGAGACGGTGGCGGGGAAGATCCCCGAGGTCTCTCCTTCCAGTCCCGGGCCCAGCCGGTCCTCCCAGCGCCCCTGTGCGACGGGAAGAGGGGAGCGGATCTCCATCCGCGCCCGCACGTGCACGGGATCGCCGGTCGTGGCGAGGTCGGGATGGAAGGAGCGCGCGACCCGAACGCGGCGCCCTGCGAGGTAGAGGGTCGCGGCGCTGACGCCGACGATGGCGAGCATCAGCACCCCGACGTAGACGAGCTCGATCACCCCGAACCGCGCGGCCAGGACGAAGCAGGCCACCGCGAGCGCGAGAGCGCCCAGGCCGCGCAGCGTCAACGGCCAGCGGGTGACACCGCGCTCCCGGCGGGCGCGGCGTGTGGCTCGGCGGGGGGAGGCCATGGGCGGTTCAGTGCGCGGCCAACGGCACCCGCACCGACGACGCGATCGCCCGGAGTGCGGCGGTGAGGGATTCGGCGGACGAGCGTCCTCGCCCGGCTCCGCTGCCGCGGGCCGCGATCATGCGGTGGGCGAAGATCGGCTCCAGGAGAGCGGCGACGTCGTCCGGGATCACGAAGTCGCGTCCGTCGAGCGCGGCCCACACCTTGGCGGCGCGCACGAGCTGGAGAGTGGCGCGCGGGCTCGCCCCCAGCCGCACGTCGGGGTGGGATCGGGTCGCGCGTGCGAGGCCGACGGCGTACTCCTCCACCGCGGGGGAGACGTGGACGTTCCGTGCGAAGCCGATGAGCTGGCTGACGCGCTCGGCCGTGACGACCGGGCGCAGGTCGTCGAGAGGGTTGACGGTGTCTCGCTGGCGGAGCATGAGCGCTTCGGACTCGGCGTCGGGGTAGCCCATCGACACCCGCATCATGAACCGGTCGAGCTGGGCCTCGGGAAGGGCGTAGGTCCCCTCCATCTCCAGCGGGTTCTGCGTCGCGACCACCAGGAACGGATCGGGCAACGACCGGCTCGTCCCGTCGACGGTGACCCGGTGCTCCTCCATCGCCTCCAGGAGCGCGGACTGCGTCTTGGGCGAGGAGCGGTTGATCTCGTCGGCGATCACGATGTGGGCGAACACCGCGCCGGGCTTGAACTCGAACACCCGATCCACCGGGTTGAAGACGCTCACCCCCGTGACGTCTCCCGGGAGGAGGTCGGGGGTGAACTGGATGCGGCGCACGGTCGCATCGATCGTGGCGGCCAGGGCGCGGGCGAGCATGGTCTTTCCGACGCCCGGCACGTCTTCGATGAGCAGGTGGCCCTCGGCCAGCAGGCAGACCAGCGCCGACCGCACGATCTCGGGCTTACCGTCGATCACTCGCGTCACCGACCCGACGATCGCCTCCGTCTCGCGCGCGAAATCCTCCGGAGCGACCTGGTTGTCGAGCATGCGTTCCCCTTCGCCGCATCGATGCGTCCTCCGATGCTAACCCGGGCGGTACGGGGCGGGCGGGCTCGTCGGGTAAACTTGCAGCAGCTCTCCGCGAGACGGCATCCAGGCCAACTCCCCCAGGACGGAAACGTAGCAAGGGTAACCAGGCTCTGCCGGGTTCGCGGAGAGTCTTACTTTTTCCGGGCGTCTCCTCGCGGCCCCGCAGACGTCGAGCAGCCCGCGAGCGGTTTCCCCGAGGTCGGCAGGTTTTGTCCGGGCGGGGACAGGGCGGTCACGAGGCACCGAGCCTAGGCTGGAACGCGTGGCTCAGAGCATCTACATCACGTCGACCGAAGGTCTGTCGGGCAAGTCGACGATCGTCCTGGGGGTGATCGACGCCCTCACCCGTGTCTCGCCGAAGGTCGGGGTGTTCCGCGCGATCGCCCGCTCCACGGTCGAGCGCGACTACGTCCTCGAGATGCTGCTCGATCACGTGGGTGTCGAGTTGAAGTACGACGAGTGCATCGGCGTCACCTACGACGACGTGCGCCGCGACGCGGACGCGGCCCTCTCGAAGATCGTCGAGCGCTTCAAGGCCGTCGAGGCCAAGTGCGACGCCGTCGTGATCGTGGGAAGCGACTTCACCGACGTGGGTTCCACGTCTGAGCTCGGCTACAACGCGCGCATCGCCGCGAACCTGGGCGCGCCCGTGCTCCTCGTCCTCAACGGCCGCGCGAGCGAAGGGGACCGTCTCGGCGTGAGCGTCGCGCGCACCCCCGAGCAGCTGTCGCAGGTCACCGAGCTCGCCGTCACCGAAGTGCGCAACCAGCGGGCGGAGCTGTTCGCGGTCATCACCAACAGGGCCGACCCTGTCAAGCTCCACGCCATCAACGGCGCGATCCGCTCCGTCGTCGCCGATGTCCCGGCCGCCGACGGCCACCGGGAAGCCGAGGTGGGCGTGTGGTCGATCCCCGAGGACCTGTTCCTGGTCGCCCCGGCCGTCCGCGACGTCATGCTGTCGCTCGAGGGGAGGCTCCTGCGCGGCGATGAGGATCTCCTGACCCGGGAAGTGCTCGACGTCGTGGTGGCGGGCATGTCCCTCAACAACATCCTGCCGCGCCTGCGCGAAGGCGCGATCGTCATCGTCCCCGCCGACCGCACCGAGATCCTCCTCGGCCTGCTGCTGGCCAACTCCTCGGGAACGTTCCCCTCCATCTCCGGCATCATCCTCAACGGGCCATTCCCGCTGCCCGAGGCCGTCGAGAAGCTCATGGTCGGACTCGACTCGGCGCTGCCGATCATCCAGACCGACCTCGACACCTACGACACGGCCGTGCGCGTCATGGGAACGCGCGGACGATTGGCCGCGGGCTCGCAGCGCCGGTACGACACCGCCCTCGCCCTGTTCGAGAAGAACGTCGACACCGACGAGCTGACGACCTCTCTCGGGCTGACGAGCTCCAACGTCGTGACACCCCTCATGTTCGAGTACCAGTTGCTGGAGACCGCGCGCACGCGGCGCAAGCGCATCGTGCTCCCGGAGGGATCCGACGACCGCGTGCTCCGGGCCGCGGCCACGGTGCTCGCCCGCGGGATCGCCGACCTCACGATCCTGGGGGAGGAAGCGGAGGTGCGAGGGCGCGCGGTCGAGCTCGGACTCGACATCACCGCCGCGCACGTCCTCAGTCCCTTCGATCCGGCGACCGTCGACCGCTTCGCCACCGAGTACGCGAAGCTGCGCGCGCACAAGGGCGTCACCTACGAGAAGGCGGCCGACACCATCACCGACGTGTCCTACTTCGGCACGATGATGGTCCACCTCGGTCTGGCCGACGGAATGGTCTCCGGTGCCGCGCACACGACTGCGCACACCATCCGCCCCGCGTTCGAGATCATCAAGACCAAGCCCGGGGTCTCGGTCGTCTCCAGCGTCTTCCTCATGGCGCTCGCCGACCGAGTGCTCGTCTACGGCGACTGCGCCGTCATCCCCGACCCGAGCAGCGAGCAGTTGGCCGACATCGCCATCTCCTCCGCGGCCACGGCGCAGCAGTTCGGCATCGACCCGCGGATCGCGATGCTCTCCTACTCCACCGGCGAGTCCGGCTCGGGAGCCGACGTCGACAAGGTCCGGGCGGCGACCGAGCTCGTGCGCGAACGCGCCCCGCAGCTGCTCGTGGAGGGGCCGATCCAGTACGACGCGGCCGCCGACGCCGCCGTCGCCAAGGCGAAGATGCCCGACTCGCAAGTGGCCGGCCGCGCCACGGTGTTCGTCTTCCCCGATCTGAACACGGGGAACAACACCTACAAGGCGGTCCAGCGCTCGGCGGGCGCCGTCGCCATGGGGCCGGTCCTCCAGGGACTCAACCGCCCCATCAACGACCTCTCGCGCGGAGCGCTGGTCGAGGACATCGTCAACACGATCGCCATCACCGCCATCCAGGCGCAGGCCGAAGGAGGGGCAAGGGCATGACCGTCGTCTTGGTCATCAACAGCGGGTCGTCGTCGTTCAAGTACCAGCTGATCGACGTCGAGAGCGAGCGCTCGCTCGCCTCCGGACTCGTCGAGCGCATCGGCGAGCCCGTCGGCTCCGCACGCCACAAGGTGATCGGCGGCGACGCCGACGCGGAGTCGTCGCGCGAGCTTCCCATCCCCGACCACACCGCGGGCTTCCAGGTGATGCTGGAGGCATTCGAACAGAACGGTCCCTCCCTCGTCGAGGAGCCGCCCGCCGCGGTCGGCCACCGCGTCGTCCAGGGGGGAGCGCGCTTCTTCCAGCCCACGCTGGTGGACGATCTGGTCGAGATCAACATCGACGAGCTGTCGGTGCTGGCTCCGCTCCACAACCCCGGCGCGGTCCAGGGCATCCGCGCCGCCCGCGCCGCCTTCCCCGACCTCGCCCACGTCGCGGTGTTCGACACCGCGTTCCACCAGACGCTGCCCCCCGCCGCCTACACCTACGCGATCGACCGCGACCTCGCCCGCAAGCACCGTATCCGCCGGTACGGCTTCCACGGGACCAGTCACAAGTTCGTCAGTCGTGCCGCGGCCGACTTCGTCGAGCGGCCGCTCAAGGAGCTCAAGCAGATCGTGCTCCACCTCGGCAACGGTGCGTCGGTGACCGCCGTCGACGGGGGTCACTCGGTGGAGACCTCGATGGGTCTCACGCCGCTCGAGGGTCTCGTGATGGGCACCCGATCGGGCGATATCGATCCGTCGATCCTCCTGGTCCTCGCTCGCCGCGAGGAGATGAGCCCCGGTCAGCTCGACACCTTCCTCAACAAGCGCAGCGGGATGCTGGGCCTTGCCGGTGTCTCCGACATGCGCGACATCGAGGATCGCCGCGAGGCCGGCAACGGTGCGGCGATGCTCGCCTTCGACGTCTACATCCACCGCCTGCGTGCCTACATCGGCTCCTACATCGCGCAGATGGGCGGAGTCGACGTGATCTCCTTCACCGCCGGTGTCGGGGAGAACTCTCCGCTCGTGCGTGCCGAGGCCCTCGCTACCCTCGGGTTCCTCGGGGTGCACGTCGACCCGGAGCGCAACGGCGCACGCGTGCGCGGCACCCGCGTGATCTCCACCGACGATTCCGCCGTCACGGTGCTCGTCGTCCCCACCAACGAGGAGTTGGAGATCGCCCGGCAGACGCTGTCTGTCATCGACCGGGGATGACCGGCTCCGCGCGTCTCGCTCGCGCGGGTGTCGGCCATTACGCTGGACGGGTGACAGCCGCATCGCTCCCGGATCTGACGACGTTCGACGGCGTGCTCTTCGACCTCGACGGAGTCCTGACCCCGACCGCCGACGTGCACATGCACGCGTGGGCCACGATGTTCACCGATCTGTTCACCGCGTGGGGCATCACCCCCGCCTACACCGAGCGCGACTACTTCGAGTACCTCGACGGGAAGAAGCGCTACGACGGCGTCGCGAGCCTGCTGCGCTCGCGCGACGTGGAGGTGCCCTGGGGTGACCCGTCGGATGCGCCGACCGCCGACACCGTGTGCGGCATCGGCAACCGCAAGAACGAGGTGTTCTCCCGGGTCCTGCGTACGGAGGGCATCGCGCCCTATCCCGGTTCGCTCGCCCTCGTGAACCGCTTGCGCGCAGCGGGTGTCCCCGTGGCCGTCGTCTCCAGTTCCAAGAACGCGGAAGAGGTGCTGCAGGTCGCCGGCATCCGGGAACTGTTCCCCGTCGTGATGGACGGCGTGATCGCCGAGCGCGAGAACCTGCCGTCCAAGCCCGCCCCCGACGTCTTCGCCGAGGGAGCGCGTCTGCTCGGGGTAGACCCGGCACGCAGCGCCGCGGTCGAAGACGCCCACTCCGGTGTGCAGTCCGCCGCCGCGGCCGGATTCGCGCTCGTCGTGGGCGTCGACCGGGGCGTGGGGGCCGAGACCCTCCTCGCCTCTGGAGCGAACGTCGTCGTCGACGACCTGTCGGCCTTCCTCTCCTGAGCAGCGCCTGCCCGAGCCGTTTCACCGTCCCGCACCGCACCCACCCACCTCACCCACCCGCGTTTCACACCGGAGGAGTCACATGATCGACCGCGATCGTTTCCCCGTCGACCCGTGGCGTCTCGTCGAGAGCAGCTTCTCCATCGACGACGTCGGCGTCACCGAGACCCTCTTCGCTCAGGGCAACGGCTATCTGGGTCTGCGCGGCAACCATCCCGAAGGTCGTCACGCGCACGAGCACGGCACCTTCGTGAACGGGTTCCACGAGATCTTCCCCATCCGCCACGCCGAGCAGGCCTATGGGTTCGCCGAGGTCGGGCAGACGATCATCAACGCCCCCGACGCCAAGGTCATGCGCGTCTACGTCGACGACGAGCCGCTGTCCTTCGACGTCGCAGACGTGCGGGAGTACGAGCGCTCCCTCGACTTCCGGACGGGGGTGCTCAGCCGGCACGTGCGATGGATGACGCCGAGCGGAAAGGACGTCGTCGTCGACTTCGAGCGCATCGTCTCGTTCGAGGAGAAGCACCTCGCCGTCATGAGGGTGACCGTCACGGTGCTCAACGCCGACGCGCCGGTCACGGTCAGCTGCCAGATCATCAATCGGCAGGACGGCCAGGACGTCTACGGGGGAGGGGCCCCCAAGACGGGCAAGGCCGCCACGGCCGCTTTCGACCCGCGCAAGGCCGAGAAGATCGACGAGCGGGTCCTCCAGCCCGAGGAGTACTGGCACGACGGCCTGCGCTCCGCACTGTCGTATCGCGTGACCTCGTCCGGCATGACGATCGCCGTCGTCGCCGACCACGTCATCGAGACCGAGAACGAGTACTCGGCACGCATGCTGACCGAGCCGGACATCGCCAAGAACGTCTTCCGCGTGCAGGCCAAGGCCGGCGTGCCCGTGACCGTGACCAAGCTCGTGAGCTATCACACGTCCCGCGGCGTGCCGGCTCGTGAGCTCGTCGACCGCGGGCGTCGGAGTCTCGACCGCGTGGCTTCGGAAGGGGTGCAGGTCCAGTTCGACCGGCAGGCGCAGTGGTGCGAGGGATTCTGGCAGCGTTCCGACGTCGTGATCGAGGGTCACGACGACCTGCAGCAGGCGACGCGCTGGTGCCTGTGGCAGCTCGCGCAGGCAGCCGCCCGCGCAGACGGTCAGGGCGTGCCCGCCAAGGGTGTCTCCGGCTCCGGCTACAGCGGCCACTACTTCTGGGACACCGAGATCTACGTCCTGCCCTTCCTGATGTACACGACCCCGCTGTGGGCGCGAAACGCCTTGCGGATGCGCTACCTCATGCTGCCGTCGGCGCGAAAGCGTGCCGGACAGCTCAACGAGGCGGGCGCCCTCTTCCCCTGGCGGACCATCAACGGCGAGGAGGCGTCGGCCTACTACGCCGCCGGCACCGCGCAGTACCACATCAACGCCGACGTCAGCTTCGCCCTGGGCAAGTACGTCCGGGCCACCGGCGACGACGAGTTCCTCCACCGCGAGGGCGTCGACATCGCGGTGGAGACCGCCCGGCTGTGGACGACGCTCGGCTTCTGGCGGTACAACGAGGTCGGCGAGCCGGAGGTGTTCCACATCCACGGTGTCACCGGTCCCGACGAGTACACGACCGTCGTCAACGACAACCTCTTCACCAACGTGATGGCCCGCTACAACCTGCGCTTCGCGGCGCGGGTCGTGCAGGAGATGGCCGAGACCGCCCCGGCCGAGTACGCGCGCATGGTCGACCGTCTCGGTCTCGACCCGAGCGAGCCCGATCGCTGGGACGCGGCCGCCGAGGCCATGCACATCCCTTACAGCGAAGCGCTGGGGATCCATCCGCAGGACGCCGTCTTCCTCGAGCGCGAGGTCTGGGACCTCGAGAACACGCCCGCGGAGCAGCGACCGCTCCTGCTGCACTTCCACCCGCTCGTGATCTACCGCTACCAGGTGCTCAAGCAGGCCGACGTCGTGCTGGCCCTGTTCCTGCAGGGCAATCACTTCACCGACGCCGAGAAGCTCGCCGACTTCGAGTACTACGACCCGCTGACCACGGGCGATTCCACCCTGTCGGCGGTCGTGCAGTCCATCCTCGCGGCCGAGGTGGGCTATCAGGACCTCGCGCTGGAGTACTTCAACGAGTCGATCTTCGTCGACCTCGGTGACCTGCATCACAATGCGGCCGACGGCGTCCACGTGGCCTCCGCCGGCGGGGTGTGGACCGCGCTGGTCTCGGGGTTCGGAGGCATGCGCGACCACTTCGGCGACCTGTCGTTCGATCCGCGTCTTCCCGTCGACTGGCCCTCATTGGCGTACACGCTGCACTGGCACGGCACGGAGCTGAAGATCACCGTCACCGCCGACGCCCTCACGGTCGTGGCAGGCCCCGGAGAGTCGGTGTCGTTCGAGGTGCGGGGGAAGGGCTACGCGGTCGCCGGAGGCGAGACGGTCGTGGTGCCGCTCGATGGCCAAGGCCCCGTCCGGCCGGGCCGTCCGACCCTGGGCGACATCGGCGAGCAGCTGCGCGAGGACGGGTCGATGATCTCGGCCTCGGTGCCGATTTCGACGAACACGTCCACGATTCCCGTGATCACGGGCGCCAACGTCGTCGCCGGTCACCCCGCCGAGCACGGCAACCTCGGCGTCGACTCCTGACCGGTCTTGCCGGGGCACTCACCCCGTGAGCGCCGTGCGCGCGGCGAGGATCGCGCGCACGGCGTCGCGCCCCGCGCGGTTGGCTCCCACCGTCGACTGCGAGGGGCCGTAGCCGATCAGGAAGAGGCGTGGCTCATCGATCGCGCGGCCCTGCGCGACGCGGATGCCGCCGGCGGCGGTGCGCAAGCCGAGGGGGGAGAGGTGAGCGATGTCGGCGCGGAACCCGGTGGCCCACAGGATGACGTCGGCCGGCTCGAAGGAGCCGTCGGGCATGCGCACGCCCTGCTCTTCGATCGAGACGAACATCGGGTGGCGCACGAGCACGCCGCGGTCGCGCGCCGCTTCCGCCCACGGCGTCCAGTGCTGGCCCGTCACCGAGATGACGCTTCCCGGCGGGAGGCCCTGGCGCACCCGTTCCTCCACCCCGGCGATCGCGGTGACGCGGGCTGCGGTGTCGAACTCCGTCGCATCCCACACGACCTCCCTCCGCGTCACCCAGAAGGTGTCGGCGACGCGGGAGATCTCCTCGAGCAGTTGAACGGCCGACACTCCGGCGCCGACGATGAGGACGCGTGTGCCGGCGAACTCGTCGGCCGAGCGGTAGTCGTGCACGTGCAGCTGTCGCCCGCGGAAGAGCTCCTGGCCCGGATAGTGCGGCCAGAACGGTCGGCGCCAGGTGCCGGTGGCGTTGATGACGAATCTCGCGGCCCACACCCCGTGGTCGCTCTCGACGCGGAGCCTGCCGTGCGGATCGTCGTCGGCGCGCCGTACGGCCGTCACGTGCACGGGCCGCCGCACGCGGAGCGAGAAGCGCTCCTCGTAGTCGCCGAAGTAGGCGGGGAGGACCTCGCGGCTCGGCGCCCGCGGGTCGGCCGGCGGAACCGCCACGCCCGGGAGCTCATGGATCCCGTTGACGGTGGCCATCCTCAGCGAGGGCCAGCGGTGCTGCCACGCGCCGCCGGGGGAGCGCTCGGCATCGAGCACGACGAACCGGGGCGTTCCGGGCGCGGCGTCCTCCCCCTCGGGGACGAAGCCGCGGCGGCGGAGGTGGTAGGCCGCCGAGAGGCCGGCCTGGCCCGCACCGATGACGACGACCTCGACCTCTCCCACGGACACGCCATCCCCAACGTTGCGTGCGAGCCGGTTCTTCCCTCCCTCGCTCGCCGCGCCCGGCGCGATGTCCCCGGTACGCCGTAGTCTGTTGGGGTGACCACCGCCCTGTATCGCCGCTACCGGCCAGAGACCTTCGGCGAGATGATCGGGCAGTCACAGGTCACCGATCCGCTCATGACGGCTCTGCGCGGCGATCGCGTCGGGCACGCGTACCTCTTCTCCGGCCCCCGCGGCTGCGGGAAGACCACGTCCGCTCGCATCCTCGCGCGGTGCCTCAACTGTGCTGCGGGCCCCACCGACACACCGTGCGGAACGTGCGACAGCTGCGTCGAGCTCAGCCGTGGCGGCGGGGGCTCCCTCGATGTCGTCGAGATCGACGCCGCATCCCACAACGGTGTCGACGACGCGCGTGATCTCCGCGAGCGCGCCGTGTTCGCCCCCGCGCGCGACCGCTTCAAGATCTTCATCCTCGACGAGGCGCACATGGTGACGGCGCAGGGCTTCAACGCCCTCCTCAAGCTCGTCGAGGAGCCGCCCGCGCACGTCAAGTTCATCTTCGCCACCACCGAGCCCGAGAAGGTGATCGGGACCATCCGTTCCCGCACGCACCACTATCCGTTCCGTCTCGTGGCGCCCGCGGCGATGCTCGAGTACGTCGAGCAGCTGTGCACGGCCGAGAACGTCACGGTCGAGCCGGGCGTGCTGCCGTTGGTCGTGCGGGCGGGCGGCGGCTCTCCCCGCGACACGCTCTCGCTCCTCGA
>JBMDWQ010000050.1:0-4249 GCA_048594675.1 Microbacterium sp. | reverse complement strand
GCGCTCGCGGTGGGCATGCTCGTGGGAAGCGGCATCTACGCGGTCGCCGGCGCTCGCGGCAGGCGACGAGGCTGGTTCCTCGCGGGATTGGTCGGCACCACGATCGGGTTCGGTCTCGTCGGCTCGCTGGCCTCGGTGTGGATCGTCTTCGCAGGAGCCTTCGTCGTCGGACTCTCCAGCGGCCTGTTCGGCAGTCTCATCGGCGTGCTCATGATCGAACGGATCCCGGAACAGATGCGCGGGCGGATCCTCGGCACCCAGAACGCCATCATGACGGCCGCCCCCGCCCTCGGCATCATCGTGGCAGCGGTGATCACGGAGTATGCCGGCGTGCGGTGGGCGGCCGCCGCGCTCGCTGCGGTGTGGCTGGTGGCTCTGGTGCTCGGGCTCACGGCCCGATCGCTGCGTACTCTGGAGGCGGGCGAGGGCCCCGAAGGTGAGACGACGGCGGTGGGCAGTGCGTAGCGCAGAGCTGGCAGGACTCGCCGGAGTGAGCGTGCGGACGCTCCGTCACTATCACCAGACCGGGTTGCTCGAGGAGCCCCCGCGGCACCGCAACGGCTACCGCGACTACACCGTGCACGATCTCGTCCGCCTTCTGCGGATCCGACGGCTGGCCTCGCTCGGCATCCCGCTCGAGCGCATGCCGCCGCTCCTCGACGACGCGAACGCGGATGCCGGATCGGCCCTGGAGGAGTTGGACGCGGAGCTGGCGGCGCAGGTCGATCGGTTGAACGCCCAGCGCGCCGTCATCGCGCATCTGCGCGCGCACGGCGCCGCACCGGACCTGCCGCCCGAGCTCGCCCCGTTCTTGGCGGTCTTCTCGACGGCACCGTTGCCGTCGAGCATGGTCCAGCACGATCGCGACCAGTCCGTGCTTCTCGCCCACCTGGCGGGGGAGGAGGGCTTGCGCTCCCTCGCGGCGTTCTACGAGCGCCTGAGCGAGCCCGACATCGCGCCGCGGGCGACCGAGATCGCGCGGCGCTATGCCGAGCTCGGGTCGGAGAGCACGGATGCCGAAGTCACCGAGACCGCCGAGGCAGTCGTGGCGATGCTGCGCCCGCTCATCGACGAGCTCTCTCCGGGTGAGGGCGACATCGTGTGGTCGGGACCCCTGCACCTGTTGACCGAGTACACCGACGACGCCCTGAACGATCAGCAGCGCCGGTGTCTTCACCTCGCCGAGCGCATGCTGGAGGAGCGAGACGGTGCGGCCGGGGGGTGACCCCCGGGAGGTCTAGTGCAGGGTGCCGGCCGGTTGCAGGCGAGCGCGTTCGTCCTTCCACGGCTTGACCCAGGTCATCTCCTCAGCCACGAGCACTTCGCCGCAGGAGCTGCAGACCTGGCCTTGCGTGGTCTCCTCACCGCAGCCCTCGTGAATCAGGGCCATGTGCCCCCCGCCCTCCGGCATCGGGGTGTGACGCTCCCCCCAGACGGCAAGCTGCTGCAGCACGGGGAGGAGTTCGACGGCGGCTTCTGTCGCGGCGTATCCCTGCCTGGTTCGCGCACCGTCGGCATAGTCCACTCGTGTGAGCAGGCCGGCGTCGACCATCGCATGCAGACGGCGGCTCAGCACAGCCTCGGACACTCCGAGGTTGTCACGCAGCCCGTCGAAGCGTCCGCCCCCGTGGAGCACATCGCGCACGATGAGCAGCACCCACGGATCGCCGAGCACGTCGAGCGAACGGCGGATCGGGCAGTATTCGGCCGACCAGTCCGATCTCAGGGGCATGACTTCTCTCCTCCGCTCGCCGCGTGCTAACGTCCCCTCATCATACTTCGCTCAAGAAAGTCACGCAGCATGGCTCCCGAACCCCCGCCGAAGCTCCCCGCACGTCGTATCCATCCCGCGTGGTGGGTCGCGGCCGTCGCGTTCGTCGCGCTCCTCGCCGCGGCCGGTTTCCGGGCCGCCCCGGGCGCGCTCATGGTGCCGCTGCACGACGAGTTCGGCTGGTCGACCAGCGTGATGTCGCTCGCCGTCAGCGTCAACCTGCTGCTCTTCGGTCTGACGGCGCCGTTCGCTGCCGCCCTCATGGACCGCTTCGGCATCCGTCACGTCGTCGCCTCCGCCCTCGTGCTGATCGCGCTCGGAGCTGGAGGCAGTGTCGCGATGACCGCCTCCTGGCAGCTCGTCGTCTTCTGGGGCGTGCTGATCGGATTGGGAACGGGTGCAATGGCGCTGGTGTTCGCGGCGACCATCGCGAACCGTTGGTTCGTGCGGCGCCGTGGCCTCGTCATGGGAATCCTGACCGCCGGATCGGCCACCGGCCAGCTGATCTTCCTCCCTCCCGTCGCCGCGCTCGCCGAGACGGCGGGATGGCGTCCCGCCTCGCTCGTCGTCGCGGTCGTGGCCCTTCTCGCCGTTCCCCTCGTCTGGTTCGTGCTGCGCGATCATCCGGAGCAGCGCGGCGTGCTGCCTTTCGGCGCCGATCCCGCGACGTACACGCCTCCGCCGGCCGTTCATGGCGGTGCTGCTCGGCGGGCGTGGGAGGGCCTCCTCTTCGCGTCGCGCCACCGGTCGTTCTGGGCGCTCGCCGCCGCGTTCGCGATCTGCGGAGCCACGACCAACGGGCTCATCGGCATTCACTTCATCCCGTCGGCCCACGATCACGGGATGGCCACGACGACGGCCGCAGCACTGCTGGCGGTGGTGGGGGTGTTCGACATCGTCGGCACGGTCGCGTCGGGCTGGCTCACCGACACGTTCGACCCGCGCAAGCTGCTCGTCGCGTACTACGGCTTCCGCGGGGTCGGGCTGCTCCTGCTGCCCTGGCTGTTGTCCGACGCGGTGCACCCGAGCATGGTCGTGTTCATCGTCGTGTACGGGCTCGATTGGGTGGCGACGGTACCGCCGACGGCAGCCCTCTGCCGGGAGATCTTCGGCGAGCGAGGCACGATCGTCTTCGGCTGGGTCTTCGCCGCCCACCAGCTCGGTGCCGCCGCGGCCGCGCTCGGGGCGGGCGTCATTCGCGACGTCTTCGGTGAGTACACGTACGCGTGGTGGGGTGGGGCAGCGCTGTGCGCGATCGCCGCGGTGCTGTCGCTGGTCGTGCGACGTGCTCGCGCACTCGACCGCGCCGTCGAGGCGGCGGGTGCATGAACGCGAGACGGGAGTCTTCACACGCGCTGCCGGGCGGGCTTCCCTTCGCCCTGGCTGCCGTCGGGGAGCAGCTGTGCTTCATCAGCGGCATGCCGGCGCTCGGAGAGGACGGCGCGTACCGGCCGGGGACCTTCGAGGAAGAGGTCGCATCGGCGTGGGCGCACGTGGAGCGGATCGCGTCGGCCGCCGGCTACGGGATCGACGACGTCGTCTTCGTGCAGTGCGTGCTGTCTGACATCGGCGACTACGACCGTCTCAACACGTGGTGGCGGCGCACGTTTCCGGACGCCGCCGCGGCCCCGGCGCGATTTACCTTCCAGGCGGGGGCGCTTCCCTTCGGATGTCGAGTCGAACTACATGCCGTGGCGGGTCGTCACCGGGCGGTGATCGCCCGATGATCCGCTCTGTCGGAGGCCGCTCGTAGGCTGAGCCCGTGGCGACCGTTGGTGATGTGCGAGCGATGGCCTCGCGATTGCCGGGCAGCGAGGAGCGCACCACGACGGCCGGGGTGTCGTGGTTCGTGCGGTCGAAGCCGTTCGTGTGGGAGTGCCATCCGTGGCCGAGTGTTCCGGAGCCCGTGCGCACCGTGCTCGCGACCGAAGAGGTCTTCGGGGTCAAGGTCGCCGACCCGCTCGACGCGGAGGCGCTTCGCGAGATGGAACCGCAGGTCTTCCTCCCCCAGACCACCCGCTGGGGTGAGCCGAAAGTGGCGTTCCGCCTGGCGGACATCGACCTCGATCACCTGGCGGAGCTCGTCGTCGAAGCCTGGCGGGTGCAGGCGCCGAAGTACCTCGTGCGCGCGTTCGACGAGGTGGGGGAGTCCGCCGAACTCCGCGAGAGGACGGCGAGGCGAGCGCCTGAGAAGTGACCTCCCCCCGCGTCACGGCGGCGTGAGAAGAGGGCCGCGCCGCCTTCCGGCCGGTTTTACATCACGGAAACATCCCGGTCATTGTCACGACAGAACGCCGGGTATACAGTGTGCTTACTCAGCGTAAACATGCTGCTTAATGACGAGAGGATCGCCGTGGACGACAGCAATCTCGGTGCCCGGGTGCGCGAACTGCGCATGCTGCGCCAGATGTCCACGCGCGAGCTGGCGCGGCGCGCGTCGATCAGCGCGGGCTACGTCAGCCAGATCGAGAACGGCCA
>JBMDWQ010000005.1:0-10550 GCA_048594675.1 Microbacterium sp. | reverse complement strand
GAGGATCATGAAGCCGAATCCGATGCCCGCGAACACTCCAGGGTCGATCGGGTTGGAGGTGAGGATGTGCATGTTCGTATCCCTTCCTGCACAACGGTGGCCCCATGCTAGTGGCGCACTCCTGCGGTGAGAGGGCGCACGCGATGAGGCCTCGCGTGCGAGGATGAGAACGTCCACGTGTCCGCGACCGGAGGAACAGAGATGAGCGAACCCCTCACCCATCCGAACTCGAGCAAGATCCTGCGAGCATCCATCTGGGTGGCGATCGGTGCCCTCATCGCCGCCGCCATCGTGTGCGTCGTCTGGGTGCTGGTCGGTGATGCCAACGGGATGATCGGCAAGGCCTTCCTCACGATCGTGCTGCTCGCGTCGTTCGCCGGGATCGCGATCCTCGAGGCCAGCCTCGCGTCGCGCCGCCCCGCATGGTTCGCGCTGTCGAGCATGGTGACGTGGGTGCTTATCCTTCTCATCGGGGCCCTTCTCATCTGGCTGCCCGATGCCCGCGACTCCTTCGGCACGGGTCCGGAGCGCTTCTTCAAGTTCCTGCTGATCGTGCTGATCCTGCAGGCGGCGCTCCTCCACATCCGTCTTTTCTCCAAGGCGCACCAGCGTCACCACACGACCTTCACGTCCGCCGTGACCTATGTCACGATCGGTCTGGTCGTGATCCTCGCCGTCATGCTCGTGCTCCCGATCATGATCGAGGAGTACGTCGTCTTCCGAGACTTCTACTGGCGCGTGGTGGTGGCCCTCGCCATCCTTGCCGCGGTGGGCACGGCCCTCGTTCCGCTCGTCAACGCTCTGTTCGCCCCCAAAAAGGACCGCGCGCCGGCTCCGACGCAGGGCTACTACTATCCGCAGCAGCCTGCGGCCCCCGTCGCTCAGTGGCCGACGTACGCCGACGGACGCACGCCCCTGCCGGTCCTGCCCGACGGCTCGCCCGACTGGAACGCGTACTACACCGGCCAGCCGACCTACCCCGCGCAGCCCGCGCAGGGGCAGGGATATGCTGCGGCCCCGAGCCACGTCGCGCCGGCGTACGACGCTCCGGCGCCGACCCCCACGGCCGCTCCGGAGCCGACGGCACCCGCCGCTCCGCTTGCTCCCGCGTCCACCGCCGAGGGCGAAGCGGCCCCGCCGACGGCGCCCGGCTACCAGGGCTACCCGCCGCCGCCCGCCCCGCCGCAGTGACCTCGGTCGATGGCCGCGCTCAGGAGCCCAGCAGCTCCAGCGCGGCCATCGCTGCGTTGTGCCCGCCGATGCCGCTCACGGCGCCACCGCGCCGAGCACCGGATCCGCACACCAGCACCCGTTCGTTCTCCGTCGCGACGCCCCAGCGTTGAGCGGGGGTGTCGAGAGGCTCGTCGGCGTCGGCCCACGGCCAATCCAGCGGTCCGTGGAAGATGTCCCCGGCGGTCATGCCGAGGGAGGCCTCCAGGTCTGCTGTCGTTCTGGCCTCGATGCATGGCGAGCCGTCCGGCGCCTCGAAGAGGCAATCGGCGATCGGCTCGGCGAGCACGGAATCGAGCGAGCGCTGCGCGGCAGCCAGGAGCGCCGCCCGATGAGCGTCGAGGTCGCCGCCTTCCAGGAGCCGGTGCGGAACCTGCAGACCGAAGAGCGTCAACGTCTGCGCACCCGAACGCTGGAGCTCTTCGCCGAGGATCGAGGGGTCGGTGAGCGAATGGCAGTAGATCTCGGCAGGGAGGGGATCGGGAACGCGTCCCGCGAGCGCAGCCGCATGGGCGGCCTCCAACTGCGAGTAGGACTCGTTGATGTGGAACGTGCCGGCGAACGCCGCCTCGGGCGCCACCGACTCGTCGCGCAGTCGTGGCAAGCGGGACAGGAGCATGTTGACCTTCACCTGAGCACCCTCGGGCTGACGGGGTTCGACTGCGCCCGCCGCGCTGCTGCCCGCGTCGAGCAAGCGCCGCAGCACGGCGCGACCCACGCCGCTGAGCACCAGGCGCCCGCGCAGCTCTTCGCCGTCCGTCAGGGCCACCGTGCCGTCGGGCGTGACCGCAGTGACCTCCGCCTGCGTTCGCAAGAGCGCTCCTCCCGCGCGGGCGGCGTGTTCCAGGGCTCCGCTCACGCTTCCCATTCCACCCACGGGAACGTCCCAGTCGCCGGTGCCGCCGCCGATGACGTGGTAGAGGAAGCAGCGGTTCTGACGCAGCGAAGGATCGTCCGCTGAAGCGAACGTGCCGATGAGCCCGTCGGTCAAAGCGATCCCGCGAGTGAGGTCGGACCCCAGGCTCTCGCGCAGGAGCTCGCCGAGCGGGCGCGCAGTGAGCGCGTGCCACAGCGACTGGTCGGGGATCTCCGAGCGCAGGGCATCTTCTCGGCGAAGAGGAGAGGTCATCGTCGGAAACAGGGCCGCCGCGAGCGGGAGCATCCGGTCCGAGAACGCAGCGAAGCGCTCGGCCTCTGTGACGTCGCCAATCGTGCGGCGGAAGCTCTCCGCGGTGGCGAGGGCGTCGGCGTGATCGATCAGGATGCCCTGCGACGGATCGGCGGGGTCGGGGGTGTACGACGCGTAGCGCCGCCGCCGCAGGTCCAGCCGGAGATCCAGGTCGTCGATGATCTGCTGCGGCAAGAGGCTGACGAGATAGGAGTAGCGCGACAGGCGTGCGGCCACGCCCGGCCAGGGCTCCTGGGAGACGGCGGCGCCGCCCACATGGTCGTTGCGCTCCAACACGACGACCCGCTTGCCTGCGCGGCCGAGGTAGGCCGCGGCGACGAGGGCGTTATGGCCTCCTCCCACGATCACGACGTCGTACTCGGATGAAGGGTGGGCGGCGGTGACGCTCATGCGCCCACGGTATCGGCGTAGCGTGGACGGTATGAAGACCCCTGCTGATCCCGACCTCATCGACGAGCTCTGGAGCCTGGCCGTGGAGGTCGCGCGCGAAGCGGGAGCGCTGGCGCACCAGCGGCGTTCCGAAGGCGTCGAAGTGGCGGCGACCAAGTCGACGATCGCCGACATCGTCACGGAGGCCGACCGAGAGGTGGAAGCCCTCATCCGTCGCCGTCTGGCCGAGGCGCGGCCCCTCGACGGTTTCCTGGGGGAGGAGTCGGGTCTCGCCGAGGCCCCCGACACCGCGGAGGCGAGCGAGATCACCTGGGTCGTCGATCCGATCGACGGCACGGTGAACTACCTCTACGGCATCCCGCACTACGCGGTCAGCGTCGCGGCTGTCCGGGGCCGGCCCGACCCGCGGGAGTGGGAGGCGCTGGTCGGGGTCGTCTTCAACCCCGCTACGCAGGAGCTGTTCCGGGCCGCCGCCGGACGCGGCGCCTGGCTCGGCGACACGCGCCTCGCCGTCTCGGCACCGGGGGAGGCCGGCGCGCTCGTCGCCACCGGGTTCGGCTACGACCCTGCCACGCACGACGGCGACTTCGCGCGCCTGCGCCGCGTCATGCCCCTCGCGCGCGACATTCGTCGCGGCGGGGCGGCGTCGCTCGACCTCGCCTTCGTCGCCGCGGGCCGTCTCGACGGCTACTTCGAACGAGGACTCCACGCATGGGATCATGCCGCCGGTGGGCTCCTCGTGACCGAGGCAGGTGGCCGCCTCGGCGGGATGCCCGACGGGGCGCCGGGCCGGGAGATGACGATTGCCGCGGGGGCGGAACTGTTCGACCGGATCTCCGACGCGGTATATCGATGATGTCCATGGCATTCTCAGCCGAAGCGGGGTAGTGTTTACCCGATCGTTACCTTTGCCTCCCGATCGGCGAAGGTAAGCCGAAGCCCCCCGAAGTACTGCGCACCCGAACGCGCCCTGACCGAGAGCCTTTCGTCCGTGACCCTCGACGCCCCTCAGGCCGACGCCGCACCCACGCGACGCTCGACCCGTGCCGCGGTGTCGTCGCAGCCGGTGGCGCTCACTCGGGCGGAGTTGCGTCGGCAACGGGCCGAAGCCCTCGCCGCGAGCGCGTCACCCGCGGCAGAGGTCGCCCCCGCCGAGGGCTCGCAGATCGAGCAGGACTCGCAGGTCGACCTGACGACCTCGATCGCCGAGACCGTCGCCGCCGAGGTGGCGGCAGCTCCCGCACCCCTTCGACGCCGGGACCGCAGACTCGCGGAACCCGGCGTTTCGGCGTCTACGGCGACCGCGGGGCGCGACCAGTCCGCGGCCGCACCTGAGACCGTCGACACGCTCATCGACACCGTCGCCGCTGACGCGATCCCTCTGGCTTTCGTCGCCGCCGTCGCGGAGCCCTGCTTGGTCGACGATTTCGAGCGTGCCGCTCAGCTGTTCTCCTTCACGGGGCAGACGCCGATCCAGGCTGACCCTGTCGTCGACCCGCCGATCATCCCCGTAGCTCCGCATCGCGTTCCCCGCCGCGCACGACGAGTGAACGCCAAGAAGGTTGCCGCCGCATCGTTCTCGCTCGGTGTGATGACGATCGTGGGTCTGCTCGCGGTGGGGACCACGACGCCCGTCTCCGCCCTCGCGGCTGCCTTCAGCCCCGACGACGACGTCGTCACGACGCTCCCGGCTCCCGCAGAGACCGAGAACATCCAGGCCTACGTCTCGTCGACGGACGCCGCGAACGAGCTCGATCGCTCCGTCGACTATGACGTCGCGTCGATGGCTGACCTCGCGGCAGACTCCGGCGTCACCCAGTTCGCCGGCACGTGGGTCAACGACCCCACCGCCGACATCCAGTGGCCGTTCCCGGTCGGCGTTCCGATCTCCGCCGCGTACGGGTCGCAGACCTACCTGTCGAAGTTCTCCTCGCCCCACCGTGGTGTCGACCTGACGCCCGGCGCCGGAGCGGAGATCCACGTGATCGCCGACGGCACCGTGCGCATCGCGACCGAGGCGGGCGGCGACTACGGCGTGACTGTCGTCGTCGACCACATCATCGACGGCAAGCTCGTCTCCACCCGGTACGCCCACATGCAGTACGGCTCGCTCCAGGTTGCGGCCGGCGACACCGTGAAGGCGGGCGACGTGCTGGGTCGGGTCGGCGAGACCGGCAAGGCCACCGGGCCGCACCTGCACTTCGAGGTGCTCCTGGGGGGAACCGTCCACACCGACCCCATGGCGTGGATGACGCAGCACACCGAGGGATGAGCCCCGCCCCACCGGAGCCCGCTTCGGTTCGAGCGGACGCCGTCGCTCTGGTATTCTTTTCTGGTTGCCCGCTCGCGGGCAGCACGCCCCGATAGCTCAGTGGCAGAGCACTTCCATGGTAAGGAAGGGGTCGTCAGTTCAATCCTGACTCGGGGCTCGCAAGACACCTTCGGGTGGATCGCGGCAGGGTAGCTCAGTTGGTGAGAGCGCACGACTCATAATCGTGAGGTCGCGGGTTCAAGCCCCGCTCCTGCTACAGAAGAACCTGATCAGCCCCGGATTCGTCCGGGGCTTTTTCTGTCTGCTGAACCTCATCCACGCCGCACGGCCGAACCGCCTCAGGCCCGGCAAGCTCGCGCTCGTGTCCTGGCCCCCGCCCTCGAACCGAAAGTCGGCGCCTGGCAGCCGTTTGCTGCCGTCCAGCCCTCGACCTGCTCCGAGGCGAGCACACCGAACATGCGGGAGCCGTACCGCACCCAGCGTTACCCCCGCATCGAGGAGCAGCGCCGCCGTCGCGTTGCCCGCGCTTCTGACCTGGAGCCCATGGTGGCCGAGCTGATCAGCTGAGAAGCGCCCACAGCTCCCTTGCCGGCGCGGACAGCGCAGCGGCCGGGGGAGCGGTGTCCGTCTGGAACCAGCTGTTGAACTCCTCGATGAGGATCTGGTGCACGTCACCCTCATTCTTCGCCACCGGAAGGCGAGGGGTGATCGTGCGGGCCTCCGGCTCGTACTCGTCCTCGGGGGCACCGAGGGCGGCTAGGCCCATCGGGTCGTGCCGGTAGAGGAGCGCCTCGACGTCGGCGGCAGTTGGTGCGATCATGCCCGTCCCTTACGGCGTGGTGCGGACGTCAGCGGGTGCCCCTCACCCGGCCGCCCAGCAGCCTGGGTGTATACCGGAGCGGAGCACTTCCTGCTCCGTCGGTGGCATGTCAGGCAGAACGTCCTGGATGAACGCACCAGCAGCCAGGGCCTTCACCGCCGGGAACGGTAGCTCGAGCATGGTCGTCTCACCACAGAAGACACAGGTGGGAGCCTCGACGAGGGGCACGCCGACAGTCTGCGCGCTGAGGGGCGATCTTGTCGACTCGCTCACCACGGCGGCGCATGGATGAATGACAGTGATAGTCGCCATATCCGCCAGATATGGCTAGAATAGTCGTCATAAGGAGACGGCATGGCGTATAGGATCGACCGGGAGCTCACCATGTTCGGCGAGCACATTCGCGGATGGCGGATGGTCCACGGGCTCACCGCGCAGCAGGTCGCTGACCGCGCCAGCATCAGTCGAGACACCCTCCGCAAGATCGAGACCGGAGACGGCGGGGTCAGTTTCGAGAACGTCGCTCAGGTCATGCGTGCCCTCGGCGTTCTCGATTCCGTCGTCAGCGCCACCGACCCCCTGAGCACTGACATCGGCCGCCTGCGCGCCGCGAAGCTCGAACAGCGGAGAGCAAGATGACTGACGTTGACGTGTATTACGGCGACGCACCCACCCGGGTCGGAACAGCACACTTCACCCGAAGTAGGGGCAGTGTAAGCACCACGTTCCTTTACGACGAGTCCTACCTCGCCAGTGGCGCCGTCAACATCGACCCGAGCCTGCAACTGGTCGCCGGCTCCCAGTACGCCTCACGACTGTTCGGGGCGTTCGCCGACACCGCCCCCGACCGGTGGGGGCGGAACCTCATCGACAAGGCTGCCCGCCTCGCCGCGCTCGAAGAGGGCAGGCGCCCCGGAACGCTCGACGATGTGGACTACCTCCTCGGTGTCAGCGACGATACTCGCCAGGGCGCGCTCCGGTTCACCTTCGCCGGCGGTGACGCGTTTCTCGGTGCAAAGGCACACGTGCCGAAACTCATCGCGCTACCTGCACTCCTGCGTCGCAGCGATGAGCTCGCCAATGACGAGGACTACTCCGCAGCAGTGAAGGAGCTCCTCGACACTGGCACCACCGGCCTCGGCGGCGCCCGCCCGAAAGCGTCCGTACTACTCGAGGACGGTTCGCTCGCGATCGCGAAGTTCCCCCACTCCTCCGACGAGTGGGATGTGATGGCCTGGGAAGGTGTCACGCTCGAGTTGCTCAAAGACGCCGGCATCAACACTCCCTGGTCTCGCCTCACCCGCCTCGGTGACCGCAGCGTCCTTCTTCTGCGCCGGTTCGATCGTGGCCCAGCGGGGGAGCGCATCGGGTACATCAGCGCGATGACCGCACTCGGAGCAGCAGACGGGGACCACCGGGACTACGTGGACATCGCCGACATCATCCGGGATATCACCGCATCGGTGAAAGTTGCCCACGCCGAACTGTTCGACCGCGCCGTCGCGAGCGCTGCGCTTGGGAACACCGACGACCATCTCCGCAACCACGGTTTCCTCAGCGACGGCCGTTATTGGAAGCTCAGCCCTGTCTTCGACGTCAACCCGACCCCGGATCCTGGCCGCGCGCGATCCACGACTATCGCCGGCGCAGACACGATCGACAACGAAGTGGACGGCCTCTTCGCCCTCGCCGACGCCTGCGACCTCACTTCCGAGCAGGCACGCACCCGAATCGCGCGGGTTGCCAGCGCGATCGCACCATGGGCAGAGCGTGCCGCGCGCGCAGGCATCCCTGCCAGCCAGATCGGCCTCATGAGACACGGCATCGGCCCGCGGCTGGAAGCGGTTACCAAAGCCGGAACCGCCGACTGAGCCACGCATAGGGGGTCGCATGCCTCTCTTGCGCCGCGGCCGCCACTGCCTCATCCAGATCCTCACCATGACTCCCGCCGCACTCGCCCTCGTGGTCGGTTCGCTGACCACGGCCGCACCCGCAATGGCCGCAGCCGCGCCCGTCCCTACATCATCAGTGACGCGGAGTTCTATGACTCCGGTGCGATGACAACCAGTCAGGTGTCCGCGTTCCTGAAATCGGAGGTCCCGACATGCAAGGCGAAGCCGGGCGCCGCGAAGTGCCTGAGAGACTTCGCTGCGAACATCCCTGCGAAGGCCGCCGACGCATACTGCACAGCGGTCAGTAAGCGCACCGGGGCGTCGGCCGCGACAATCATCATCGTCGCCGCGAAAACCTGCGGCGTCAACCCGAAGGTCATCCTCGTGATGCTTCAGAAGGAGCAGGGTATCGTCACCTCCACCGCCCCCAGCGAGTGGGCATACCGGGCCGCGATGGGGCAGTCCTGCCCCGACACCGCGCCGTGTTCGGCTGCCGCAGCCGGCTTCGTCAACCAGGTGTACCTCGGCGCCCGGCAGATGCGATCTACACGAAGAAGCCAACGTGGTTCAACTACCGGGCTGGTCAGACGAACATCATCAAGTGGCATCCGTACGCCAGCTGCGGCACGTCCAAGGTGTTCATCAAGAACCAGGCGACTGCCCTCTGCAGTGCCGGCGTGATACCGACTCGTGCGTATTGCCGCTATTCTGAGCCCGATGCGCCATCCGGGGTTGGGGCGCCCGATTCTCCTGGGGAGCCACCAATGGTTCGTTCGTTCCGTCTGCCTGCTGTCAGCGTGATCACCGCAGTAGCTCTCGCCTTCGGGGGCGTCGTTTCCACTTCCGCTGCTCCCACGACTGAGACTGCCCGCCAGGCCGCTGCCATCCCGGAGGTGACCCCTTCTGATCCGTTCATCATCGGTACACCCAAGGTGGGGCGGAGACTGGAAGTCGATGGCGCATCGTGGGGTGCCGACGTCGGCCTCGACATCCAGTGGTACGCGGACGGCAAGCCCATCGACGGTGGGTGGGACTCTTACTTCACCCCGACCGCTTCGCATGTCGGCAAGCGCATCACTGTCTCTTTCACCGGCATCTACTTCGATGAGGAGTTGGAGGACTGGGTGGAGGTCGGCACCAGAACATCGAAGCCAACGGCAAAGGTAGCCAAGGGCACGCTGGTGGCCAAGACGCCGGTTGTCTCCGGTAGCGCGCGCGTTGGGACAACACTGGTTGCGGTCCCTGGGTCGTGGACGAAGGGGACGAAGTTCACCTACCAGTGGCTGTCGAACGGCAAGACTGTGAAGGGTGCGACGAAGTCGACGTTCACCCTCACGAAGGCTCGCCTCGGCGACAAACTGTCCGTGAAGGTCACGGGCAAGAAAGCCGGGTACACGACCGTTGCGAAGAAGTCGAAGACGACGTCTGCGGTGAAGAAGGCGGTCTGGCCGAGCACCGAGTACGGCGACTTTGCTCCGAAGACCATCACGGGCCGCGGGGATGACTACATCAAGCTCCCCGCGGGTGCGAAGACCGGCGTCATCGTCGCCACACACAGCGGTACCTCGAACTTCATCCTCAAGACGGAGACGAGCAGCGGTGGATACGGCGAGCTCCTCGCGAACGAGATCGGCAGGTACAAGGGAACGACGGCGTTCGGGCTTATCAGCTGGGACCGCGGCAAGAGCAAGTACCTTGAGGTCACCGCCGACGGGGCGTGGACGATCAAGGTCCTCCCCATGTCGAAGGTGCCCACCCTCCCCACATCAGGTAAGGGCCCGGGCGTCTACAAGTACACGACCAAGTCGGCCAAGACCCGTGTGGTGAAGCACGCGGGCACATCGAACTTCCTCGTCCGTTACCACCACGACGGTTCCTTCGACACCCTCGTCAACGAAATCGGTTCCTACTCCGGGAAGAAGCGCTTCGTCGCCGGCCCGGGCATCGTCGAGATCGACGCTGACGGGAAGTGGGTCGTCAAGTAGGCCGGCGCACCGGCCCTGTGGGGTGAGTGACCGCAGGGCCTCCGCCTGCCGCGCATTGGTCGCTCTACGAGTGGCACACGGTTATACCGGCCCGCTCAGGTTCAGACGAACGGTCGCGGCATCGAGATCCACCATGACCACCACCGATTCGACGCTCGTCGTCGCTGGATAACGCGGGTATGGCCGGATACGGGCGGTAATGCGCGGTTCGTGGACTGTTTGCAGCACGTGGCGACCGGCATCAATCGGCCTCCTGATATGGGATAACTCTGCATTGGCGTCTCGCTTCCGCAATCGTGACGTCGCGGGTTCAAGCCCCGCTCCTGCTACAGAATGAAACCCCCGGGGTTCCGGGGGTTTTGTCGTTTCCGAGGCGATGATCGGAGCCGCATAGGGGATGGGTGTGCCGGTATTGTGCCAGTCGGGGCGTCGAGAACAGCCACGTTGGCCCTCAACGGTCGCGCCGAGCTACACGTGAAGTACAGCGGGCAGCAGCCCTCGGAGCCTGGCAGTCTTCCGGACGGTATGACGAGCCAGGCTCACGTGTTTCTACAGCCGGGTGATTCGGGAGTCGACGATCGCATCGATCCGACGGATCCAGTCTCCGCTGTTCGAATAACACCAGGCGACAGCGACCGCGGGGAGGGCTTTCAGCGTGTCGTGATCGGTCTGCGTGCCGCGAGCCCCACCGGCGGGGGTTGGGACGGCGTGGTCGTGCGATACGAGGTTGACGGTAAGCAGCGGAACCTGCATGTTCCGGTGAGTCTCTTTA
>JBMDWQ010000049.1:0-3998 GCA_048594675.1 Microbacterium sp. | reverse complement strand
CGGCGCGGCACCGAAACCGGACCGGTCACCGGTTCGCCCGTATCGGGGTCCGCGGCCTCTGACGGACCCGCACCGGCCAGGCGGGGCGCCGGCACCAGCCGCTCGGGGTCTTGTCCGGTACGCACCAACGCCACGGCCGCGACCAGGCAGATCCCGAAGAACCACGCCGTCGCCCGCGGGTCGTCGAAGACCGCCAGGAGCGCCGCCGCGAGGAACGGGCCGACGAACATGCCGAGCCGGAACGTGCCGCCCAGCAGCGACAGCGCCCGTGCCCGGAACGACAGCGGCACCCGTGTGGTCATGAACGCGTGCCGGGCGAGACCGAACGCCGCCGCACTCAGCCCGATCGCGAACACCGAGAGTGCCAGCACCGCCAGATTCGGCGCGAAGACCACGCCCACGACAGCCGCCATCGCCACCGCGCCACCGATCGCCATCGCCGCCCGCTCACCGATGCGCGCGACGGCCCAGCCCGCCGGCAGGTTGCCGCAGAGCTGACCCACCACGAGGGCCGAGGCGACGAGGGCTGCGGTCGGCACGTCGGCACCCAACTGCGACGCGAAGACGGGAAGGAGCGGAAGGAGCGCGCCCTCGCCCAGCGCGAACAGCACCGTCGGGCCGTAGATCATCGGCGCGAGTCGCCAGAGCATCCTCCCGATGGCATCGGGGGAGTCGGCGGCGGTCACCCTTTCCACGTTAGTCTGGAGTGTCATGCTCGAACTCGATCTCTCCGCCGACATCCAGGCCCTGCGCTCCACCTTCGCCGACATCCAGGCGGTGGTCGACGTCGAAGGGCTCCGCGCCGAGATCGACCGCCTGTCCGAAGAAGCCGGCGCCCCCGACCTCTGGGACGACCCCGAGAAGGCGCAGAAGGTCACGAGCGCCCTGAGCCACCGTCAAGCCGAGCTCAAGCGCGTCAGCGAGATCGGCCAGCGGCTCGACGACCTCGAGGTGCTCGTCGAGCTCGCCAATGAGATGGAAGACGAGGACTCGGCCGCCGAGGCCCGCACCGAACTCGCCAACCTCCGCGACGCGATCGGCCAGCTCGAGGTGCAAACGCTCCTCGACGGCGAGTACGACGCGCGCTCCGCCGTCGTCACCATCCGCTCCGGGGCCGGCGGCGACGACGCGACCGACTTCGCCGACATGCTCCTGCGCATGTATCTGCGCTGGGCCGAGCGCCACAAGTACCCCGTCAAGGTGATGGACACCTCCTACGCCGAAGGCGCCGGGATCAAGTCGGCCACATTCGAGGTCGACGCTCCCTACGCCTACGGCACCCTGTCGGTCGAGGCAGGAACCCACCGCCTCGCCCGCATCAGCCCGTTCGGCTCCGCCGACAAGCGCCAGACGAGCTTCGCCGCCGTCGAGGTCATCCCCGTCATGGAGGAGGCCCAAGAGGTCGAGGTCCCCGAGGGTGACATCCGCGTCGACGTCTTCCGCTCCTCGGGCCCCGGTGGCCAGTCGGTCAACACCACCGACTCCGCCGTGCGGATCACGCACATCCCCACCGGCATCGTCGTCTCCATGCAGAACGAGAAGAGCCAGATCCAGAACCGCGCCGCCGCCATGCGCGTGCTCCAGACGCGCCTCATGCTCCTGCAGAAGGAAGAAGAGGCCGCCAAGAAGAAGGAGCTCGCGGGCGTCATCACCGCCAGCTGGGGCGACCAGATGCGCTCCTACTTCCTCTACGGCCAGCAGCTCGTGAAGGACCTCCGTACCGGCTACGAGGTGGGAAACCCCGCCGCCGTGTTCGACGGCGACTTGGATGGCCTGATCGCTGCGGGCATCCGGTGGCGGAAGCGCAAGGACGACGACGACTGACCCCGCCCGGGCGATGCCTGAAGGCGCACGCCACACAGACCCGGCGAGGCCTCTTCTCCCCCGCGGGGATCGCACGCTCCTGCGGGTGTCGTGACCGGCAACCGCACGCGGCGCGCTTAGGCTCGACGGGTCATGATCCGGTTCGAGCAGGTCACCAAGCGATATCGCGGCACCAGCAAACCCGCCTTGCACGATGTCGACTTCGAGGTGCAACGTGGTGAGTTCGTCTTCCTCGTCGGGGCGTCCGGCTCCGGGAAGTCGTCGTGTCTTCGGCTGATCCTGCGGGAAGACACCCCGAGCGAGGGACGAGTCGTGGTGCTCGGCCGCGATCTCCGATCGCTCTCCACCCGCAAGGTCCCCTACTTCCGGCGTCACATCGGATCGGTCTTCCAGGACTTCCGGTTGCTCCCGGGCAAGACGGTGTTCCAGAACGTCGCCTTCACGTTGCAGGTGATCGGCTCCTCGCGCGCGTTCATCCAGCAGGCCGTTCCCGAGGCGCTCGCGCTGGTCGGACTCCAGGGCAAGGACAAGCGCCTTCCCCACGAGTTGTCTGGCGGTGAGCAGCAACGCGTCGCGATCGCGCGGGCGCTCGTGAACCGGCCCCAGATCCTGCTCGCCGACGAGCCGACGGGAAACCTCGACCCGGCGACCTCGGTCGACATCATGCAGCTGCTCGCACGCATCAACGCGGGCGGCACCACGGTCGTCATGGCCACGCACGAGGCCGGTTTCGTCAACGAGATGCAGCGCCGCGTGATCGAGCTGCGCGGGGGAACGATGGTGCGCGATGACCGGCACGGCGGATACGGCGACACCTCGGCCTTGCCGAGCCTTGCTCCGCTGGAAGAGAAGGGCGTCGCCGCGACGGCCGCCCTGACCGCCGTCCTCGAACTGCAGCGGGAGATCGCCTCCCGCCCTCCCGAGCCCGTGCCGTCTGCGCCGACCCCGACCGCGAACGCCGCTCCCGACACCGCGGACGGCGCCGCCTCGGCCGAGCCCGCACCCCCGCTCACTCAGCCGGCCGCCGAGCCGTCACCGGGCACACGACCCATTCCGATCGCGGCGCCCTCGGTGGACCTCGAGGAACTCGGACTGGACGGGCTCGGCGCCGCCGACCGCCTCGGCCTGTCCACCGACGAAGACGAAGTGGGGCCCACGTCGTGAGAGTCGGACTGATCCTCGGCGAGGCCCTGTCGGGCCTGCGTCGCAACGCGTCGATGGTGATCTCAGTGATCCTCGTCACTTTCGTGTCGCTGACGTTCGTCGGCGCCGCGATGCTCATGCAGCTGCAGATCACGAAGATGTACTCGTACTGGGTGGATCGCGCACAGGTGGCGGTCTCACTGTGCAGTTCGATCTCCACCTCCAAGACCTGTGTCGACGGAGTGGCCACAGAGGACCAGGTCGCCGCCGTCAAAGACAAACTCGACAGCGAGGCCCTGCAGTCCGTGGTCAAGGGAGTGCGCTTCGAGTCGCGCGCCGACGCCTACCAAGCCGTCCTCGACCTGTACGGAGACGACTACCGCGAGTTCGCCACCGAAGACCAGATGAACGAGACCTACTACGTCACGTTGAACGACCCAGGGCAGGCCGCGGTCATCACGGAAGCGTTCGGCGCGATGGACGGAGTGGACGCCGTCATCAACCAGATGCAGTACCTCGATCCCTTGTTCACGGCGCTCACCGTCGCCACCTACATCGCGGTCGGCATCGCCGCGCTCATGCTGGTCGCGGCGGTGTTGCTGATCGCGACGACGATCCGGCTCTCTGCCTACGCGCGGCGGAAGGAACTCGGCATCATGCGGCTGGTCGGCGCGTCCAACCGCTTCATCCAGACCCCGTTCATCCTGGAGGGCGTCTTCGCGGCGTTCATCGGTTCGTTGTTGGCCGGCGGCGCGATTCTGGCGGGGATCCAGTTCGGCGTGCGCGGGTACCTCCGCGAGCGCGTGAACTTCATCACCACCTGGGTGGATCTGTCCGACGCGGCTGCCGTCATTCCCGCGATCATCCTCATCGGACTGGTGCTCGCGGCGCTGTCGGCCGGATTCGCGATCCGACGCTGGCTCCGCGCCTGAGGTAGGCTGGTCGGCTGCCGTCTCTCGAGCCCGTTCGAGAACCGACGGCGATCGGACACGAGGAGTCATCATGCCCAGGGAACGCGGGGAGCAGGTCGT
>JBMDWQ010000048.1:0-2043 GCA_048594675.1 Microbacterium sp. | reverse complement strand
CATGATCCGGTTCGAGCAGGTCACCAAGCGATATCGCGGCACCAGCAAACCCGCCTTGCACGATGTCGACTTCGAGGTGCAACGTGGTGAGTTCGTCTTTCTCGTCGGGGCGTCCGGCTCCGGGAAGTCGTCGTGTCTTCGGTTGATCCTGCGGGAAGACACCCCGAGCGAGGGGCGAGTCGTGGTGCTCGGCCGCGATCTCCGATCACTCTCCACTCGCAAGGTCCCCTACTTCCGGCGTCACATCGGATCGGTCTTCCAGGACTTCCGGCTGCTCCCGGGCAAGACGGTGTTCCAGAACGTCGCCTTCACGCTGCAGGTGATCGGCTCCTCGCGCGCGTTCATCCAGCAGGCCGTGCCCGAGGCGCTCGCGCTGGTCGGACTCCAGGGCAAGGACAAGCGCCTTCCCCACGAGCTGTCCGGCGGTGAGCAGCAGCGCGTCGCCATCGCGCGGGCGCTCGTGAACCGCCCCCAGATCCTGCTCGCCGACGAGCCGACGGGAAACCTCGACCCGGCGACCTCGGTGGACATCATGCAGCTTCTCGCGCGGATCAATGCGGGAGGCACCACGGTCGTCATGGCCACCCACGAGGCCGGCTTCGTCAACGAGATGCAGCGCCGCGTGATCGAGTTGCGCGGGGGCACGATGGTGCGAGACGACCGCCACGGCGGATACGGCGACACGTCGGCGCTGCCGAGTCTTGCTCCGCTGGAAGAGAAGGGCGTCGCCGCGACGGCCGCCCTGACCGCCGTCCTCGAGCTGCAGCGGGAGATCGCGTCCCGCCCTCCCGAGCCCGTCCCGTCTGCGCCGGCCCAGACCGCCACCTCCGTCTCCGCCACCGCGGACGGCGCCGCCTCGGCCGACCCCGCGCCCCCGCTCACGCAGCCGGCCGCCGATCCGTCACCGGGCACGCGACCCATCCCGATCGCGGCACCCTCAGTGGACCTCGAGGAACTGGGACTCGACGGGCTCGGCGCCGCCGATCGCCTCGGCCTGTCCACCGACGAAGACGAAGTGGGGCCCACCTCGTGAGAGTCGGACTGATCCTCGGCGAGGCGCTGTCGGGCCTGCGTCGCAATGCATCGATGGTGATCTCGGTGATCCTCGTGACCTTCGTCTCGCTGACGTTCGTCGGCGCCGCGATGCTCATGCAGCTCCAGATCACGAAGATGTACTCCTACTGGGTGGATCGTGCGCAGGTGGCGGTCTCTCTGTGCAGCTCGATCTCCACCTCCAAGACCTGTGTCGACGGAGTGGCTACGGAGGACCAGGTCGCGGCCGTCAAGGACAAGCTTGACAGCGAAGCCCTGCAGTCGGTGGTCAAGGGAGTGCGCTTCGAGTCTCGTGCCGACGCCTACCAAGCCGTCCTCGACCTGTACGGAGACGACTACCGCGAATTCGTCACCGAAGACCAGATGAACGAGACGTACTACGTCACGTTGAACGACCCGGGGCAGGCCGCCGTCATCACGGAGGCGTTCGGCGCGATGGACGGAGTGGACGCCGTCATCAACCAGATGCAGTACCTCGATCCCTTGTTCACGGCGCTCACCGTCGCCACCTACATCGCGGTCGGCATCGCCGCCCTCATGCTGGTGGCGGCCGTGTTGCTCATCGCGACCACGATCCGGCTCTCCGCCTATGCGCGGCGGAAGGAGCTCGGCATCATGCGGCTGGTCGGCGCGTCCAACCGCTTCATCCAGACCCCGTTCATCCTGGAGGGCGTCTTCGCGGCCTTCATCGGTTCGCTGCTGGCTGGTGGCGCGATTCTGGCGGGGATCCAGTTCGGCGTGCGTGGATACCTGCGCGAGCGCGTGAACTTCATCACCACCTGGGTGGATCTGTCCGACGCGGCCGCCGTCATCCCCGCGATCATCCTCATCGGACTGGTGCTCGCAGCCCTGTCGGCCGGATTCGCGATCCGACGCTGGCTCCGCGCCTGAGGTAGGCTGGTCGGCTGCCGTCTCTCGAGCCCGTTCGAGAACCGACGGCGATCGGACACGAGGAGTCATCATGCCCAGGGAACGCGGGGAGCAGGTCGT
>JBMDWQ010000047.1:0-14390 GCA_048594675.1 Microbacterium sp. | reverse complement strand
GACCCGCTGCGCGCGGAGGTCGTCCCCGGCGTCCGGGTCAAGGTGCCGCTGCGGACCGCCGGCCGCATGATCGAGGCGTGGGTGATCGAGCTCGCCGACATCGAACAGCCCGAACGGCGCCTGTCGGAGATCGACAGCGTGGTCTCGAGCGTCGTCGCCCTTCCGCACGAGCTCTACCGTCTGGCGCGGCGCGCCGCCGATCGCGCCGCAGGATCGGCCATAGACATCTTGCGGCTCGTCGTCCCCAAGCGGATGGTGCGCGCGGAGAAGGCCTGGCTGGCAGCCCCCGCCCCCGAGGCGCCCAGGGTCCCTGCCGAAGCCCTCGCCTGGGCCGAAGAGGAACTGTCCGGCTTTCCGGGCCTGACCGACGCCCTCGGCGACGGCGAGCGCCTCGCGGTCGACGCCGCGCCCCGCCCGAGCTCAGCGGGCCCCTGGGGCGCATGGGCCGACCTCTTGGCCGCGCAGAGCCTCCTCGTCTTGTCGCGGGGGCGTAGCGTCGTCCTGGCACTTCCCGATCATCGAGATCGCGCCCAGGTGATCGCCTCTCTGCAGCGGTGGATCCCCGAGGAGGCGGTGGTGCGCGACGACGCCGATCGCTCCGGACCGGAACGCTACGCCTCCTACCTCCGCCTACGCCATCCGGTGCCGGTGATCGTCGTGGGGAACCGTTCCACCGTCTACGCCCCCGCGCACGAGACCGGGCTCGTGGTGGTGTGGGACGACGGCGATCCGCTGCTCTCGGAGCCATTGAGCCCCGGAGTGCACGCGCGAGACGCCGCGCTCATCCGTCAGGAGCTGGAAGGATCGGCGCTCGCCTTCGTCGGACACACCCGCACGACCGACGTGGAGCGTCTCGTGCAGCGAGGGTGGGTGCGGGAGATCCCCGCGGCGCGGCGCGAGAGTCCCCGCGTCGTACTCTCGGGGACGCACGAGGGCGCATCTCCCGGCCAACGGGTACCTTCGGCGGCCTTCGCCGCCGCGCGGGAGGCGCTCACGCATGGTCCCGTGCTCGTCCAGGTCTCCCGCCCCGGGTACGCACCGGTACTCGTGTGCGCCGAGTGCCGGGCTCCCGCACGCTGTACGCACTGCGGCGGACCGCTGCGCGCGACGCGGCCGGGGCGGGCCCCCGACTGCACCTGGTGCGGGCGTACCTATCCGCGGTGGACCTGTCCGCACTGCACGTCGACGCGTCTGCGCATGGCGTCCTCCGGCAGCGAGCGCACGGCCGACGAGCTGGGCCGTGCCTTTCCGCTCACCCGGGTGATCGTCTCCGACGGCTCCCACCCGGTCACCGAGGTCGACCAGCGGCCCGCCCTCGTGATCGCCACGCGCGGCGCCGAGCCCGTCGCCCGCGGCGGGTACCGCGCGGTCCTCCTGCTCGATGCGGACAAGATGCTGTTGGCCGAGCAGCTGCGGATAGGCGAGTCATGCCTGCGGTGGTGGTCCAATGCCGCGGCGCTGGCTGCCCCGGGCGCCCCCGTGCACCTCGTGGGTGTCGCCGGCCCCGTGGCACGGGCGCTGGCCACCTGGACCCAGCCGGCGTACGCGCGCGCCGAGCTGGCCGAGCGCGCACCTTTGCACATGCCGCCCACCGTGCGCGTCGCCACGATCGAGGGAACGGCGGGCGCCGTGCACACCGCGATCACGCACGTGCGGGACCGGCTGCCGGGCCTTCCCGCCGACGCCGTGCTCGGCCCGGTGCCGCAGCAGGACGGAGTCGTGCGCGCCCTGCTCCGATTCGATTACGCCGCGGGACGGGCCGTCGCCGAGTCACTGCGGGCGTCCGTCGTGGAGGAAGCGCTGGCCAGTCGCAGCCGTGCCGCCCGAGCGGCCCGCAGCGGAGGGGAGCGATCGGCGCGGACTACACTCAGGGTGCGGCTCGACGTCCCCGAGCTCGATCTGTGACCGGTCCGAGACGCCCGAAGGTACCCATGCGCATCGTCTTCGCCGGAACGCCGCAGCCGGCTGTTCCCTCCTTGCTCGCCCTCGCCTCCTCCGCACATGAACTGGTCAGCGTGGTGACTCGTCACGACGCGCCGCTCGGACGCAAGCGCGTGCTGACGCCGTCGCCGGTGGCGGCGGCGGCCGAGGAGCTCGATGCCCCCGTCATCAAAGCCGACCGCCTCGACGACGAAGCGGCCTCCGCCATCGAGGAGCTGGATGCCGACCTGGGCGTCATCGTCGCCTACGGAGCCCTGGTCCGCGAGCCTCTCCTGTCCACGCCCCGTCATGGCTGGATCAACCTGCACTTCTCCCTCTTGCCACGCTGGCGGGGCGCCGCGCCGGTCCAGCACGCCCTGATCGCGGGGGATCGCACGACCGGTGCATCCGTGTTCCGGCTCGTCCCCGAGCTCGACGCCGGCGATGTCTACGACGAGGTCGCCTACGACATCCCCCGCGGCCAGACGGCCGGAGAGGTCCTCGACGCCCTCGCCGAGCGCGGCGCAGCCCTGCTGCGCGACGTCGTCGACGGCATCGCGGCGGGGACGGCCGTCGCCCGACCGCAGCAGGGAGAGCCGAGCTTCGCCCCGAAACTCTCCCTGGTCGACGGCGCCCTCGATGTCACCGCCGGAGCGGACGCGATCATCGACCGATTCCGCGGCACGACGCCCGAGCCGGGTGCCCATCTCGTCGTGGAAGGCCAGCGGCTGAAGGTGTTGGGCGCGCACCGGGGCCCCGACCTCCCTCCCGCCGAACGAGTGCCGGGACGGATCATGGCCCGCGGCCGCGACATCCTCCTCGCCACGGCAGACGGCACCGTCGTGCTGACCCGCGTGCAACCGGCCGGCAAGTCCGCGATGGCGGCGACGGACTGGTGGCGTGGTCTGCGCCGGGACCACCTCGACGTCGACCACGGGGGCGCGTCGTGACGTCTGCGCGGTGGGTCGCCTTCGACACCTTGCGAGCCGTCCACGACTCGGACGCCTACGCCAACCTCCTGCTCCCCACCGAGATCGCCCGCGCGGGGCTCTCCGGCGCCGACGCCGGCCTCGCGACCGAGCTGACGTATGGAACCCTCCGCCGGGAGGGCACGTACGATGCCGTCGTCGCCGATGCTGCCGGCCGCCCCGCAGCGGAGATCGATCCCGTGATTCTCGACGCACTGCGCCTCGGCGTGCACCAGCTGCTGTCGATGCGCATCCCGGCGCACGCCGCCGTGAACGAGACCGTGCGTCAAGTGCGTGCGGCCGCCGGCCCGGGCCCCGCCCGCTTCGCCAACGCGGTCCTGCGGAGGGTGTCCGAGCGCTCGCCCGACGACTGGATCACGCGTATCGAGGCCGGCGCCCGCTCCGACGATGAGCGTCTGGCCCTCCGCTACGCCCACCCGGTCTGGGTCATCCGTGCCTTCCGGCGAGCGCTGGCTGCCGAGGGGCGTTCCGACGAGCTCCTCGCCCTGTTGGCCGCTGACAACGCCGCCCCCGCGGTGACGATGGTGGCGCTCCCGGGTCTTGTCGACGTGCCCGAAGGAGCCGAGCGCACGACGTACTCGCCGATCGGTTTCCGCCACGGCGGGGGAGCCCCCACACGCCTCGTCGCAGGATCGGGCGGACGGATCCGCGTGCAGGACGAAGGCTCGCAACTCGCGGCTCTCGCGCTGGCCCGAGCGCTCCCCGTTGCCGACGGCGAGCGCTGGCTGGACCTGTGTGCGGGCCCCGGTGGCAAGACCGCCGTCCTTGCCGCGGAGGCGCTCGCGTCGGGCGCACGGCTGGAGGCCAACGAAGTGTCTGCGGCGCGGGCAGGCCTCGTCCGAGACTCTGTCTCCGGTGTCCCCGTGGACGTCCCGGTCTCCGAAGAGGACGGCCGCACCCGTGCCGCACACGGCAGGTATCACCGCATCCTCGTGGACGCCCCCTGCACGGGGCTGGGGGCGCTGCGGCGCCGCCCCGAGGCGCGTTGGCGCAAGACGCCCTCAGACGTCCCGGAGCTCGCGACACTGCAGACCGAGCTCCTCGGCGCCGCGGTGGCAGCGCTCGTTCCCGGTGGTGTGGTCGCCTACGTCACGTGCTCGCCGCACCTCGCCGAGACGGCTGCCATTGTCGCGGAGGTCCGCCGCGCGAGCGACGTCGAGCTCGAGGAGTTGAATGCCCGAGAGATCGTGGCCTCCCTGTCCACGTCACCGATCGACCTCGCGCCACCTGGCGACGGTTCCGGCCGGGCCCAGTTGTGGCCCCACCGCCACGGCACAGACGCGATGTCGATCAGCCTCCTTCGTCGCCGGTGACGCGCCGGGGAGTGGGCACCGTCCGAACCGCGCGGCGCGCGGGCTCCCGATAGGGTGGTCGGCGTGAACGGCGACGACCTCCGAATCAACCCCAGCATCCTCGCCGCCGATTTCGTCAACATGCAGGCGGAGCTCGGCCGCATTGCGAACGCCGATTTCGTGCACGTCGACGTCATGGACAACCACTTCGTCCCGAACCTCACCTTCGGTCCGCAGATGGTGGAGCGCATTCAGGCGACGAGCCCCGTACCGCTCGACGTGCACCTGATGATCACCGACCCCGACCGGTGGGCACCGGGTTACGCGGAGATCGGCGCCGCGTCGGTCACCTTCCATCTCGAGGCAGCGACCGATCCGGTGGCGCTGGCGCGTCGTCTGCGGCAGATGGGTGCCCGTGCCGGAGTCGCCGTGAAGCCGGACACTCCCGTCGAAGGACTCTTCGACGTGTTGGACGAGTTCGACCAGATCCTCGTGATGACGGTGGAGCCCGGCTTCGGCGGACAATCGTTCCGGGCCGACCAGATGCCCAAGCTCGCTCGATTGAGCCAGGAAGCCCGGCGGCGGGGATCCCACGTGTGGCTGCAGGTCGACGGCGGAATCGGCGAGGCGACGATCGCTGAGGCTGCCGAAAGCGGCGCCGACACCTTCGTCGCCGGTTCCGCCGTCTTCGGTGCCGACGACCCCTCCCGCGCGATCGAGTCGCTGCGCAGCGTGGCCGGCGCCCATCGGCACTGATCCTGCGGGGGGGCACTGATCCCGCGGGAGTGTCGAGGCGGCGCCGGACGCGACGCGCGGGACGGTAGCCTGGGAGGGTGAAGACCTTCGACGCCCTGTTCGCCGAGCTCACCGAGACGGCCAGGACGCGTCCCGACGGCTCCGGGACGGTGGCACAGCTCGACCGCGGTGTCCACGCGATCGGCAAGAAGATCGTCGAGGAAGCGGCCGAGGTCTGGATGGCCGCCGAATACCAGTCCGACGCCGAGACGGCGGAGGAGATCTCCCAGCTGCTGTACCACCTGCAGGTGCTGATGCTCGCCAAGGGCCTGTCCCTGCAGGACGTCTATCGACATCTCTGAGAGCGGCCGGCGCCTCCGCGCCCCGCACTCCCGATTCCTCCTCCGACTCCGACATCGAAAGCCCGCACCATGCTGCGAATCGCCGTGCCGAACAAGGGAGCGCTCGCCGAGACCGCGACCGAGATGCTCGCCGAGGCCGGATACACCGGCCGTCGCGACCCCAAAGACCTCCACGTCATCGATCCCGTGAACGAGGTCGAGTTCTTCTACCTCCGGCCGAAGGACATCGCCACCTACGTCGGGTCCGGCGCTCTGCACGTCGGCATCACGGGGCGCGACCTGCTCCTCGACGCCCGCATGCCGGGGGCCCGCGAGATCGAGAAGCTCGGCTTCGGCGCCTCCACCTTCCGCTTCGCCGGGCCTCCCGGCCGGTTCCAGGAGCTCGCCGACCTCGACGGCGTCCGGGTGGCGACCGCCTATCCGGGCCTCGTCGACGCCTACCTCGACGAGCACGGTGTCGCGGTCGACCTGGTACCCCTCGACGGCGCCGTGGAGTCGGCGGTGGAGCTCGGCGTGGCCGACGCGGTCGCCGATGTCGTGTCGACCGGGACGACCCTCAAGCAGGCGGGACTGGAGATCTTCGGGCCGGTGCTGCTGGAGTCCGAGGCCGTACTCATCGGCGCACCGGAGGAGGCGGAGGGGACGGAGATCCTGCTGCGGCGCCTGCGGGGCGTCATGGTCGCCCGGCAGTATGTCCTCATCGACTACGACCTCCCCGCCGACCTCGTCGATGCGGCCGTGGCCCTGGCCCCCGGGATCGAATCGCCGACGATCTCACCGCTGCGCGATCCGGCGTGGGTGGCGGTGCGGGTCATGAGCCCGCGACGGACGGTGAACCAGGTGATGGACGCGCTCTACGCGATCGGTGCCCGGGCGATCCTGGTGACCCCGATCCACAACGCGAGGCTCTGACGCGATGCGTGCTTCCGAGGACGTGAGGGCATGAGTCTGGCCTGCCGGGTGATCCCGTGCCTGGACGTCAAGGACGGACGGGTCGTCAAGGGCGTCAACTTCGAGAACCTGCGCGAGATGGGGGACCCCGTCGAGCTCGCCCGGCGCTATTACGCACAGGGCGCCGACGAGCTCACCTTCCTGGACGTGACGGCGACGGTCGATGATCGCTCGACCACCTACGACGTCGTGCGTCGCACGGCCGAAGAGGTCTTCATCCCGCTCACGGTCGGTGGCGGCGTGCGCTCGACCGACGACGTGGCACGGCTGCTCGGCGTGGGCGCCGACAAGGTGGGGGTCAACTCCGCCGCCATCGCCCGGCCCACCCTGATCGACGAGATCGCCGACCGCTTCGGAGCGCAGGTGCTCGTGCTGTCGCTCGACGTCAAGCGCGCCCCCGGCACCGCCTCGGGCTTCGTCGTGACGACCCACGGCGGCCGGACCCTCACCACGCTCGATGCGATCGCGTGGGCCCGCGAGGCGATCGAGCGCGGCGCGGGCGAGCTCCTGGTCAACTCGATCGATGCCGACGGGACCAAGGACGGGTTCGACCTGGAACTGGTCCGCCTCATGCGCGAGGCTTCGTCGGTGCCGGTGATCGCCTCGGGGGGAGCGGGCGCGGCCGAGCACTTCGCTCCCGCTGTCGAGTCCGGCGCCGACGCCGTGCTCGCCGCGTCGGTGTTCCACTCGGGCGCACTCACGATCGGTGACGTCAAGGAGGCGCTGTCCGTGCGAGGCATCGAGGTGAGGTCATGACCGAAGACACCCCCGACCTGCTCGCGCGAGTCGCGTTCGGTCCCGACGGACTGGTGCCGGCGATCATCCAGCAGCACGACTCCGGTGAGGTGCTGATGCTCGGGTGGATGGACGCCGAAGCCCTCCGGCGCACCCTGAGCACGGGTCGAGTGACTTTCTGGTCGCGTTCCCGGCAGGAGTACTGGCGCAAGGGGGACACATCCGGACACGCTCAGTACGTCCAGGGTGCCCGCCTGGACTGCGACGGCGACGCCCTCCTCATCGCGGTCGACCAGGTGGGGGCTGCCTGTCACACGGGCGATCGCACCTGCTTCGACGCCGACGACCTGCACCCGGTGACCATGCCGAGGCCGGCATGAATCGACGCGCGCGCTCGCTCGCAGTCGTCACGATCCTCGTCGGCGGGGCGGTGGCGCTGATCGCATCGACGCAGACGTGGCTCGACGTGGCCCTGCGCGACGCCGGCGTCACCCCCCTCGCCGTGGCCGGGGCGGTAGCCGTGCCTCTCCTCGCGCCGCTGAGCCTTGCTGCCCTCGCCCTCGGGCTCGCCCTGACGATCGTCGGCCCCGTCCTCCGGTACGTGTTCGCCGTGATCGGTGCGGCGATCGGTGTCGCGCTCGTCGTCTCGGCGCTGCGCGTCGCGATCACCGCACCTCTCGACGCCGTCGCTTCGACCGTCACCGAGTCGACCGGACTCAGCGGAGCCGGGACGATCGCCGGTCTCGTCCACTCCGTGATGGCGACGCCCTGGCCCACGTTCACCGCCGCGGCCGCCCTCGCCGTCCTGGCAGGGAGTGTGTTCACGCTCCTCACCGCGCGACGCTGGCCCGGGGCGGGACGCCGCTACCGGACGGAGGAGGCGCGTCGTCCCGACGTCTCCGGCAGCCGTCCGCACGACGCGATCGACTCCTGGGACGACCTCTCCCGCGGCGACGACCCGACCGTCTGAGGGCCGGCGAGCCGGCGGGCTCCCGCTAGACTGGCCGTATCCCGCCCGCCTGCGAAGGAGAACCATGAGCAACGCCACCGACGAACCCGGCCACGGACACTCCCCGGCTGCGTGGACGGCCGTGGTGATCATGCTCGTCGCGATCTCGCTGGGCACGCTGTTCTTCTTCCTCGAGATGCCCGCCCTGGTCTGGGCCTCGGTGGTCCTGCTGGTCGTCGGCGCTCTCTCGGGCTGGGTCCTGGCGAAGGCCGGCTACGGCGTCAACGGCCCCAAGTATCTGCCGAAGCAGCACTGACGTGCTCGCCGACCTGACGGCCGGCGCAGTCGCGGACTCCGAGGAGCGCCGGGTCGCGCGCCCTCTGGCGGCCGTGGAACGCGACGCCCAGGAACGCCCCGCCGCTCTCGACGCCCTTGCCGCTCTCGCACCGGCCGCCGGGGTGAAGATCATCGCCGAGGTCAAGCGCGCCAGTCCGTCCCGTGGTGACCTGGCCCGTATCCCCGATCCTGCGCTGCAAGCAGCACGTTATGTGGAAGGCGGTGCGTCCGCGATCTCCGTGCTGACCGAGGGACGACGATTCAAGGGCTCCCTCGCCGACCTCGAAGCGGTCAAGGCCCGCGTGGGTGTGCCCGTGCTGCGCAAGGACTTCATCGCGACCGAGTACCAGGTGCTCGAAGCGCGCGCAGCCGGGGCCGACCTCGTGCTCCTCATCGTCGCGGCTCTCGACCAGCCCGTCCTCCAGCGCCTGCACGACCTCGTGCTCGCTCTCGGAATGACGCCCCTCGTGGAGACGCACTCGCGCGACGAAGTGCATCGCGCGGCGGATCTGGGCGCCCGGCTGATCGGCGTCAACGCCCGCGATCTCTCGACGTTCGAGCTCGACCGCGACCTGTTCGCAAAGCTGCACGACGATCTCCCCACCGACGCGGTCAAGATCGCGGAATCGGCCGTCCTCCGCCCCGAGGACGTGACCCACTACCGTTCGTCCGGCGCCGATGTCGTGCTGATCGGCGAAGCCCTCGTCACCAACGACCCGGTGACGACCCTGCATGCATTCCTGGAGGCCGGCAGATGAGCCTGCGCGACGCCCACGGTCCCTTCTTCGGCGATTTCGGGGGGCGGTTCATGCCCGAGTCGCTCATCGCGGCCATCGACGAGCTCACCGCGGAGTATGAGGCCGCGAAGGCGGATCCCGCCTTCGACGCCGAGTTCCGGAGCCTCCTGCACTCCTACGCGGGTCGCCCGTCGCCCCTCACCGAAGTGCCCCGCTTCGCCGAGCACGCCGGGGGAGCGCGCATCTTCCTCAAGCGCGAGGACCTCAACCACACCGGATCCCACAAGATCAACAACGTCATCGGCCAGGCGCTGCTGACCCGTCGGCTCGGGAAGACGCGCGTCATCGCCGAGACCGGTGCCGGACAGCACGGGGTCGCGACGGCCACAGCTGCGGCCCTGTTCGGATTCGACTGCACGATCTACATGGGCGAGGTCGACACCGAGCGGCAGGCGCTCAACGTCGCCCGCATGCGCCTTCTCGGCGCCGAAGTCGTGCCCGTCACGACCGGCTCCCGCACGCTGAAGGACGCGATCAACGACGCGTACCGCGACTGGGTGGCCACCGTCGAGACCACGAACTACATCTTCGGCACGGCCGCAGGCCCGCACCCCTTCCCCGCCATGGTGCGCGACTTCCAGAAGGTCATCAGCGAAGAGGCCCGTCAGCAGCTCCTCGACGAGACGGGGCGACTGCCCGATGCCGTGGTGGCGTGCGTGGGCGGCGGATCCAACGCGATCGGCATGTTCGACGCCTTCCTCGACGATGAGGGCGTGAAGCTCTACGGCGTCGAGGCCGCCGGCGACGGCGTGGACACCGAGCGTCACGCCGCCTCGATCGAGCGCGGACGCCCCGGCGTCCTCCACGGGGCCAAGACGTTCGTCCTGCAGGACGAGGACGGCCAGACGATCGAGTCGCACTCGATCTCCGCGGGGCTCGATTACCCCGGGGTGGGACCCGAGCACGCGTGGCTCGCCGACATCGGACGCGCCGACTACATCCCGGCCACCGACGCCGAGGCGATGGATGCTCTCCGGCTCCTGTCCCGCACCGAGGGCATCATCCCCGCCATCGAATCGGCGCACGCTCTCGCGGGCGCCTTGCGGCTCGGGCGCGAGCTGGGCCCCGACGCCCTCATCGCCGTGAGCCTGTCGGGCCGCGGTGACAAGGACATGGACACCGCCGCGCGGTGGTTCGATCTGTACGACGACGGAGCGCAGCAATGACCTCTCGCGTCGCGGCAGCCATCGACGCTGCCCAGGCACAGGGGAGGGGCGCGCTCGTCGGTTACTTGCCGCTCGGGTGTCCCGACCTGAAGACGAGCATCGACGCGGCGGTCGCCCTCGCCGAGAACGGTGCCGACGTTCTGGAGCTCGGTCCGCCCTACTCCGACCCGGTGATGGACGGCACCGTCATCCAGGAGGCGACACAGACGGCACTCGCCCGCGGGTTCAAGCTCCGCGACACCTTCACGGCCGTGCGGGAGATCACCGCACGTGTGGACGTGCCGGTGCTGGTGATGACCTACTGGAACCCCGTGATGCAGTACGGCGTCGACCGCTACGCCGACGATCTCCTCGCCGCCGGCGGGGCGGGACTCATCACGCCCGACATCACCCCGGACGCGGCAGCGGAGTGGATCCGCGCGTCGGAGCGCACGGGCCTGGATCGGGTGTTCCTGGCCGCGCCGACCTCGACCGACGAACGCCTCGACCTCATCGCTGCCCAGTCGACCGGGTTCGTCTACACCGTCTCGACCATGGGGATCACGGGGGAGCGGGCCCAGCTCGACGCAGCGGCGCGCACGCTCGTGGAGCGCCTGCGCGACCGCGGCGTGAGCCACGCCTGCGTCGGCATCGGCATCTCCACCGCCGAGCCGGTCAGTGGAGTTCTCGAGTATGCGGACGGCGCAATCGTGGGAACAGCTCTCGTGCGCGCTCTGCGCGACGGGGGAGTCGAGGGACTCGCCGCCGAAGCACAACGCCTGTCGCGGGGCACGCGGCGGTAGTCAGCCGAAGTAGACTGCCCTTCGTGCTTTCACCCTCTGTCCTTGCCGGTGTCCCGCTGAGCATTCCCAGCCCCGGGATCAGCTCGTTCGCGATCGGGCCCCTCACGATCCACTTCTATGCCCTCTGCATCCTGGCGGGGATCGTGGTGGCCACCCTCATGACCAATCGCCGGCTCACACGGCGCGGTGCGGAACCCTGGGTCGTCATCGACATCGCGCTCCTGGCGGTGCCCCTCGCGATCATCGCCGCACGCATTTTCCACGTGGTGACCCACCCCGGCTTCTACTTCGGCGAGGGCAAGGACCTCTGGGCGGTCTTCCGCATCTGGGAGGGCGGAATCGCGATCTACGGCGCGCTCATCGGCGGCGCGATCGGCGCCTGGCTCGGGTGCCGCTGGACGGGCATTCGCTTCTGGAGCTTCGCCGACGCGTTGGCCCCCGGGCTCCTTCTCGCCCAGGCTCTGGGCCGCTTCGGCAACTGGTTCAACCAGGAGCTCTACGGCTTGCCGACCGATCTCCCGTGGGGTCTGAAGATCGACTACCCGAACTCGGCATGGCCCGCGGGTCTCCCGGAGGACACGCTCTTCCACCCCACCTTCCTGTACGAGGTCACGTGGAACGTGATCGGCGTCGTCGTCCTGCTGTGGGCCGGCAAGAGGTTCCGCCTGCAGTGGGGCCGTCTGTTCGCCCTGTACCTCATCTGGTACTCCGCGGGCCGCATCGTGTGGGAGTCGATCCGCATCGACCCGAGCGAGGTGTACTTCGGATTGCGGACCAACGTGTGGGCGGCCATCGCCGGCGTGGTCATCGGTGCCGTGATCTTCTTCGTGCAGAAGAGGCGTCACCTCGGCTTCGAGCCCTCGCCCTACGTCCCGGGACGCGAATGGACCGGCGGCGGGGCTGTACAATCGCAGAACACCGACGACTTCGTGGACATCAGCGCACCCCCGCAGTCCGAGTCCGTCGAAGACGCCGCCACAAGCACTGTCAGCGCGAAGTAGCGATCGCGCATCCAACGTGAAGTAGTCCGCAGGGCCGACGTCGTCCCAGTTGAGCATCAAGTGAGGACGGTATACATGCCTTCGAGCACCCGTATGCCCTCGAGCCCCGGCGACAACGGCGCCCGTGCGCTGGCCGGTTTCCCCGCCAAGCAGGGCATGTACAACCCCGCGTTCGAGAAGGACGCCTGTGGCCTGGCGATGGTCGCCACGCTCCGGGGCGAGGCGGGGCACGACATCGTCCAGCTCGCCCTCACCGCGCTGCGCAACCTCGAGCACCGCGGCGCCATCGGTTCCGACGCCGGAACCGGCGACGGTGCCGGAATCCTGACGCAGATGCCCGACGCCTTCCTGCGTGCGGTCGTCGACTTCGAGCTGCCGCCGGTGGGGGAGTACGCCGCCGGCATGGCCTTCCTGCCGCGCGATGAAGTCACTCGCGCCGAGATGAAGGCGGGCGTGGAACGTGTCGCCGCGACCGAGGGGCTGACGGTCCTCGGCTGGCGCACGGTCCCGGTCGACGACCAGCACCTCGGGAAGCTCGCATTCGAGGCGCGACCCGCCTTCGAGCAGGTGTTCGTCTCGCGCCCTGCGGTCGGCGACGCGCCCGCTCTGTCGGGCATCGAGCTCGACCGCCGCGTGTACCGGCTGCGCAAGCGAGCACGGCGCGAGCACGACGTCTACTTCGTCTCCCTGTCTAGCCGCACGATCGGCTACAAGGGGATGGTCACTACCCTCCAGCTCGAGCCGTTCTATCCCGACCTCCAGGACGAACGGTTCGCGACCGAGCTCGCGGTCGTGCACTCGCGCTACTCCACGAACACGTTCCCGTCCTGGCCCCTGGCCCAGCCGCTGCGCATGCTCGCCCACAACGGTGAGATCAACACGGTCGGCGCGAACCGGAACTGGATGCGCGCTCGTCAGTCCCAGCTCGAGTCCGAGCTGATCGGTGACATCCGTCCGCTGCTGCCGATCTGCACGGAGGGTGCCAGCGACTCGGCCTCGTTCGACGAGGTGCTCGAGCTGCTCACGCTCACCGGTCGGAGCCTTCCCCACGCGATCATGATGATGGTCCCGGAGGCGTACGAGAAGCAGGGCGACATCGACCCGAAGCTCCGAGCGTTCTACGAGTACCACTCGATGCAGATGGAGCCGTGGGACGGCCCCGCCGCTCTCATCTTCACCGACGGAACCCTCGTGGGTGCGACGCTGGACCGCAACGGACTGCGGCCCGGACGATGGACCGAGACCACCGATGGCCTCGTCGTCATCGGGAGCGAGACCGGCGTGCTCGACTTCGCCCCCGAGCGGATCAAGCGTCGTGGCCGTCTGCGCCCCGGGCGCATGTTCGTCGTGGACACCGCGCAGCAGCGCATCATCGAGGACCACGAGGTCAAGCAGCAGCTCGCCGAGCTCCACCCGTGGCAGGAGTGGCTCGACGCGGGGCGGGTGCGTCTGAAGGAACTGCCCGAGCGCGAGCACATCGTCCACCCGATCGCCTCGATCACGCGTCGCCAGCGCACCTTCGGATACACGGAGGAGGAGGTCCGGATCCTCCTCACCCCGATGGGACAGACGGGTGCCGAACCCCTGGGCGCCATGGGATCGGACACCCCGATCGCCGTGCTCAGCGAACGTCCGCGTCTGCTGTTCGACTACTTCACCCAGCAGTTCGCGCAGGTCACCAATCCACCGCTGGATTCGATCCGCGAAGAGGTCGTGACCTCCCTCGCCCTGGGCCTCGGACCCGAGCGCAACCTGTTGGAGTGGGGTCCCGATCACACGCGGACCATCACGCTCGACTTCCCGGTGATCGACAACGACGAGCTCGCCAAGCTCCAGAACATCGACAAGGCGCTCCCGGGTCGTCGTTCGGTGACCATTCGCGGCCTGTATCACTTCGATCAGGGTCCGGGAGCGATGGAGGCCCGTCTCGACGCGATGTGCGCGGAGGTGGACGAGGCGATCGCCGAGGGCGCCGAGTTCATCATCCTCAGCGACCGCGACTCGAACAAGGACCTCGTTCCGATCCCGTCGCTGCTGATGCTCTCCGCCGTCCACCACCACCTGATCCGCCGCGAGAACCGCATGAAGGTCGGTCTCGTGGTCGAGGCGGGCGACGTGCGGGAGGTCCACCACGTCGCGACGCTCATCGGCTACGGCGCGTCGGCGGTGAACCCGTACCTCGCGATGGAGACCGTCGAGTACCTCGTGCGCGCCGGTTTCATCACCGGCGTCACGCCCGAGAAAGCGGTCAAGAACCTGATCTACGCTCTCGGCAAGGGCGTTCTGAAGATCATGTCCAAGATGGGGATCTCCACGGTCTCCTCCTACGCCGGATCGCAGGTGTTCGAAGCGGTCGGCCTCTCGCAGGAGTTCAT
>JBMDWQ010000046.1:0-20486 GCA_048594675.1 Microbacterium sp. | reverse complement strand
GTCGCTCGGGTCGGGGTCGGGAGTGCGGACGGCCATGACTCCATGTATACCTCGTCCGCGTCGGTGCGGTCGGAGAGAATGGTCGGCATGAGTCCGATCCCCCGGCTGGATGTCGACGCGGTGCTGTGGAGCGCCCCGCCGTCGGAGCGCGAGGGCCGCCCCGTCCTCGTGCTCCTGCACGGCTACGGCTCGCACGAGCGCGACCTCTTCGCCCTCGTCCCGCACCTGCCGTCGGAGTACGTCGTCGCCGCCGTCCGCGCGCCGCTCGCGCCTCCGTTCCCCACGCCCGGGTGGTCTTGGTTCCCGATCGAGGGACTGCGCGGCCGGGATTCGGAGGGCACGACGGCCGCCGCCGAAGCGTTCTTGGAGTGGCTCGACGGCGCCGTCGATGCGCCCGTGGTCGGGCTTCTCGGCTTCTCACAGGGAGCCGTCGTGGCACTGCAGGCACTGCGTTTGCGCCCGCAGCGGTTCGCTTTCGCCGTGGTCCTCGCCGGCTACGTCGATGCGGCGGCCCTTCCCGGTGACGCCGAGCTGGCGGAGCGACGGCCTCCGGTGTTCTGGGGGCGCGGATCGCACGACGAGGTCATTCCCGCCGACCGCGTCGCCCATACGGTGCAATGGCTTCCCGCGCACGTCGACCTCAGCGGACGCGTCTACGAAGGTCTGGCGCACAGTGTGTCTCAGCAGGAGCTCGACGACGTCCGCGTCTTCCTCGACAAGCGCCGGGACCCCTGAGGCGGCGGCCTGTCGGGTATAGTCGTGGAGTTCCCCGTCCCGAGTGTGAGGAAGACCGTTGAAGGGTTTCGACGCCGCGCTGTGATCCCGCGCTAGCCGTCGCCCTCCGTTCTCCCATCCCGGACCGGACTCGGTGCGACGTCTGCGCACCATTCCCGCGCTGACGTCGACTCCCTCCCGCCTCCTGCGGCCTCGGCCGTCGAGCGCGCACCGGTGTCCGCGGCGTCTGCGCACCCCGATCCACGATCGGGGCCACCGACACCTGGGAGGCACTCATGCCTGCGAACTCCACCGCGGTCACCCTCGACCGCATCTCTTTCACCTGGCCCGACGGCACCGTCGCCCTCGACGGCGTCAGCGGCGCCTTCGACACTGGACGCACGGGCCTGGTCGGCCGCAACGGCGCCGGGAAGTCGACGCTCCTCTCCCTCATCGCGGGAGAGCGTGCGCCGTCAGCCGGCCAGATCCTCGTCGGGGGGGCCGTGGACCGGCTGCCGCAGCACCTGACGCTGGACGTCGACCGCCCGGTCGCGGACCTGCTCGGCGTCGGCGAGGCCGTGCGCGCCGTGCGGGCGATCAGCGACGGCGACGTCGACCCCGCACACTTCGATGCCGTCGGCGACGACTGGGACGTCGAAGCCCGCGCCGAGGCCGCGCTCGCCGAGGCAGGGCTGCCTGCCGGCGCACTCGACCGCCGCGTGGGAACCCTCTCCGGAGGAGAGGCGATGCTGGCGGCGCTCGTCGGCGTGCGCCTGCGCGGCGCGCCCATCGCGCTGCTGGACGAACCGACGAACAACCTCGACCGCGACGCGCGTGCGCGGGTGTACGACCTGGTCCGCTCGTGGCGCGGAACGCTCATCGTCGTCAGTCACGACACGCGGCTGCTGGATCTCATGGACGACACCGCCGAGCTCTACCACGGCGGGCTGTCGGTGTTCGGCGGCGGGTACTCGGCGTGGCGAGAGGCTCTCGAGGCCGAGCAGGCCACGGCACGCCAGGCTGAGACGGCGGCGCGTCAGGCGGTCCGCCGAGAGAAGCGCGACCGCCTCCAGACGGAGACGAAGATCTCCCACCGGCAGGCGGTCGGACACAAGGCCCAGGTCGAGAAGCGCGTACCGGGGATCCTCGCGGGCGCCCGCAAACGCTCCGCGCAGGTGGCCGCGGGAAAGCTGCGCACCGAGGCGGCCGAGAAGGTGGCGGCGGCCCGGGCGACTCTCGATGCGGCCGAGCGCCGCGTCCGCGACGACGAATCGGTCCACATCGATCTCCCCGATCCCGGCGTCGCGACGGGCAGGCGCATCGCGACGCTCGGCGACGCCGACCGGGAGTGGGTCGTGCAAGGTCCCGAACGCGTCGCTCTCATCGGCCCCAACGGCGCCGGCAAGACGACCCTGCTGGACAGACTGGTCGCGCACGCGGATCGAGACCGAGACGGGGGTGTACGACTCGGGGACCTGCACGCTCTGGCTCACACCGACCGGATCGGCTACCTCTCCCAGCGCGTCGACGGCCTCGACGACACCCGATCCGTGCTGGAGAACCTCCGCAGTCCCGGGATGGGCGACGTGGAGCTGCGCAACCGTCTGGCTCGGTTCCTCCTGCGTGGCGATGCCGTCCTCCGCCCGGTATCCGCGTTGTCGGGTGGGGAACGTTTCCGGGCCGCTCTGGCTCGCCTCCTGTTCGCCGACCCGCCTCCGCAGCTGCTCGTGCTCGACGAGCCGACGAACAACCTCGATCTGGACACGGTCGACCAGCTCGTCGACGCCCTCGCCGTCTACCGCGGCGCCGTGGTCGTCGTCAGCCACGACGACGGCTTCCTGCACCGGGTCGGTCCGGATCTCGTGCTCGAACTGCGAGACGGAGAGCTCACGGAGAGGCGGTGAGCGATTTTCACGGGAGGGCGCCTTCGAGGGCACCCTAGGATCACCAGAGGAGGGCACATGAGCAACGACGCCACTGGTTCCGGAGAACGAGTGCGTGACGAGCGCACAGGTCGAGGCGGGATCCGACGTCGCTGGGTTCCGTGGGCGGCCGTCGGCGCGGTCGTCGCCCTCGGAGGCGCCGCAGCGCTGGCAGTTCCTTTGCTCACCCGGTCGGGAGAACCCGCCACGGCGCCGACCTCGATCAGTCCGACGGCCGCCTCGCCAGAGGCCAGCGCCGAGTCTCCGTCGCCTGCGGCGTGCGTCGTGACGGCACCTGAGGTGACCTGGCGCGACCCCGGCTCCCTCTCCCTTCCCACCGACGGGAACCTGGAGAGCACCGTCGTTCAGGAGGTGCCGTGGATCGACGTCGAGGGCGGTCTGTGGCCCGAGGTGTTCGCCGTCGATGACGAGACGTTCGGGGTGATCTCCACCAACGGCACGCTCGCGCGCAGCTCTCTGGCCCTGGTCGACCGCGCCGGTCGTGTGGAGTGGAACGTCGAGCTCGACGGTCGCGCCACCGTCCTGTCCACTCCGGCCAGGACCGGCGTGGAGGGGCGCATCGTCGTCCTCGTCTCTCGCGACGAGGAAGCCCCGCTGATGCAGGCCTGGGATCTGGACACCGGAAAACTGGCATCTCAGGAGGAGGCGTCCGGAGAGGTCTACCCCGTCTCGACAAGCGCATCGGTCGCTGCGAGCGCCGACATCGCTCCGCATGACGCCGACGCGTTCTACGTTGCGGACAGGGGCGCCCTCACGCGCGTCGACGCGACGACTTTGCAGCCGCAATGGAGCTTCGATGCCGCGGCCTACGGCGTGGGCGAGCTCGAGGGCGGGGTACCCTTCTCGGTGCTGAACGACATCGCCTTCGCGGGAGGCCACGCGCTTGATGTCGACAGCGGTCGGCCACTGGGCTGGGAGACCGCCGGCACCGCGTTCGTCGCCGGCGGGGTGACCCTGGAGGCCCCCCTGCGGTACGACGCGGTAGGACCCTACACGGTGTCCGGTCTGGACACGAGGACGGGCGACACCTGCTGGTCGCGCGACGTGCTCGACATCGCCGCGACCGCCGACGCGTTGTGGTTGCTCACACCCGACGGAGCCATCGAGCGGGTCGATCCGCACTCCGGGACCACCACCCGGACCCTCGCCGATGTCAGCGCCGACCACCTCGACGTCGCGGGGCACTTCCTCCTCGCCGTGGACTCCGGGGAGGAGGGCTCCGCCGTGGTGCTGGTAACCGTGTTCGACCAAGACGAGCAGATCGGCGCGATGGAGATCGATAGCGGGGCCAGCGTCCACATGTCGGGTGACCAGATCGTCATCGCAACGCCGGGCAACGCGACGGTCGAGCCGACCCTCAGCGCGTATCGACTTCCCGCCATCGACCCGGTGTGGCTGATCGACGTGGATGCCGTCGTCGCCGGCGGAGTCGTCTTGCAGACCGTGATCGACGGCGACGCAGGCGCGGCGCGCGTCGTTCTGCTCCACTGACCCGGCCTGAGCAACCCCTGGCGCCGATGTCGGTGCACGGGGTGAAGATGTACTGATGGCCGACGTGCTCGAACGGTTCGGTCCTGCGACGCAGGACTGGTTTCGTGGCGCCTTCCACCGGCCGACCGACGCCCAGGCCGGCGCATGGCAGACCATCTCGGCCGGAGCACACGCGCTCGTGGTCGCCCCCACGGGCTCCGGAAAGACCCTGTCGGCGTTCCTGTGGTCGATCGACCGGATCTTCCATGACAAGCAAGAGATCGCGCCGTCGCCCGAGCGGGCGGGGAAGAAGGACCCCCGGCCGCCGCGCACCCGTGTGCTCTACATCTCGCCCTTGAAGGCCCTCGGCGTCGACGTCGAGAGGAACCTCCGGTCACCGCTCGTCGGAATCGGGCAGTCGGCGCGGCGCCTCGGGATCGCGGTCCCCGAGATCACCGTCGGCGTGCGCTCCGGAGACACGGCGTCCGCCGACCGGCGAAAGCTCGTCTCCGACCCGCCCGACATCCTCATCACGACTCCCGAATCGCTGTACCTGATGCTGACCTCGCAGGCGGGTCAGACCCTCCGCGGCGTGCACACCGTGATCGTCGACGAAGTGCACGCGGTCGCGGCGACCAAACGGGGTGCGCATCTGGCCGTCAGCCTGGAACGCCTCGACGCCCTGCGGCGCGACAGCGACCCCGACGCCGTTCCGGTCCAGCGCATCGGCCTCTCGGCGACGGTGCGGCCGATCGACGAGGTCGCACGATTCCTCGGCGGCTCTCAGCCCGTGGAGATCGTGGCTCCCCGAGCAAGCAAGTCATTCGACCTGTCGGTCGTCGTACCGATGGACGACATGCGCAATCCTCCCCCGCCGCCGGGGAGCGAGGGGGCGAGCCCGTCCGATGCCGCTCCCGGGGACGACGACGCCGCCGAGACGAGCGCCTCGGGGCCGGCGTGGTACGACGCGGCACCGGGCGCCTCCCCCGCGGGCGGAGCCGGGTCGACAGAGATGACGGGGTCGGTGTGGCCCCACGTCGAGGAAGCCATCGTCGACCGCATCCTGGCCCATCGCTCCACGATCGTCTTCGCGAACTCTCGTCGTCTGGCCGAGCGCCTCACCGGCCGGCTGAATGAGATCTACGCCGAGCGGCTCGGGATCGAGCTGCCCGACGCCGCCGTCCCCGCCGCGATGATGGCGCAGGCGGGGTCCTCTGCCGGCGCCGACCCGGTGCTGGCCAAGGCCCACCACGGCTCCGTGTCCAAGGAGCAGCGAGCGCAGGTCGAAGACGAGCTGAAGTCGGGGGCACTGCGGTGCGTCGTCGCCACGAGCAGTCTCGAGCTCGGGATCGATATGGGCGCCGTCGACCTCGTCATCCAGGTCGAGGCGCCGCCGTCCGCGGCCTCGGGCCTGCAGCGCGTCGGCCGCGCGGGCCACCAGGTGGGCGAGGTCAGCCGCGCTGCACTGTTCCCCAAGCACCGCGGAGACGTCCTCCACACCGCCGTGGTGACCGAGCGCATGCTGGCGGGGAAGATCGAGGCGATCGCCGTTCCTCAGAATCCACTCGACATCCTCGCGCAGCAGACGGTGGCCGCATGCGCGACGGGACCGGTCGATGTCGAGGGGTGGTTCGACACCGTCAAGCGCTCGGCTCCGTTCCACTCACTGCCGCGCTCGGCCTACGAGGCGACGCTCGATCTCCTCGCGGGCCGATTTCCCTCCGACGAGTTCGCCGAGCTCCGCCCGCGCCTCGTGTGGGATCGCGACCACGGCGTGCTGACCGGCCGCCCCGGGGCGCAGCGCATCGCGGTGACCAGCGGCGGCACCATCCCCGACCGCGGGCTGTTCGGGGTGTTCGTCGCCGGCGAGACGCGAAATGCGCGCGTGGGCGAGCTCGATGAGGAGATGGTCTACGAGTCGCGGGTCGGCGACGTCTTCACGCTCGGAACGACGAGCTGGCGGATCGTGGAGATCACCCACGACCGCGTCAATGTGCTTCCGGCGTTCGGACAGCCCGGCAAGCTCCCGTTCTGGCACGGCGATGGCCTGGGCCGGCCGGCCGAGCTGGGCGAGGCCCTCGGCGCGTTCTCCCGGGAGATCTCGAGCGCACCACCCGAGAAGGCGACCGCCCGACTGCGCGAATCCGGGCTCGATGACAACGCCATCGGCAACCTCTTGTCGTACCTGAGCGAGCAACGTGAAGCGACCGGCACGCTTCCCACCGACAAGACGCTCACGGTCGAGCGCTCGCGTGACGAAGTGGGCGACTGGCGCATCATCCTGCATTCCCCGTACGGCATGCACGTGCATGCGCCGTGGGCGCTCGCCGTGAACGCGCGCATCCGCGAGCGACTGGGCGTGGAAGGATCGGCCGTCGCGAGCGACGACGGGATCATCGCCCGCGTGCCCGACGCCGAGTCCGAGCCCCCGGATGCCGAGCTGTTCGTCTTTGACCCCGACGAGCTGGAGCAGATCGTCACCGATGAGGTGGGCGGGTCGGCGCTGTTCGCCTCTCGATTCCGGGAGTGCGCGGCCCGCGCCCTGCTCCTGCCGCGACTGAACCCCCAGAAGCGCTCCCCGTTGTGGCAGCAGCGGCAGAAGTCGGCGCAGCTGCTCGAGGTCGCCCGCAAGCACCCCACCTTCCCGATCATCCTCGAGACGCTCCGCGAGGTGCTCCAGGACGTGTACGACGTGCCGGCTCTGCTCCGGATCGCCCGGGCGATCGGCGACCGCCGCATCCGGCTGATCGAGACCACCACGTCGCAGCCCTCTCCCTACGCGCGCGACCTGCTGTTCGGTTACGTCGGTGCGTTCATGTACGAGGGCGACTCGCCGCTCGCGGAACGCCGCGCCGCCGCGCTCTCGGTCGACCCGGCGCTTCTGGGCGAACTGCTCGGCAAGGTCGAGATGCGCGAGCTGCTCGATCCGGGAATCATCGCGCAGTTCGAGCGCGAGGTGCAGCGGCTCGATCCCGCCCGGCGCGTGCATGGCGTGGAGGGCGTCGCGGATCTGCTGCGACTGCTCGGCCCCCTCGACGCCGTGGAGGTGGCCGAGCGACTCGCTCCCGACGGCACCGCGGCAGACGAAGCGAGCACCGCATCGGCCTCGACGGACCAGGCGGCGGCCCTCGTCGACGCCCTCGTCACGGCGAGGCGCGCGATCCGCGTGACGGTCGCGGGGGTGCCGCGGGTGGCTGCGATCGAAGACGCCGGACGACTGCGCGATGCCCTCGGCGCGGCGCTCCCCGTGGGCATCCCGACGGCCTTCCTCGAGCCCGTCGCGGACCCCCTCGCCGACCTCGTCGCCCGCTTCGCCCGCACCCACGCCCCCTTCCGCACCTCGGATGTGGCGCGACGGCTGGGAATCGGGAGTGCCGTTGCCCGACAGGCTCTCCAGCGCCTGGAATCGCAGGGCCGGATATCCAGCGGCTACTTCCTCCCCGAGCGGGCCGCTGATCCCGCCGCCGACAACGATCTGGAGTGGTGCGACGCCGAAGTGCTGCGCCGCCTGCGCATGCGGTCGCTCGCGGCCCTCCGCGGCGCGGTCGAACCGGTCGAGCCCACGGCGTTCGCACGCTTCCTCCCCGCCTGGCAGCACGTCGGGTCCGCAGGCGCCGGGCGAGGGCTGGACGGGATCGACGGCGTCCTCGCCGTGATCGAGCAGTTGGCGGGTGTGCCGCTTCCGGCCAGCGCCTGGGAATCGCTCATCCTGCCCGCGCGGGTCAGCGATTATGCCCCGGCGATGCTCGACGAGCTCACCGCCACCGGAGAGGTGCTCTGGTCCGGGCACGGCTCGCTTCCGGGGCGCGACGGGTGGATCGCCCTCCATCCTGCCGACACGGCGGCCTTCACCCTCCGCACAGACGACCCCGCGCCCGAGTCTGCTCTGGAGGAGCGCGTGCGCGAGGTGCTCGCGGGAGGCGGCGCCTACTTCGCATCGCAACTGGTCGCCCTGGTCGGCGCCGAGAACGAGCAGTCGGTCATCGAGGCCCTGTGGAACCTCGCCTGGACGGCCCGCGTGACCAATGACACGTTCTCGCCCGTGCGGATGCTCCTGGCGGGAGGCTCACAGGCCCATCGGGCCGTGCGGAGAACCCCGCGCGCCCGGATGTTCCGGGGCACCCCCATCGCCCGCCCGACCAGCGCCCCTCACCGCCCGCCCCTCGTCGGCGGACGCTGGTCGCTCCTCCCCGCGGCCGAGACCGACGGGACGCTGCGGGCGGCAGCGGCCGCGAGTCTGCTGTTGGAGCGGTACGGCGTCGTCACCCGCGGGTCGGTCCAGGCCGAGGAGCTCCCAGGAGGTTTCGCGCAGGCCTACCGCACTCTCGCCGGATTCGAAGAGGCCGGGCACTGCCGACGCGGCTACTTCATCGAAAAGCTGGGCGCAGCGCAGTTCGCCACCTCGGCGACGGTCGATCGCCTGCGTACCTTCGGCGGCGCATCCGACGAGGACACCCCGGCCCTGGAAGCTGTCACCCTGGCCGCCACCGACCCGGCCAACGCCTACGGAGCCGCGCTGCCCTGGCCCGCACAGGACGGCGGACACCGCCCGGGTCGGAAGGCCGGCGGTCTGGTCGTGCTGGTCGATGGCCGTCTCGTGCTGTATCTGGAGCGCGGAGGCCGATCGGCGCTTGCGTTCACCGATGAGGAGCCGGTGCTGGATGCGGCGTCGCGCAGCCTCGTCGAGACGGCTCGGATCCGACGGCTCGACACCCTCACGATCGAGAAGGTGAACGGAGTGTTCGTCTACGGCACTTCCGTCGGCCGCGCGCTCCGCGACGCCGGGTTCGTGGAGTCGGCCCGCGGCGTCACCTTGCGCAGGGCACGATGATCCGCGGGGTGCCGAGGAGGGCAAGCCGTGCCCGAGGGTGACACCGTCTTCCGTACGGCGCGGCGTCTGCACGACGCCCTCGCCGGGCAGGTCGCCACGCGGTTCGATGTCCGCGTGCCGGGAAGCGCCACGGCCGACCTGACCGGGGAGCGCATCCACGAGGTCGTGCCCCGGGGAAAGCACCTGCTCCTGCGGATCGGCGAGGCCACCCTGCACTCGCATCTGAAGATGGAGGGGCACTGGGACCTCTACCGCGCGGGCGAACGGTGGCGTGCCCCCGCCTTCCGGGCGCGGGCGATCGTCGGGACCGCCGCCGTGGACGCCGTGGGATTCGACCTCGCCATGGTCGAGGTGCTCCCCACCGCCGACGAGGATCGCGTGGTCGGGCATCTCGGCCCCGATCCCCTGAGCCCCGAGTGGAACGCGGCCGAGGCGGCACGCAACCTGTCCTCCGACGACCGAGCCATCCACGTGGCCGTCCTCGATCAGCGACACGTCGCGGGATTCGGGAACGAGTACGCGAACGAACTGCTGTTCGTTCGTGGTGTGCTTCCGACCACCCCCGCATCGGAGGTGGACACCCTGGCCCTCATGGAGACGGGCGCCCGCATGATCCGCGCCAACCGTGACCGGCTCGGTCGCACCTTCACGGGCGACACTCGTCCCGGCCGACAGACCTGGGTGTATCGGCGGGAAGGGAAGCCGTGCCGACGCTGCGGGACGCTCGTCCTCGGAACGGAGCTGGGCGCGGATCCGACGGCGGAGCGCATCGTCTTCTGGTGCCCGCGCTGTCAGACCTGACGCCGGCACTCACCGCCCGAGGTAGCGCCCCGGGCGGTGGTTCAGCGCGAGGACCAGGTTCAGCACCACCGCTCCCCCCGCGCTCAGTACGACGCTCTGCCACGACACCACGAGGAGAGCCGAGAGGATCACGACGACGTCGAACGCCATGAGCGTCCACCCCGCCCGGATGCCGGTGCGGTCTTGCAGGAGCAGCGCGATGATGTGGACTCCGCCGACGCTGGATCGATGACGGAAGAGGATCAGCACCCCCACGCCGGCGAGGAGATTGCCCGCCAGTGTGCCGTAGATCGGCTCGATCGCCCCCAGCGGAAGGACCTGCTGGTGGACGAGCGCGAACCCCGAGACGAGGCCGATGGAGGCGATGGTGCGGAGGGTGAAGTCCCACCCCCGCTTCCAGACGGCGAGAACCGCGAACGGCAGATTGATGACCGCGAACAGGAGCCAGAAGGGCCATGGAGTCGCGTAGCCGAGAAGGAGCGAGAGGCCCGCGGTGCCGCCGGTCACCGAACCCGCTGCGTGCAGGAGGTGGAGACCGAGGGAGGTGATGAACGTCCCGGTGAGGAGCCCCAGCACATCCTCGACGACGCCGTGCTCGGTGGCCTTGGCATCGAACACGAGCGAGGGTCCCGTCGTCGGATCGGTCTCCTCAGCCCGCGTCGGGGCCGCGTCGGAGGCGCGTTCGGGGGCCGGTTCCGGCGGGGACGGGGTCATTGCTCCATTGTCACCGGTGCGAGTGAGCTTCCGGCGGCCACGGGCAATGCTTGCGCGGGAATGAAAGCGGGCGCACCCGCGTTGTGGTCGGTGTCAGGAGGTCAAGTGGGCAAGAACTACGTCGACATCGAGAACGACCGGGGCGAGACGCTGCGTTACCGCAAGCACGCCAATGGCCGTGGCCTGATCGCGAACGGGGCCAAGGTGCACCCGACGGCGCTGGTCGAGGCGGGCGCGTACGTGGAGCCCGGGGCGCAGGTCGCTGCGGGTGCGCACATCGGGCGGGGCGTGTGGATCGAACCGGACGCCGTCATCGGCCCCGAAGTGGAGATCGCGCCGCACGCGCACATCGGTCCCGGCGCGGCCATCGGACCGCGCGCCAGGATCGGGGTTCGGGCGTTCGTTGGAGCGGGCGCACGCGTGGCCGGAGGATCCCTCATCGGTGACGATCAGTCGATCGGTGACGGCGAGGCCGTCGCGACCGATCGCCGCGGGCTGCACTTGGCGGCCTGACGATCATCCGGCGACCGGAGCGGCATCGGGACGCCACGGCAAGCCTCCGGGTCGACCGGCTCGGTGAGCCTCGGGGCATGAGACGACGCCCGCGCCGCGCGAGCGCGGGTTCCCTCTTCGCCGGGCTCGCGGTCATCGCCGCCGTGGCCGGCATCGCGTGGTGGGCGTCAGGTTCGCTGATCGGCCCATCCCGCGCGCCCGGGGGGCCAGAGCGCACCGCCTCGTCGCCCGCGTCGGTCGCGGTGCCGGGCCGACCGGCCGATGCCTTCCCGCTCAGGGTCGAGTACGTCTACGACGGCGACACCCTCCGTGCCGAGCCGATCTCTCGCGACACCCCCTTCCCACGTGGTGTCGCCGTCCGCGTGCGCCTGATCGGCATCGACACCCCCGAAGGCGCCCCGACCGCCGAATGCGGCGCCGACGAGGCCCGCGACCGATTGCGCGCACTTCTGCCCGAGGGGAGCACGGCCTGGGCGGCGGCCGACCGAGACCTCCGCGACCGCTACGGTCGCGCGCTGCTGTATCTCTGGACCGACGACGACGTGTTCGTGAACCACGCGCTCGTCGCCGCGGGCGATGCGGTCGCGATCCGCGTCGGGCGCAACGACACCCACTTCGCGCTGCTCTCACTCGCTGCGGCGGACGCTCAGCGTGAGGGACGCGGACAGTGGGGCGCCTGCTGATCAGGCCGGGACGAATCCCGCCGTCCTCGTGTCAGGCGAGGAAGAAGAGGACGAAGCCGATCAGCGGCAGCGTGCCCTGGATGAGCGCCGGTCGCAGGTACTTCGCGCCCGACGTCGTCAGCACGAGGGCCGCCCCCAGCATCGATCCGAGCGAGAACAGCGTGAGGGTGCGTCCGGCGACCTCGGCGGCACTGTCGGCGCCCCCGGTCCAGAACAGCACGAGACCGATCACGACCCCGATCGCGAGGAACAGGTTGTAGAAGCCCTGGTTGTACGCCATCGGCTTGGTCACATCGGCCGCGGCCTGATCGGCCACCCCGAAGCGCTGCCACACTTTCGGCTGCGTCCACTGGATGCTCTCCATGACGAAGATGTAGACGTGGAGCAGGGCGGCCAGCGCCGCGGCGACCGTCGCGATGAGAGGGATCATGCACCGAAGATAGCGCGACTACGCTGGCTGCATGGCGGGCGGGGGCGGATCGGCGAGACGGGGCGGTCGCCCGCGTCGCACGACGGGAGGCCCCCAGCACCGCGCGCAGAGCGCTGAGCGGGTGGCCGGACGCAACACGCGTCGCGTCCCGACGCCCATCGAGTCCGCCCCGCCGCTGCCTCCCGGCCCGTTCCGCCTGGGGGCCGTCCCCGGCACGACGCCCGGCAAGTGGATCGACGCATGGCGCTCCCGTGTGCCGGGAGTCGAGCTGGAGCTCGTTCCCCTCGCCGTCGCCGATCAGCGCGAGCGGCTGCTGTCGGCCGAGCTCGATGCCGCCCTCGTGCGGCTGCCGCTCCGCCGCGACGATCTCCATGTGATCGCTCTGTACGACGAGGTGCCCGTCGTCGTGTGCGCGGCCGACTCCCACCTGACTGCCGCCGACGAGCTCACGGTCGCCGACCTCACCGGCGAAGTCATCATCCGTCCCGTCGACGCGGTGATCGAGGTCGAGGTGTCCGGTGCCGTCCCCGCGGTCTTCCCACCGCCGGAGACCACCGAAGAGGCCATCGCGACGGTCGCGACCGGCGTCGGCGTCACGATCGTGCCGATGTCGCTGGCGCGCCTCCACCACCGCAAGGACGTGGAGTATCGGCCGCTCCGGGAAGGACCTGTCTCGACGGTGGCCCTGGCGTGGCCGAGCGAGGCACCCTCGGCGCTCGTCGACGTGTTCGTCGGGATCGTCCGAGGGCGCACGGCCAACTCCTCGCGCGGCTGACCCCGAACGCACGGCCGCGCCGGGCCCTCCCCCGGCCCGGCGGACCACTCGCCTGAAGGGAGATCCGCCCCCACGGACTCCCCGAGGGGCCGGCGGTGCCCCCCGACCCCGCCGGCCCGAAGATCCGGTGTCCCCCAGGTGTCCCGGTCTTCATGAACGACGGAGCTCTGATCCCCACGGGGATGACGACTGCATCCCCATGCAGGGCGTCACGTTGTCGTTCATGGATGAGGAGCGTGTCGAGTCTCCCGTGATACATCCGACGCTGACTTTTTCTGACGGAATCCCGTGACACGGACCGGCAGAGCCCGCTCGGCCAGCGCCGCGGGTGATCAGAAGCCCGCGCCGTGGCACTGGAAGGGTGCGACGATGCCCGTCTCCCGCTGCGCCGCGGCCAACGCTTCGGCGGGGCGCGCGCCGCCCGCGAGATGCGTGTGCAGCGCGGCGAGCAGGTCACAGGCGTCGTCGTCGGCGACGACCACGGGAGCGGCGATCACGCACTCGGCACCCGCGTGCAGCCAGGCGCGGGTCATCCCCACCGCCTCTTCGCCCCACCGCACCGACGATCGGCCCACCTCGCACGCCGACAGCACCACGACGCGCGGGACGCGCGCGACGCGGTCGATGTCGTATCCGAAGAGCACGCCGTCACCCAGCTCGAGACCGGAGAAGAGCGGGTTGTCGGCGGCATGACGGCCGTGCGCGGCGATGTGCAGCACGTCCACCTCGGCGGCGAGCGCGGTCACCGCCGCCACGGTCGCCTCCGTCCCGGTACGGACGCGGGGCGAGGGCCACGAGGCGGCGGCAGCCGTGGCCTCCTCGACGGCACGCGCGACACGCGGCCCCGCGACGAACGCCGCGGTCTGCACGGGGGTGCTGACGGCGCGCGCCCAGCGCGACACCGAACCGGGGAGCGTGAACGCGCGACCCCGCAGCGCGGGGAACATGCTCCACGGCACCCCGGCGAGGATACCGGGCGAGGAGATGACCAGCCGCCGCGCCGTGGTGTGCCGGAGGGGCTCCTCCACGAGGACGCGGGACAATTCGCGCAGCCGGACATCGAGGGATCGACGGATGACATCAGCCATGGGGCCGGTGCGCACCGAGGCGGTCATGTCGAGGTCGGCGCGGAGCCCCGGGAGTGCGGCACGTGCCGACTCCCACCCGGTGAGCTCGACAATGACGGCGGCGGCCGCGGTCGCGACCACGCAGAACAGTCCGCCGCTGCTGTACACGTAGGAGAGCAGGGCGGTGTCGTCGTCGAGGCGGGCGCGGAGCTCGTCGAGGTCCATCCGTGTCTCGACGTCGGCGGCTCCCGTGCTCATCCACTGCTTCTGCCGGACCCGGTCGCCGAGCTCGACCGCCCGCGGGTCGGACAGCCAGTCGGCCCCGGGAAGGTCGGCGCGGAGCATCCGGAGTTCGGCGAGGTCGGCGGCCAGCTCCGCGTCGGGGGGCGGACGCAGCGGCACCACCTGCTGACTGAGCTGACGCGCGCGCTCCGACCATTCGAAGACCAGTGCGGGATCCGCCGTCTGCAACGCCGCGTCGATCCCGATGAGGAGGAGGTTCTGCCCGTGCATCGCCAAGGAAGCCTGCAGGTCCAGACTGCCGTACGACGACCGCCACGCGGAGAGCTCCTCCAGTCCGTCGGCGGCGAGCCGCAACGCCGCACGGCGCCGCACCGGAGCTGCCGCGCGCAGCGCACGCGTGGCCCGCACCTCGTGCGCCAGCAGGCGCACCTCCAGCGACGCAGACGACGCCAGTCGCGGAAGGCGTCCCGGAGGCCGGTCGTGGCGCGCCCGCCACAGCTCGCGCGTCAGCCGGAGGGCATCGGCCTCGTTGTGGAGCTTCGCCCGCGACAGTCCACGGGACACCCGATCGATCTCCCCGTCGTCGCCCGGGGGTGCGAGCTCGACGAGGCGACCGGATCGATCCATGTCTCCTGCGGCCAGCCGCGCGCGCAGACGGATTCCGTCGGCCCGGAGCGCCCACGACGCCGCGCCCAGCTCCGCGAACCGCGCGGCGGCGACGGCGGCCACCTGCTCGGCGCGCGCCGGATCGTGACGCAGGAGTGACTGGGCGAGGTGATGCTCCGCCTCGCCGCGGGCCTGCGGCATCCCATCGGCACCGAACGCCTCCGCCGCCGCGGCCAGGAGCCGCTCCGCCTCGGTCACCAACCCCGCGTCGCGCAGGACCTCGGCGCGGTCGGAGTCACAGATGGCCGCGTTGGCCGCAGACTCGCCCGCGAGGATCGGTCGTGCCGCCGCCATCTCACGCATCGCCCGAACGAGGTCGCCCTCCAGCAGCGCGACATAGCCGAGGTTGTGTCGCGCTTCGGCCAGTTCGACCGGTGAGCCCTGCGAGGCGAACACATCCAGCGTCGCTTCCAGATCGGCGGCGCTGGCGGACAGATCACGCCGCTGCATGTGGATGAGGCTGCGGTTCACGCGGAGATTCGCCACCGCGATCGCGTCGTCAGGGATCGTGTCGATCGCGAGCTGGAGCCATTCGAGCGCCTCGTCGAGACGGCCCTGGTTCATGAGGAGTGTGCCGAGTTGCCCGGCCAGCACCCCTCGCGTGTGCGGCGAGAGCGCCGGGTCATCGATGGTCTCACGGCACAGCCGCTCCCCCTCGATCGGGTCGCCGGTCTGAACGAGCACATAGGAGAGCGTCCCCGCGATCCGGGCGCGCAGATCAACGCCCTCGGCGCTCTCCGCAGCGGCGGCGAGCGTCTCCTTCGCCTCGGCGTAGCGACGCTGGTTCGTCAGTGAGAGACCCTGCTCGTACAGGTCGTCGGCGGCCGCTGCCATACCCCCAGCATGCCCTGTGCGGCTGCGGCACGCGCGCACAGGCGGAGGGAGAGCACGCTCACTCCTCGGACAGAGCCGCCTCGCAGGCCGCACGCACGGCGTTCACCGCCCCCTCCGGCCGGTCGCCCGCCGCAGAAGGAGCGCCGAGAACGTGCGCGATCCGGCCGGCGATCAGCGGCGCCGCGAACGACGTGCCGCTCCACACCGCGAACCCGCCGCGAAAGTCCTCGGGACCGATCGTGAGCCGCTCGCGCCCGTAGACGTCGTCGCGGGCGGAGGCCTGGATGCCGCCGTAGAAGTCGGGGAGCGTGCTGACGATGGCGGCTCCCGGGGCGTAGGTGCGCACCCACGGCCCCACATTGGAGAAGAGCGCCGTCGTCCGGCGGTCGGGGTTGAGCGCACCGACGGAGACGTGGGGCGCACCCGCGTCGGGGAGGATCCCGTTGTCGGCACCGGGCCAGGGCCACAGCGAGGCCGGGAAGGTCGGCCGGTCGATCGCGTCGTTTCCGGCCGAAGCCACGACCGCCGTCCCCATCGAGCGCAGCAGGGAGAGGAGGTCGTAGAGGTCGCGCGTGTAGAGACCGTCCTGGGGCGTCTCGTGGTAATAGCCGAGCGACAGATTGACGACGTCGATCGGTCGGCCACCCTTCTTGCCGTGCCGGTGGCGGTAGACGAGGACGGCGAGGTCTTCCAGGACGGCGAGGAGGTTCGACTCCTCCACCATGCCGAGGGCATCGGCCACCCGCACCGCGAGGATGTCGGCGTCCGGAGCGGCCTGGCGCACGATCCCGGCGATGAAGGTGCCGTGGCCGGCCACCGGGTCGAGTTCGCCGTCGAGCGGACCATAGAGGTCGGGGTAGATCTCGGGGTTGGCCTCGTCGTCGAGGCCGATGACGCGTCCGTCGAGCGTCACGCGACGATCGACGATGTCGTCGGGAAGCCAGCTGTGCGCGCCCGCCCCGGTGTCGAGCACCGCGACGACCGCGCGCCGGCGACCGCGCGGCAGCTTCGACCGGATCGGCGCCGTGCCCACCCAGGCGACCGGCTGCCGGCCGCCCGACCCGCAGTCGTCGTACTCGCCCACCGGATTCGACTTCGTGAAGGGATTGGACTTCGTGAACGGGTTCGACTTCGTGAACGGGTTGACCCCGATCGGATCGACGGTGAGGACGTGATCGAGCCCGACCCGGTCAGCACCCACCTTTCGTAGGGCCGCCGCCGCGTTCCGGCCGGCCCGGTCGCTGCTGGCACCCGCGAGCGCGTCACGGCGCACCTGCTGCAGGACGCGCCACGCGTCGGGAAGGGCGGGGGAGATCCCCCCGGCTCCCTCTTGCGGCGTGGTCAGCCGCACCCGCAGCACGCGCGGCGCACCCGGCACGCGCTCTTCGGGACTCTCCCCGTGGCCGAGCTCGGTGCCGTCGAGGCGCTCCGGGACGACGCCCCAGCCGAAGGCGCGCGCCGCCTCCCGCACCCTGCTGTACGGGCCGTCCCCGGTCTCGAGGTCGCCGTCGCCCGGCGCGAGGCTGATCAGCAGCCGGTCCGGCACGTACGCGGTCTGGAAGGCCTCGATCCCGTCGAGCGGCTCGGTCCCGGGGTCGAGCACCGTTGCGGAGATCACGGAGCCGCGGGCGCGATCGCGCCAGGACCAGCCCTTCGGCTGCGGCGTGCGGCCGTCTCGTTCGTCGTCGACCATGCGTCATCCTCTCGTCGGCGCCGCCGGACGGGCACCGGCGGCGATGGGGGGTGCGAGGCGGTGGGTCTCGCGGGTGGAGCTAGACCTCGAAGCGGGGAGTGCGGAGCTCTGCGGGTGTGCCGGCCTCCGTCGTCTCCTCCAGCACGATGCGCAAACGCGTCATGCCGCTGGGCACGTCGTCGAAGGCGAAGCGCCCGTGCTCGGGAACGGCACTCCAGGTGCGCTCGTCCTGCTCGAGCTCGATCGAGACGGTGGCGGCGTCGACCCAGCCGTCCACGCGTCGTCGGCCGTCGGCGGCAGCGACGACGTGGACAAGGACGCTCGCCGTCCCGTCGCTGAACTGCAGAGTGAGGGCATCGGCGTCGCCGCGGACGGCCGCCAACTCGGTCTGCGAGACCAGGGTCAGCAGCGCATACTCGCGCGACAGGTCGGCGGTAGCCACCGAGGCCACCATCCGGTCGACCAGATCGGCCGGCATCGGGTCGATCTCCTCCCACGTGCGCCGGAGCGCGTGGAACAGCACAGCGTCGTCGTCAGCGCCCATGGGCGTCTCCCGTCCATCCGTCGGCGGCGAGCGCCGCGCGTAGCTTGTCCAGACAGCGGCGCCGCGTGGGGCCGATCGATCCGACCGGCATCGACAGGTCGTCGGCGATGCTCGCGTAGTCGGGGCGCTCCTCGAAGGCGACGACGCGCAGCAACCGGCCGCAGCGTTCGTCGAGGGTGCGGACCGCCCGCCACAGGCGATGGTCGCTGTCAGCGGCCTGGGCGTGCGTCTCCGCCGACTCGGCCACGGCCAGGAGCGGTTCGATCTCCACGTCCTCGGTGGGTCGGACGCGTTGATGAGCGCGCGCGGTGCGCCAGGCCTCGCGGCGCGCGCACGTCGTGAGCCAGCCCGCCACGGCCCGCTCGTCGGCGATGCCGTCGTGGCGGCGCACGAGAGTGAGCCACGTCGTCTGCACGACGTCCTCCGCGAGCGCGCGCTCGAGCCCGTATGCGCGGACGACGTGCCAGAGCACGGGCGTCATGAGGCGGACGAGGTCGTCCATCGCGCGAGCGTCGCCGCGGCGCCACCGCCCGAAGGCGGCCGATGCGCGCTCCCAGATGGAGCCGTCGCCGACCTCCCGCCCGTCGTCGTCCGGATCTTCCCGCACGTGCGACGGGTCGGTTGCAGTCATACCGCCCATTGTGGCCATATGGGGAGGAGTGGGACCAGAGTCGGTCTGATACATCCGGCGTGGGAAATCTCCGGAAACGGATCCGGCGCCCCGCCTAGACTCGGTCCATGCGTCCCCTCGTCTATCTGTGCGCACGTCCGCAACAGGGTGCAGCGGCCGCCGAATACGAGTCCTTCCGCACCGCGATGCGCGCGGAGGAATCGGAGCTGGAGCGGTGGGATCTGGTGGCCGCGCCGCTTCCTGCCGACGCCCTGGATCGCTGGCGGGGCTTCGTCGTCGGTGGCAGCCCGTTCAACGTGACCGATCCCGAGTCGACCAAGACCGACATCCAGCGGCGGGTCGAGGCGGATCTGGCGCGCCTGGCGCACGAGGCGGCAGACGGGCGGGTCGCTGGACTGTTCACGTGCTACGGCATCGGCGTCGCGACCCGGGCCCTGGGCGGAGAGGTCACCCGCGCTCACCCCGAGGACACCGGCCCGACGGTGGTCTCGCTGAGGCCCGAAGCCGCCACCGATCCGCTGTTCGGCGGGCTCGCCGACCGGTTCGAAGCCCTGACCGCCCACAAGGAGGGCGTGGACACGCTCCCCCCGGGAGCGGTGCTCCTGGCCACTGGCGACGCGTGCCCCGTGCAGGCGTACCGCGTGGGTGAGCGACTGTACGCGACGCAGTTCCACCCGGAACCCACCGGACGGGCCTTCACCGAGCGCATGGCGGTCTACCGCGACGACGGCTACTTCGCCGCGAGCGACTACGACGCGATCGCCGCCCGGGTGCTGGCCGCATCGCTCAGTGAGCCGCCGCGCGTCCTCCGCACCTTCGCGCAGATGTTCTGACCGCGGTCGGTCGCCGGAGGCCGTACGGGCGCAGCCCGCCGGGACGCGGAGGCTCCGCGCTCAGACGTCGAGCACCGATGCCGCCTGGCGCGCGGCGCCGAGCGCGACGTACTCCCCCGGCTCAGGGACCTCGACGGGAACGCCGAACACGTCCGGCGCGATCCGGCGGACGGCCTCGGACTGCGCTCCCCCACCGATCAGGAGCGCCCGCTCGATCGGCACGCCCAGGTCGCGGAGGGCGGCCAGGCCCGCACCGAGCCCCCCGAGCATGCCCTCCACGGCGGCGCGGGCGAGGTTCTCGCGCGTCGTCGAGGCGAGGGTCATGCCGGTCAACGACGCCGTGGCGTCGGGGAGGTTGGGCGTGCGTTCACCTTCGAAGTAGGGCACGAGCGTGAGTCCGCCCGCGCCGGGTTCGGCCGCCAGTGCAAGACGGGACAGCTCCGCGTGGTCGACGCCGAGCAGACGCGCGATCGCGTCGAGGACGCGTGCCGCGTTGAGGGTGACAACGATGGGGAGGAAATGACCGTCGGCGTCGGCGAAGCCCGCGACGGTTCCCGTCGCATCGCGCACCGGCTTGTCGCTGATCGCGAAGACCGTGCCGCTCGTTCCGATGGAGACGACCACGTCGCCCACGCGCGCCCCGACCCCGAGGCCCGCGCCGGCATTGTCGCCCGCACCCGGACCCACGCGGCGTCCGGCCGCGTCGGTCACCCACTCCCGCGGCCCGAGGACGCGCGGCAGGACGGCGTCGTGGCCGAGCGCCGCGACGAGCAGCTCACGGTCGTACCCGTCGTCGTCAGGGTTCCAGTAACCGGTTCCCGAGGCATCGGAGCGGTCGGTCACGAGCTCCGCCAGGTCGGCGTTCTCGCCCGCGCGGGGCCCGTAGCCCCGCAGTCGCCAGGTGAGCCAGTCGTGCGGCAGGGCGACTGCAGCGACGCGCTCGGCGTTCTCGGGCTCGTGGTCGCGCAGCCACCGCAGCTTGGTGATCGTGAACGAGGCGACGGGGACGAGGCCGGTGCGGCGCACCAACTCCTCGGCGCCGAACTCGGCGATCAGGTCACTGGCCGCGCCGGCCGACCGGGTGTCGTTCCACAGCAACGC
>JBMDWQ010000045.1:0-13353 GCA_048594675.1 Microbacterium sp. | reverse complement strand
CCGGACGACGCTTGGCATCCTGGTACGACGTCTTCTTGCCGTAGCGGGGCTCGAAATCCTGGGCTCGGCCGCCGGCGGGCTTCTTGTTCTTGGGCATGGTGGTGTCCTTCTGGGTTGTCTCGCGCGAGAACAGCACTCCTCGGTGCGCCTCGGGCAGGTGCCTCGACGCGGCCGCACACGCGGCGTGGAGTAACCCGGACATTCGTCGGCCGGGGGCCATTCACAGTGATGGTCGTCGGAGCGGATTCGCTCCCACCATCGGCCCCTTGGACTCACAAACCCATCCGCACGTCACGTGCGGTGTCCAGAGCCGACCGGTCTACTGTACAGGTTCCGCCTGGGAGAGTCCCGATGCCGCCGGAGCGGAGCCCCGGCTCCACCGGACACAGCGACGGACCACGGTGATACCCAACGGCGGATCCACGCGGTGACACGCCGCAGATCGGTCCCGTCGCCACGGCGTGTCGCCGGCGCCATCCGCCGTTGTGCTCGCCGACCCGTCCGGGTCACACCACGGCGGTCGCCACCTCGCCGGCCGCCACCCCGCCCGCGCCCGCGTCAGCGGCGGCGCGACCGCCGGGTGGGCGCCTGCTCCGGCGAATCCTCGGCGGGCACCGCGGCGGCCGCCTCGCCCGCGACCGCGGCCGCACCGCTGGCGGCGCGCGCCTCGCGCTTCACGATCCGGCGTTCCCGGGCACCCTCCACGAGGTTGTAGAGGGTGGGGAGCACGAGGAGAGTGAGCACGGTCGAGGAGATCAGTCCGCCGATCACCACGATCGCGAGCGGCTGGGAGATGAACCCGCCGTGCCCCGTGATCCCGAGCGCCATGGGCGTGAGCGCGAAGATCGTCGCGAGCGCCGTCATGAGGATCGGCCGAAGCCGGCGAGCACCCCCGGCGAGGGTCGCGTCGTGAGCGGTGAGACCCTTCTCCCGATACTGATTGACGAGGTCGACGAGCACGATCGCATTCGTGACGACGATACCGATCAGCATCAGCACGCCGATGAGGGAAGCGACCCCGAGCGGCACGCCGGTCACGATCTGCAGCAGGATCGCACCGGTCGCGGCAAAGGGCACCGAGATCAGCAGGAGCAGGGGCTGACGCAGCGACTTGAAGGTCGCGACCATCACGATGTAGACGATCAGGATCGCGGCGAGCATCGCGAGCCCGAGCTGGGCGAACGCGTCGCTCTGCTGCGAGACCACGCCCCCGACCTCCGCGTCGGCACCGGTGGGAAGGTCGGTGTCGAGCAGCGCGGTGGTGACCGCCGCCGACGCGGTGTTGAGGTCGTCGGTGGACGGGGTCACCGTCACGGTCGCGGTGCGCTGACCGCGCTGCGTGGTGATGGAGGTCGGTCCCTGGCTCTCCTTCACGGTGGCCACCTCATCGAGGCGGATGAGGCCGGTCGCGCTGGCGATCTCGAGGTCCTTGAGCTCGGCGATCGTCTTCGGGATGTCGGACGCCTTGAGGTACACGGTCAGCGCGGTGCCGTCGATCTCGACGCTCCCCACCTCCCGCGGCTGCATGGTGTTGGACACCAGCCCGCCGACGGCGACCTCCGAGAGGCCCAGCGAGGCCGCCTTCTCGCGGTCGACAGAGACGGAGACGAAGGGGAGGGACGCGGCGAGGTTCGAGGTGACCTGACCGATCCCCTCCTTGCCCTGGAGCGCGGCGACGACCGCGTCGGTGGCCTCTGCCAGCGTCCGGGCGTCGGGCGCGGTGACGTCGACATCGATGTCGCTGGAGCCGAACCCTCCCTGACCGCTGGACACGGTGACCGTGCCGACGTCGTCGAGCTTTGCGACGGCGTCCTGCACCGCCTCCCGGACCTCCACCTGATCGGCGGCGGTGTCGGTGGTGATCGAGTAGGTGATGCCGGAGCTCCCGCCCGCGAAAGCGTCACGGACCGCGGATCCGCTGGAGCCGATCGAGGTCTGCACGGTCTCGATGCCGTCGACGCCCATGATGGCCTTCTCGACCTTCGCGGCGGCCTCGTCCTCGGCATCGAGACTCGGCGCCTTGCCGAGCTCCTGCGTCACCGTGAACGTGTTCTGCCCCGAGTCGCCGAGGAAGTTGAACTTCATGAGCGGTGCGGCCGCGACGGTTCCGCCGAGCACGAGGACGGCGACCAGGAGCGTGACCCACGAGTGCTTGAGCGTCCAGGTGAGGATCGGCAGGTAGGCCTTCTGCAGGCGCGACGGCGGCGCGTCGGGGTGTTCGGGGTCGATCTCTCGCCCCTCCGCGTCGAGCAGCGGCTTCCCCGGCCGGAGGAACCAGTACGCCAGCACCGGCACGATCGTCAGCGAGACGAACAGCGACGCCGACATGGCGATCGTCACGGTGAGGGCGAACGGGCGGAAGAGCTCTCCGGTCACGTCGCCCACGAAGGCGATGGGGAGGAAGACGGCGACGGTCGTGATCGTCGATGCCGTGATCGCTGCCGCCACCTCGCGCACCGCCAGCAGGATCGCCCGCAATTTGTCGGCGTCTCCGACGTAGTGACGTTTGATGTTCTCGATCACGACGATCGAGTCGTCGACGACGCGACCGATCGCGATGGTCAAGGCCCCGAGGGTGAGGATGTTGAGCGAGTATCCGAAAGCCTGGATACCGACGAACGTGATGAGGACGCTCGTGGGGATCGAGATGGCCGTGACGAGCGTGGAGCGCACCGAGAGCAGGAAGATCAGGATCACGATCACCGCGAAGGCGAGACCGAGCAGCCCCTCCTGCGCGAGCGCCTCGATCGACTGCTCGATGTAGGGCGCCTGGTCGAAGACGACTGTGAAGCGTGCGTCGGCTCCGATCGCGTCCTGCAGCTGCGGGATGACCGCGTTGACGCCGCGAGAGACGTCGACGGTGTTGGCGGCGGGGAGCTTGGTGATCGACAGGGTGAGGGCGGGTTTGCCGTCCACGCGCGAGATCGAGGTCACGGGGTCCTCGTCGAGCCGCACCGAGGCCACGTCGGCGATCGTGACGTCGCCGGCCGCGAGCTGCTCCGCGGTGCTCGGCACGAGCGGGAGCTTCTCGACCTCGTCGACGGAGGAGAGCTTGGTACCGGTCTGCACCGTGAGGGTCTGGTCTCCCTCGGTCACCGTCCCGCCGGGGAAGAGCACGCCGTTCTGGTCCAGCGCGTCCGTGATGGCGCTCTGGGTGAAACCGGCGGCGGCGAGCTTTTTCTGGTCGGGAACGATCGTGACGCGCTGGCCTTTGCCACCGATGATCGCGACAGCGCTCACGCCGTCGACGTCTTCGAGGTCGGGGACCACACTCGCCTCCAGCTGCGACTGGATCGTCTCCTCGTCGTCGTACCCGGTGACGGCGAGCGCGATCACGGGGAGATCGTCGATCGAGAACGACACGACGTTGGGTTCGACGCTGTCGGGCAGGTCGCTCTTGATCCGGTTGATGGCCTGGAGGATCTTCTGCTCGGCGGTGGCGAGGTCGGTCCCGTAGGTGAAGGACGCCTGGATGATCGACGCGTTGGTCGTGCTGGTGGCGGTCGTCGACTCCAGGCCGGGAATGCCCTGGATCGCCGTTTCGATCGGTGTCGAGACGTCGTTGTTGACGACGTCCGGCGAGGCACCCGGGTAGGTCGTGAGCACCGAGAGCTGCGGAAACTCGATCGACGGGATGAGCTCCTGCTTGAGGTTCGTCAGCGCGAGGCCGCCGAACACGGCGGCCACGATCGTGATGAGGGCGATGAGCGCACGGTTCTTGAGGCTCAGGACGGCAAGGTTCGACACGGATGGCCCTTTGGGTGCGAGACAGGAGGGATACAGGGATGTATCCATTCCATCCTCCCACCCGACCCCGCCGGTCCCCTCCGACTCAGGGAGGAATCACGGTCGTACCGCGGGAGGAGATCAGCGGGCGAAGACGCCGCCGATCATGAGGCCGACCGCTGCGGCCACGACGCACGCACCGAGCGTTCCGAGCAGGTTGACCCAGGACCATTGCGCCCTCCCGCGCTGACGAAGGAGCACGGTCTCGACCGAGACGGAGCTGAAGGTCGTGAAACCGCCCAGCACCCCGACTCCGCCGACGGCGAGCCACGCCGCGCCGATCACCGGCGACAAGCCGGTCAGGACCCCCAGGGCGAAGGACCCCACGACATTGACGACGAGGATGCCGAGGGGGAAGGCGTTGCGTCGCCCCCTCATGATGAGGCCGTCGAGGAGGTAGCGCGCCCCGGCGCCGATGCCGCCGCCGACCACGAGCCAGAGAAACTCCCCGCCGCTCACTCGGCATCTCCCGGCGCCGGCTCCGCGCCCGCCGACGGGGCGAACCGGCGACCCATCACGAGGCCGAATGCCGCGGCGACCACCCCGCCGAACACCGACACCGCGATGAGCGCCAGGCCGACCACGGGAGCAGCACCCGCCGTGGTGACCGACTGCACCGCGAACGCGCTGTACGTCGTGAACCCGCCCATCACGCCGGTGCCGAGGAACACGCGCCAGCGGGGGTGGCGCTCGCCGAGTGAGGCGACCACGACGCCCAGCAGGAAGGACCCGAGCAGATTCACCGCGAGCGTCAGCCCCGGGACGACGAGCGCGGGCGCGGGCTCGGGGACCGCCAGGATGAGGGCGGCACGCGCAGCGACCCCCGCCGCCCCGCCGCACATCACGAGCAGCAACGCGAGCGGATCGAACCAGCGGGGGTGGGTCACGACCCACACGTTAAGGCCGGATCACCCCAGAAGCAGTGCGCGGATCGCCGATTCGGGCGAGAGCGAGGTGTCCAGGAGCCGGCCTTTGCGGTAAGCGTCGAAGACCCGAGGATCGATATAGGAGCTCCGCGCGACCGCGGGGGTGTTGCCGAGGGCCTCGGCCGTGGCCCGTACCGCCATGAGTTCCGCGCGTTTGCGGTCGGATTTGGTGGCGGCGATACCCAGACCCGCCAGAGCGTCGGCGGCGAAGATCGTGCCCCGAAGCGTACGGAAGTCCTTGGCGGTGAAGGCGCCGCCGGTCATGGCACGCACGTACGCGTTGACCTCGCGCGGCGTCAGAGCGACACGGCGGCGACCACGCACGTACGCGAGCAAGGGCGAGGCCGGGCGCCCCGCGGCCATCAGCCCGATGGCGACAGCGAGGTCGTCATCGTCCACCTCGAGCTGCTGTCGCTTGCCGCTCTTGCCGGGAAAGCGGAGACTCGTGACGCTTCCCTCGACGGACGCGTCGCGCCTCTTGAGCGTCGTGAGGCCGCGACTGCCGTGGCGTTCCAGGTAACGCTCCGAGCCCACACGCGGGGCAGCCTGATCGAGGAGCCGGAACGCGGCCGCCAAGACCCTCTCCCGATCGAGATCCTCGCGCCGGAGGGACGTGGTCACCCGTGCGCGGGCACGCGGCAACGACTCCGCCAGCTGGAGCGCCCGCGCATACTTCCCCTTGTCGCGACCCGCGGACCACCGCGGGTGGTAGAGGTATTGCAGCCGCCCCGCGTCGTCGACGCCGGTCGCTTGGATGTGACCGTTCGCGTTCGCGCAGATCCAGACGTCCTGCCACGCCGGTGGGATGACGAGGGCGACGACGCGCTCGCGTTCTTCGGCAGGTAAGGCGTGTCCGTCGGCATCCACGTAACGGAACCCCGTCCCGGAGCGCAGCCGTCGGTACCCGAGGTCCACGCCCGGGCGCACACGTGCGAGCCTCGGCATACGCTCAGCCTTTCACATGCACGGAGCGGGATCCCTGAGGAGGAATCAGTGGTTGCGGAGCATCGAGATGAGCTCGGACTTTCGCTTGTCCGAGTAGCCCGTGAGCCCGAGCTCCTTCGCGCGACCGCGCAGGTCTTTGACCGTCCACTCCTCGTAGTCGCCCGAGGAGCCGCCGCGCTTGCCGACCGCGGAGCGTCCGTCGCGAGCGGCGGCATTCGAGATGCGTGCTGCCTTCTCCTTCGAGGCTCCGTCTTTGCGGAGCTCCTCGTAGAGTTCTGGATCCTTGAGACTGTTCGATCCGCGTCCTGCAGGCATCGGTGACCTCCTTCGACGTCTCCGACGTTAACCGGACCGACGGACGGGCCGCACGGGGCTTGACGGGATCCGCGAACGGGGCTAATCCGATCCGTCGAGATCGTCCGTAGGCGCGGCGCCCTGTGACGCCCCGGCCGCACCGCGGTGGGGACGGCGGCCGATGCGCGCGGCCACGAGGTCCACCTCGTCCTGGGTGTAAGCGCTGCGGGTGCCGGAGATCGACATGCCCGCCGCCGCGGCGAGGGTCTTCAGCGGATAAGGCTGGGGATAGATGAACTCCCGCCCGTAGGCGATGAGGAGTCGAAGGCGCTCCTCGGCGTCCCTCATCTCGGTGCGGGCGCGGTCGATCTCGGTCTCGAGCACGTCGCCGTGCAGGTCGGGACTGGCGGAATCTGCCATCCGGAGGTAACGCTCGAACACCTCCCGTTGGCCGACGATCTCCTGCCTGACCGCCGCGTCACGCGCGCCCTCGACCTCGTCGGCGTCCGGCGCCGGCGGGTCGGGAAGGGGAAGCAGGATGTCGATGATGTCGTCGATCTTGTCGCGCTTGTCCATGCGTTCAGCCTACGCATCACTTTGCGTTCATCGCAATCTGGTGCATCGATCGCACGCAAACGGGATCATTTACCACCGCGTCGCTCGCGCCGTCAAGGGTCTGGGGGCAGGCGCGGCGGCCGCCCTATCGTCGTCTCGTCGGACCCTTACCGTCGTCCCGTGGGTCCCGAGAATGGAGCACCGAACATGAACATCGCCCTCCTCATCATCATCGTGGTGGCCATCGTGCTGGCGATCGTCGGCGGCATGAACGCCGCGCTGAACTGGCTGCTGTGGGTCGCCCTCATCGTCGGCGTGATCGCCCTGATCGCCTTCCTGCTGCGCCTCGTGCGCGGCGGCAGCCGCACCTGATCCGCCGTCTCGAACGAGACCGACGAGGGGCGCTCCGCGAAAGCGGGGCGCCCCTCGTCGTGCGTCGGCCTCATCCCGCAGGGAGGGTCCGCGCGTACACCCGCAGGGCAGCCCGCACGAGGGCGGCCCCCGTCGCTCCCCCGTAGTTCGCTGCGAAGCGCTCGTCCGCGACGTACAGGTCGGCAAGCCCCTCGACGTAGGCGCGCAGGCTTCCGCCATCGGAGCCGCTCTCGGCGGCCGGAGTCCCCGACACCTTCGACAGCCATGCGACGTGGCGAGCGGCGAGCGCCTGAGCCTCGGCCGCCTCAGCATCGACACGGCGGTCCGCGGCGTCGATCCAGTCGGCCGCCAGTGCCGCAGCCTCCTGCTGGAACGCCTGCTTCTCGGCGTCTCCGGCATCGCGCCACCAGCGGTCGCTCTGCGCGTACGCGTCTGGGCCCCAGCGCTCCTCGACCTCCTTCCGATAGACGGTGTGGTCGAATCCGTCGAACATCTGCTCTGCCATCGGCTCTTCTCCTCTCTGTCTGGCCTGAAGGGTTGACTCCACCGACGCGATCTGTCGCGCCAGTCGATCGCGCTCCGCCTCGAGCCACCGGAGGTGAGCCTCCAGCGCCTCTCGCTCCGGCGTCGCCCTGGTGAGGACCTCTCCGATCCGCGTGAGACTCAGCCCCAGCTCGCGCAGCAGAAGGATCCGTTGCAAACGCACCAGCGCGTCGGCGTCGTAATAGCGCATTCCGCCCGGCCCCACCCGCGAGGGCGGGAGCAGGCCCACGGCACCGTAATGGCGGAGCGTCCGGCTCGTGGCTCCCGTGAGCCGCGAGACCTCGTGAATCGACCGTTCCTGCGTCATGCGCCTCACGTTACGAGTTGACGCAACGTCAACCGCAAGCATGTCAAGCGATCTCCCAGGCCGCGCCTTGACAGAGTCGAGATATATCGTGTTATCGTCTCAACACGCGATATATCTCGATTCGCGCAGAACTGAGGAGAGAACCATGACCCTGGAGAAGTGGATCATCCACCCGGGAGAGACGCGCGTCATCGACATCGAGGGCGTCCGCAAGCTGAAGGTCGGGCTCGTCGGCGGACAGGTGGACGTCGTCGCCCACGACGAACCGGGTGTGCGCATCGAGGTGCACGGCGTGACGACGAAAGACCTCCGCATCGAGGCCAGGGGTGACGTCGTCGAGATCGACCACGCCCAGTTGCGCTGGGACAACTTCCTCGAGGTGTTCCGCAACTTCGGAACCGGCGGCCCCAAGGCGGAGATCTCCGTCGCGGTGCCGCGAGCGATCGCCGTGAACCTGGGCGTCGTGAGCGCCAGCGCCCTGGTCTCCGGGCTCGCGACCGACGTGAAGCTCAGCACCGTCTCGGGCGACGTCATTTTCGACGGACACACCGGCGACGTCTCGGTCAACGCCGTCTCGGGCGACGTCCAGATCCGGGCGCTGGAGGGTGCGCTCAGCGCCAACTCGGTCTCGGGCGACGTCGCGGCCACGGGGAGTCTGCGGAAGGCGTCGATCGACACGGTCTCCGGAGCGATGCTCGTCGATTCGGTCGGACGTCTCAATGCCGTCAACCTCAACACCGTGAGCGGCGACGCCACGATCCGACTCGATGACGATCTGGCCGCCAACTACGTGCTCCGCAGCGTGAGCGGACGGGTGACGGTCGACGGCATCAAGCGCTCCGGCTCCGGCCCCACGAACTACGCCGATGCGGTGGGCGAACTCGCGGGGAGCTTCGTCGACGTCCGCGCCAACTCGGTCTCCGGCGACATCACCGTGCTCCGGCGCGCCCGTGCCCACCTGGCAGGCGACGGCGCCACCGGAACCGACGCGCCTGCCCCCGAGGAGTGGTGAAATGAGTCCGGTCTTCTCTCACGGTGACCTGCGCCTCTACCTGCTGCGACTGCTCGACGAGGCACCCCGGCATGGCTATGACCTCATGCAGGCACTGTCGGACCGCACCGGTGGCACCTACACGCCCAGCGCCGGCACGATCTACCCCCGCCTCGCCAAGCTCGAGGAGGAGGGGCTGGTGACCAAGACGGTCGACGGCCGCAAGACGGTCTACGAGATCACCGACGCCGGCCGGGCCGAAGTGGCCGCCCGTACCGCGGATCTCGAGGGGATCGAAGCCGGGCTGGCCGACAGCGTCCGTCTGATCGCCGACGAGGTGCGCGGGAGCGTCCGCGCAGCGATGAAGAGTCTGCGAGCCGACCTCGCTGCCGCTGCAGAGGCCGATCGCCGTGGAAGCGAGGCACGCCCTCCGTCCGCACCGTCGAGCACCGCCCGGCCAGCCGACGACGCCCGGGTCGCGTCCCGGGAGCAGTTGCGTCGCGCCGATGCCGCCGTGTCGGAGTTCCGCGCCACGGTGCGCGCCGATCTGCGTACGCACGTCGCGCGCGGAGGAACGCTCTCGAGTGCCGCTATCGACGAGCTCACCGCCGCTCTCGACGGCGCGCAGCGCGCGTTGACCGCCGCCCTGCATACTCGGTGACCCGCGGCCGGACACTCGGCGACGGGTCGCCGGGTCAGGGCGCGCGAGGGTCGGGCGAACCGCCGAAGGCCTCAGCCGTCGGGCCAGAGCTCCTCATCGTCCCGCGCCGGCTCCTCGAGCGGGACGACGAGGACCGGCCGCGACTGACGGTGCGCCAGCCGAGCAGCGACCGAGCCGGTGAAGAACTCACGCATCGTCTCGCCGAAGCCTCGGCGTCGGGTGCCGACCACGATGAGGCGCGCGTCCGCGTGGTTTGCGAGCTTCGCGATCGCCAGGGCGGGGTCACCGACGAGCGACGCCACGGACCACTCCACGTCGCTGCTCTCGAGCACCGCGGCCGCCTTCTCCCGCACTTTGGCGGCCTGGCGCTCTCCCGCGGCGAGCTCGAGGTCGATGGGTGCGGTGTGGACGTAGCCGTCGGGATCCTCGTACGTGACGAACCGGGTGACATCGACGTGGGCCACCAGCAGGGGAGCCGAGAAGAGCCTCGCGTAGCGGGCGGCCTCGCGCAGCACGCGCTCCGGCTGATCAGGGACGACCCCGACAATCACCGCACGCTGCGGCACCTCGCGGGGTTCCGGAACGTTCGCGGTCTCGTAGCTCATGGTCGCTCTCCGTTCCCGGCGTCGTCGCTCTGCAGAGCCCGTCGCCGCGGGCGGCCGACGTCCGCCAGCAGGCCCTGAGAGGGGGCCGACGGCGAGCCGTGCGGGGCTCCGTGTTATCCTGAATGCTACTCTTCCCGGCCGCGTGCCGGACCGTTTTCGACGGGCGCTGCCGAATAAGCCCGTGACTCAGAAATGAGGGGGTCTCGCATGGGGCGTGGCCGTCAGAAGGCGAAGCACACAAAGATCGCTCGCGAACTCAAGTACGACACGTACAACCCGAACTTCTCCGCACTGGAGAAGGAGCTCGGGCACCACGACGACGACCAGTACGTCGACAAGTGGGCGGATCAGTACGCCGACGACGAGGACGAGCTCGAAAAGGCGTGATCGCCGTTCCTCTCCTCCGTCGTCACCACGTCCGGCGGTGACGACGCTCCCACTCGTCTTCCACCGTCTCACGGCGCGCGACGACGACACCCGCGGGGATCGACGCGATGATCACGATCCCCAGGATCACGAGCGCCGCCGTCCATGACTGCGTGAGGTCGTGCACGATGCCCACGGTCAGGGGCACGACAGCGACCACGGCGTATCCGATGCTCTGCACGAATCCGCTGAGTGCCACGGCTCCCTCATGGGTGCGCGAACGCAAGCCGATGAGCACGAGCGCGAGCGGGAAGAACAAGGGCGCTGTGCCCAGCAGTGCGACCCAGAGCCACGGCGCCACGCTCGGCGCGAACAGCAGTCCGCTCACGCCGGCGAGCCCCGACCCGACCGCCACGGCGAACAGCCCCGGCACGATCCGGTAGCGCGCGACCAGCACCGGCACCACGAGGGCGGCCGGCAACCCCATCATCCCGAAGAGGGACAGCAGCGCCCCGGCCTGGGCGGGGGTGACTCCGGCCGTGTCGACCAGCAGCGAGGGAAGCCACGCGAAGCACGTGTACGCGATGGCACCCGAGACGAGGAACGTCACGGTCACCGCCCACGTCATCGGCAGCGCCCAGAGCCGTCCGAACACGCGTGCGGTCGGCTGCTCGATGTCGACGCCGCGGCTGCCCCGCTCACGGACCAGCATCACGATCCACGGCACCAGCGCCAGCGAGCTGAACACCGCCCACATTCCCAGCGACCATCGCCAATCCGCTGCGTCGGCGACGGGCACGGCGAACAACGGCGGGAGGAAGGTGGAGAACGCCATCGTCGTGGAGTACAGGGTGGTCACGAGCCCGATGCGATCGGGAAAGTGCTTCTTCACCAGCGGCGGAAGGAGCACGTTCCCCACTCCGACGCCGGCGAAGATCAGCGCGGTCGTCGCGGCGAGGGTGAGTGCGTCACCGGCGAACCCGCGTGCCACGAGCCCCGCGGAGACCACGAGGAGCGCGATCACCGTCATCCGTTCGAGCCCGAGCCGGCGTTCCCAGCGCGGCGTCAGCAGTCCGAACACGGCGAAGCAGACCGGCGGTGCGGTGCCGATCGCTCCGACGACCCATCCCGACACGTCGAAGTCCGCCCGGATGTGATCCAGGACCGGAGAGAGGGAGCCGACGGCCGAACGCAACGAGAACGCGAAGAGCGCGATCCCGAGGAGGGCGAGGACGCGGCCGCGCCACAGCGGGCGGGCAGCATCGGACGTCACCGTTCCAGCCTAGGGGTGCCCGCGCAGGAGTGCGCCCGGGGGTGGGACCGCCCGGCGAACACAGCCGCGGATGTCCCGACGAACACAACGGCGGATGTCCCGGCGAACACAACGGCGGATGAAGCGGCCGACACGCGGGCCACAGCCTCGGCCGCACGGCGTGTTCGGCTCTCGGTCCGCCGCTGTGCACGAGGCACGGCCCGCGGCGCACGGCACCCGACCGGGCGGCAGCAGGGAGGCGGTCAGCTCTCCTGGTTGCCCTCGACCCAGGCCAAGTACTCCTCCGAGACGGTCCCGGTGATGTAGCGGCCGTCGAAGCAGCTCATGTCGAGGTCTTCGACATCGGGAGAGCCCTCGAGGATGGCGGCCTTGAGGTCGTCCACCTCCTGGTAGACGAGGTAGTCGCACCCGAGCTCCTCGGCGATCTCGGGGATCGTCCGCCCATGGGCGACCAGTTCGTGACGCGAGGGCATGTTGATGCCGTACACGTGCGGGAACCGCACCGGCGGCGCGGCGGAGGCGAAGATGACGGACTTCGCCCCGGCGTCGCGCGCCATCTGGATGATCTCCTTCGACGTCGTGCCGCGCACGATGGAATCGTCGATCAGGAGCACGTTCTTGCCCTTGAACTCGCTCGACATGGCGTTGAGCTTCTGTCGCACGCTCTTCTTGCGCACGGCCTGCCCGGGCATGATGAACGTCCGGCCGACGTAGCGGTTCTTGTAGAACCCCTCGCGGTACTCGACCCCGAGCTTGCGGGCCACCTGCATCGCGGCGGGACGGGAGGAGTCGGGGATCGGCATGACGACGTCGATCGCGTCCTTCGGGGTGTACTTGGCGATCGTGTCGGCCAGACGCTCCCCCATCCGCAGCCGCGCTTCGTAGACGGAGATCCCGTTCATCTCGCTGTCGGGACGGGCGAGGTACACGTACTCGAACGAGCACGGCACCAGCTGCGGGTTGGTCGCGCACTGCTTCGTGTGCAGGCGGCCGTCGAGGTCGATGAAGACGGCCTCGCCGGGCTCCACATCGCGGACGACCTCGAATCCGCCGTTCTCGAGCACGAGCGATTCCGACGCGACCGTCCACTCGTACGCGCCGTTGTCGGCCTTGCGGGTGCCGAGGATGAGCGGACGGATGCCGAACGGATCGCGGAAGGCGAGGAGACCATACCCGGCGATCAGGGCGATCGCCGCGTACGAGCCTTCCACGCGTTCGTGCACCCGCGCGACGGCCTGGAAGATCTGGGCCGGGTCCAGCTCGAGACCGGAGATCGACTCCTGCAGCTCGTTCGCGAGCACGTTGACGAGCAGTTCCGTGTCCGACGAGGTGTTGAGGTGACGGCGATCGGTGCGGAAGAGCTCCTGCGTGAGCTCACGCGTGTTGGTCAGGTTGCCGTTGTGCACCAGCACGATGCCGTAGGGCGCGTTGACGTAGAACGGCTGGGCCTCTTCTTCACTGGACGCGGTGCCCTTCGTGGCATACCGGACGTGACCGAGCCCGATGTTGCCGAGGAGCGCCCGCATATCGCGCGTGCGGAAGGCCTCGCGCACCTGCCCCTTGGCCTTGAAGATGTGGAACACCCCGCTGGCCTCGGCGGTGGCGATCCCCGTGGAATCCTGCCCCCGGTGCTGCAGCAGGAGCAGCGAGTCGTAGACCTCCTGGTTGGCCGGTCCCTGCCCGACGACCCCGACGATTCCGCACATCTGGTGTTGCTCAGTCCGTTTCT
>JBMDWQ010000044.1:0-4841 GCA_048594675.1 Microbacterium sp. | reverse complement strand
GAGCCGTCCGGGGGAGGTCACCTGGGCGAGCCCCTCGGTGAGGACCTCGGATGCGATGGGCTGCGTGCCGTCACCGATCAACGACTCCACGGCGGCGATGGCGAGAGCGGCGTTGTGTCCCTGATGCGCACCGTACAGAGGCAGATAGAGCTCGTCGTACATCGCTGCGCGCCCGCGCACGGACAGCTGCTGCCCGCCGACGGCAAGACGCTGCGCCTCGAGGCTGAAGGCCTCGCCCTCCACCGCGAGCGTCCCCCCGGCCGCGCGAGTCGCCCCATCGATGACCGCGCGCGCGTCGGGACGCTGGACGGCGGAGACGACGACGGCCCCGGCCTTGATGATCCCCGCCTTCACGGTCGCGATCTCCCGCACGGTCTCGCCCAGACGGTCCGCGTGGTCGATGTCGATGGGGGCGATGACGGCCACGTCTCCGTCGGCCGTGTTCGTCGAGTCCCACGCGCCGCCCATGCCCACCTCGATCACGGCGACGTCGACGGGAGCGTCGGCGAAGACGACGAATGCGAGCACGGTGAGCAGCTCGAAGTAGGTGAGGGGTGCGTCACCGGCAGTGGCGAGCTCTGCATCCACGAGGTCGACGAAGGGTCCGATCTCCTCCCAGGCGTCGGCGACCGCCGCGTCGTCGGCAGGCTCGCCGTCGACCATGATGCGTTCGGTGAACCGTTCGAGATGCGGACTCGTGAACAGGCCGGTACGCAGGCCGTGGGCCCGCACGATGCTCTCGATGATCCGACTCGTCGAGGTCTTCCCGTTGGTGCCCGTCACATGGACGACCCGATACGTCCGCTGCGGATCGTCGAGCAGCTCGAGCACGCGGCGCGTGCGTTCGACCCGGGGCTGCACCCAGCGCTCCCCCTGGCGGGTGAGCAATGCGGCGTAGACCGCATCGGCACGATCCTTGTCGTTCATGCCGGCCCTCCGATCTTCGTCACGGCGATGGTGAACTCCCCCGCGTTCGCGAAGTCTCCCGCGTCGACCGTCACGACGTGGTCGGCGTCCACGGTCCTTCCCGAGGCCAGCACGGAGCCGTCGCCGGTCAGCACGTCACCGTCGGGACCGACGACGGCATAGTCGAGCGCGAGGGTCTCGGCAGCCACCTGCGCGGTCTCGAACGCATCTGCGACGGCGCGTGCGTCTGCCTGGTCAGTGAACAGCAGCTGCAATCGGATGCGGTCGCTCACCTCGAACCCGGCCGCCTTGCGGGAGTCCTGCACGCCACGGATCACATCGCGGGCGAGCCCTTCCGCTTCCAACTCCGGCGTCGTGACGGTGTCGAGCAGCACGAAACCACCCGGGCGCTCGGCGCTTCCTTCCAGGAGCGCGATCGCCGTACCCTCCTGGACGCCGCCCGCCTCGAGGGTCAGCTCGTATTCGCCCTCTTCCAGAGCAACGCCGTCGACGATGACCGTGCCGTCCTCGACCGTCCAGATCCCGGCGCGTGCCCCGGCGATCACGTGCTGGACCTGCTTGCCCAGACGGGGCCCGGCGGCGCGCGCGTTCACGGCGAGGCGCTGGCTGATGCCGTAGCTCTCGCCGAGGCCGTCCACCAGCTCGACCAGCCGGACTTCCTTGACGTTGAGCTCGTCTCGGAGGATGTCCTCGAACTGTGCCAGCGCGTCGGCGCCGCGCACCGCAACCGTCAGCGAGGACAGCGGCAGACGCACACGCTTGCCTTCCTTCTTGCGAAGCCCGTTGGCGACCGAGGAGACCTCGCGGACGGCGTCCATCGCGGTGCGGATGTCCTCCGCGGCAGGGAAGGCGTCGGGATCCGGCCAATCGGCCAGGTGCACACTGCGTTCCCCGGTGAGCCCCTGCCACACCTTCTCCGCCACCAGCGGGATGAGCGGCGCAGCGACGCGCGTCACGGTCTCGAGGACCGTGTATAGCGTGTCGAACGCCTCTGTCGAGGTCGCGTCGGAATCCGAGGCCCCCACCCAGAAGCGGTCTCGCGAACGGCGGATGAACCAGTTGGTGAGGGCTTCGCCGAACTCCCGCAGCGTGGCGGCGGCCATCGTCGAGTCGAGGGCGTCGAGGTGTCCGGCGACTTCCCGCACGAGATCGCCCGTCAGTGCGAGGATGTACCGGTCGAGCACATGGGCGGAGTCGGTGCGCCACCGGGCCGTGTAGCCGGTCCCGTCGGGGCCGCCGGCCGCGTTCGCGTAGGTCGCGAAGAAGTACCACGCGTTCCACAACGGCAACAGGAACTCCCGGACTCCCGCGCGGATCCCCTCCTCGGTGACCACGAGGTTTCCGCCCCGCAGCACGGAGGAGCTCATCAAGAACCATCGCATCGCGTCGGATCCGTCGCGGTCGAACACCTCGCTGACGTCCGGGTAGTTGCGCAGGGACTTCGACATCTTCTGGCCGTCGCTGCCGAGAACGATGCCGTGACAGGCCACACCTGCGAACGCGGGGCGGTCGAACAGCGCGCCCGACAGGACGTGCATCACGTAGAACCAGCCGCGTGTCTGTCCGATGTACTCGACGATGAAGTCCGCGGGAGCGTGCGAGTCGAACCACTCGCGGTTCTCGAACGGATAGTGGACCTGCGCGTAGGGCATGGACCCCGAGTCGAACCACACGTCGAAGACGTCCTCGATCCGGCGCATGGTGCTGCGCCCCGTCGGGTCGTCGGGGTTCGGGCGGGTCAGGTCGTCGATGTAGGGACGGTGGAGGTCGACCTCGCCTGCCTCGTTGGTCGGCAGCCGTCCGAAGTCCCGCTCGAGGTCGGCAAGAGAGCCGTATACATCCACCCGCGGGAAGGCCGGGTCGTCGCTCTTCCACACCGGGATGGGCGATCCCCAATACCGGTTGCGGCTGATCGACCAGTCGCGCGCTCCCTCGAGCCACTTCCCGAACTGTCCGTGCTTGACGTTCTCGGGCGCCCAGGTGATCTGCTCGTTGAGCTCGACGAGGCGGTCCTTGATCGCGGTCACCCGCACGAACCAGCTCGACACCGCCTTGTAGATGAGGGGATTGCGGCAGCGCCAGCAGTGCGGGTACGAGTGCTCGTAGCTCGCCTCGCGGAGCAGGCGCCCCTCGGCGCGCAACAGCCGGATGAGCGGACGGTTCGCCTCCATCCAGAGCTGGCCGGCGACGTCGGTCACCTGCGGAAGGAATCGCCCCCCATCGTCGAGGCTCATGATGAGCGGGATGCCCGCGGCCTCGGTGACGCGCTGGTCATCCTCGCCGTACGCGGGGGCCTGGTGCACGATGCCGGTCCCGTCGCTCGTGGTGACGTAGTCGTCCACGAGCACTCGCCAGGCGTTGTGCGTGCCCCACGTCTCGGTGTCGGCGTAATAGTCGAAGAGCCTGTCGTACTGGACGTCGGCGAGCTCTTCCCCGCGGAGCGTCCGCTCGACGGCGGCGTGTGCCTCCTCTGCGGACCCGTAACCGAGGTCCTTCGCGTAGCCGCCGAGCAGCTCTTCCGCCAGTAGATAGCGGTGGGAGGCGCCCTCGGTGCGGTCCTCGTGCACGTCGGCGGCACCGGCCGGCCCGCCGGGCACGACCACGTAGGCGATCTCCGGGCCGACCGCAAGGGCGAAGTTCGTCGGCAGCGTCCATGGCGTGGTCGTCCACGCCAGGGCACGCACGCCCGTGAGACCGAGGCTCTCCGCCTTCGCACCGACGAGAGGGAAGGTCACGGTGACGGAGGGATCCTGACGCATCTTGTAGACGTCGTCGTCCATGCGCAGCTCGTGATTGGACAGCGGAGTCTCATCGCGCCAGCAGTACGGCAAGACGCGGTGGCCCTCGTAGGCGAGCCCCTTGTCCCACAGTTGCGAGAAGGCCCACAGCACCGACTCCATGTAGCCCGTGTCGAGGGTCTTGTATCCCCGTTCGAAGTCGACCCAGCGGGCTTGGCGGGTGACGTAGTCCTCCCACTCGCGGGTGTACTCGAGAACGGAGGACTTCGCCTTCGCGTTGAACGCGGCGATCCCCATCTCCTCGATCTGACGCTTCTCGGTGATCCCGAGCTGCTTCATCGCCTCGAGTTCGGCGGGGAGGCCGTGGGTATCCCACCCGAAGACGCGGTCGACCTTCTTGCCCCGCATCGTCTGGAAGCGCGGGAAGAGGTCCTTCGCGTAGCCGGTGAGCAGATGGCCGTAGTGGGGCAGGCCGTTCGCGAACGGTGGCCCGTCGTAGAACACCCATTCAGGAGCTCCCTCGCGGCGAGCGATCGAGGCGCGGAACGTGTCGTCTTCGCGCCAGAAATCGAGGATCTCGGCCTCGATGTCGGGGAAGCGGGGGGTCGGGACGACGGCAGCTGGCCCGAAGGCGGCACCGGTCGTGGCCGTGTCGGCCGACGGACGTCGTGGGTAGGTCATGTCACTCCAGCAGGTTGCGTCGCTTCCTGCGAGGACGACCCGTGGGTGTGACGGGCCGCGGTACCACCCCGCGTTGCCCACATCGGTGGGCCTCTCTCACCGCGGCTGTCACGGGCCTGACCCGCTCGGTTCTAGTGACCACCGGGGTGGCGTTCTTCCGAGAGCTCCCCGGTGATGGCCGGTTCACAGCTGATCCGACCATCATACGCGGCGGATAGGGTCTCAGGATGGCAGCACGCTCTTCCGCCCCCGCTCCCCCGCGCACCGTCGTTCCCGATCTTCCGAGCGTCTTGGAGACTGTGGATGACATCGGACGGCACGCCGACATCTCGGGGGCCCGGATCAACGGCCTGACGGGCGAGGTCGACGCGGCGCACGCGCGGATCGTGGAATGCGAATGGGCCGAATCGATACTCACTCGCCTCGATCTGCGTGGTTCCGTGCTCACCGACGTCGTGTGGCGTGAACCCCGGGTCACCGAACTGGTCGCCCGGG
>JBMDWQ010000043.1:0-4937 GCA_048594675.1 Microbacterium sp. | reverse complement strand
GAGGGTGTCGGAGAACGCACCGCTGGCCGCGCGGTCGTACCAGGCCGACTCGACGGACTGTTCGGGATTCGGTGTCGCGCCGCGCAGCGTCTGTCGGTCGACGATGAGCGCCCACACCAGACCCAGGCACGGCCACACGGTGACCGCCGCCATCGCGATCCCGCCGAGGAGGGGGCGTGGGCCGGCGGCTCCCGTGAGCGCCGCGAGCGTCCCGATCCCGACGGCGAGCACGAGGCCGATCGGCGCGGCGACGACGAGGGCGGGCAGGCGACGCGAGCCGAACTTCACGCGTCCCCACCGGGAGCGTTCCTGGGCGGCGGACGGAGCGGCCTCCGGGCTGCGGGAGTCGGTCATGATGCCTCCGATGTGAAGTGTGCTTTACAACACCTCCACTGTGACATGTTAAGCGTGCTTTACGCAACCGTGATCGGCGGCGGGTACCGTACACGTTCCCCCGGCATCGTCAACCCCCCGAGACGATCGGCCCGGCGGTGCCTACGGTCACCCACGCGGTCGCGACGCATCCGGCGCCGACGATGGATCCGCGTTCACGAGAAGGAGACCAGATGTTCTTCCATCGACAAGAACTGCAGTTCGCCGCCACGCCCGACAAGCCCGACGCCGTGTTCGCCCGGCGCATGCAGGAGGTTCTCGGCGGCCAGTACGGCGAGATCACCGTCGCCATGCAATACGGCTTCCAGGCGTGGAACTGCCACCTCCCGGGCAAGTACCGCGACCTCCTGTACGGCATCGGGGCCGAGGAGTTCGGACACGTCGAGATGCTCGCGATCATGATCGCCCAGCTCCTCGAGAAGGCGCCCGTCGAGCAGAGCGAAGCCGCCGCCGCCTCCGACCCCGTGCTCGGCGCGGTGATCGGTGGGATGGATGTGCAGGCGGCCATCGTCGCCGGTGCCGGAGTGCGGCCCGTCGACAGCAACGGCAATCCGTGGCAGGGCTCGTATGTGACGGCGAGCGGCAATCTGCTGGCCGACTTCACCGCGAACGCCAACGCGGAGATGCAGGGCCGGCTGCAGGTGGCGCGCATCTACCAGATGACCGACGACCATGGCGTCCGGGACATGCTGTCCTTCCTCCTCGCCCGCGACACCATGCACCAGAACCAGTGGATCCGCGCCGCCCAAGAGCTGCGCGAAGAGGGCGTGGAGGACCTGCCGGTGCCGATCAACTTCCCGCTGTCGAACGAGGCGCGCGATCACTCCTATCGCTACCTCAACTTCTCCGACGGTGCGGCGGCGGCTGACGGGGCCTGGGCGTCGGGACCGACGCCCGACGGCAAGGGCGAGTTCAGCTACGGCGAGGGGCCCGACACCACGGTGCCGATGCCCCCGCCGACCCAGCCCGACCCGCGGTTCTTCGGCACCGACGGCAAGCCGAACGTCGTCGACAAGGCCGAAGGGGTCATCCGCGACGCCCTCTCCTGAGCGGCGGCGGACGGGGGCGCGGCGGACGGGGGCGCGGTCGGTGACCCGCGCCGCGGCTCTCGTGCGTAACGGCGGACCGACAGCCCGACACGCCGCGCTCCCCGCCCGACACGCCGGGGAGGCACCCCCGCCGTCCGCCGCTGCGCCCGCCGCCCGCCGCTGTGCTGGCCGTCCGGCTGTGCTCGCCGTCCGCCGCTGTGCTGGCCGTCCGGCATCGCCCGCCGCCCGCCGCTGTGCTCGCTGCCCTCCCGGCGTTCAGCCGTCGAGGGAGAGGTCGGGAGCTGTGGTGATGCCGAACTGGTCGCGGAGGGCGGTGCGGGCGGCGTGCCATCCGGCGAGGCCGTGGACGCCGGGACCGGGCGAGGTCGACGAAGAACACAGATAGAGGCCCGCAACGGGCGTCCGCCAGGGTGTCGGGCTGAGCACGGGTCGCGCGAGCAACTGGCGGACGTCGGCGGCACCGGCCGCGATGTCCCCACCGGGATAGTTCGGGTTGTGGTGCTCGAGGTCGACGGCGGTGCGGCTCGACACGGCGAGGATGGTGTCGCGGAAGCCGGGGGCGAAGCGCTCGATCTGCGCGATCACCGCCTCGGCCCGGTCGAGCGTCGATCCCGCTGGCACATGCGTGTACGTCCACAGCGTGTGCCCGCCCGACGGCGCGCGCGAGGGATCGACGATCGACGGCTGCGAGACCAGGACGTAGGGGGATTGCGGATGCCGGCCGCGGGCGACCTCCCGCTCTCCCGCGGCGATCTCGGCGCGAGTGCCGCCGAGATGGAGCGTGGGCGCCTCGCGGAGCTCTGCAGAGCGCCAGGGCACGGGAGCGGACAGCGCGAAGTCGACCTTCGCGGCTCCCTGCCCGTACCGGAATCGCGCGAGGCGGCGGCGATACCGCTCGGGGAGCTCGTCTCCCGCCATCGCGAGCAGGGCGCGCGGAGTGAGGTCGAGCATGCGCACGCGGGCCCGCGGGAGATCGGACAGCCGCGTCACCTCGTGGTCGAGGACGAGCCTCCCGCCGTGGGCCTCGAGGTCGCGCACGAGCGCATCGACGATCGCCTGGCTCCCCCCGATCGGGATCGGCCAGCCGCGCGCGTGCGCGTACGCGGTGAGGGCGATGCCGGCTCCGGCGGCAGCGAGGCTCGGGAGCGGAAGGATCGCGTGGGCGCTCACTCCCGACAGGAGTGCCGGCGCCGCGTCGCCCCGGAAGCGCAGGTTCCACGCCGGTGTGCCCTGCTCAGCGGTCGCCGCACCCAGCAGTGCCGCCGCCCACGGGTGGGGCGGGATGCGCAGGAGCGGGCCGCCCGTGATCTCGGCGACCTGCGACGCGCGGCGCGCGAGGGGACCGATCAGTCGGGCGTAGGCCACCCCGTCGCGCCCCAGCCCTGCGGCGGTGCGGGCGAGGTCGCGGTGGGCGATCGACGCCGCGCCGCCGTCGAGGGGGTGGGCGAAGGAGATGTCAGGCCGGACGAGGGAGATGCGCCGATCGAGCTCGAAAGCGCGGAAGAACGGCGACTCGAGCGCCAAGGGATGCACGGCGGAGCAGACGTCGTGCGCGAACCCGGGCAGCGTGAGCTCCGCCGTCGAGGCCCCGCCCCCGGCACGCCCGGCGCGTTCGAACACGACGACCCGGAGCCCCGCGCGCGCGAGGGTGACCGCGGCTGCCAGTCCGTTGGGTCCCGCCCCCACCACCACGACGTCGAGATCGCCGTACTCCGACTCGCTCATCGTCGCCACTCTACGGCGCGGTGTCGACGTCCGCCGCCTCGCGGGGAGCCTCCGGCTCGGTGGTGTCCGGCGCGCCGGAGGCGGCGGAGTCCAGGGGCGCGTCGGGGTCGGCCACAGCGGGTGAATCCGGCGCCGCCTCCGCGACGGGCCGTCGCGCCCCACCCTCGGCCAGGAGCGCGAGGCGGTGGAGCGTCTCCTTGTTCCGCCACCGGAGCAGTGGGTCGATGAGCGCACTCACCGCCGAGCCGGGACCTGCCACAGGGTGCTCGTCGATGCGGACGACGCACCCGGTGCCCCGCGGCTTGACCTCGATGCTCACCCGCGCCTCGCCTATCGGCCATCCGCGCGCGAGCAGCACCATGCGCCGGGGCGGATCCCATACCTCGACGCGCGTCGTGTCGTCGAGCAGCAGCGGCCACGTGCCGAAGGAGTGATGCAAGCGAGACCCCGCCTCGGGCCAGGACTCGGCGACGTCGCGCATCCGCGACGCCCCGACGACCCACCCCGGATACAGCCAGCCGTCGGACAGGACGGCGAACACCTCGGCGGGAGAGCAGCGGAGCAGACGCACGTTGCGAGCCATGTCGTCACGGTAGAGCGGCAGCATCGACGGACCGAGGGGCTGGTACCGCCGGAGCGTGCGTGGTAAACGGCTCCCGCCCGCCACGTTCCCGGCCTCGCGCTGCAGCACCTAGCGCGGGGCTCCGCGCGCGTCAACCCCATCGGCGGGACGTACGGCCGGTCAGAGGATCGCGGCAACAGTTGACCGTCCGACGAAGGAGGAAGACATGACCATCTCCGACCCCGACCAGACTCCCCTCGACCCCGACACGGGCGCTCCGCAGGAGCCGTCGATCGACGACCCCGACACGGGCGACCAGAGCGTGGGAGGCGCGGTGCCCGACGACGACGGCACCGACGACCTCCCGGGTGAAGACGCTCTCGACGGCGCCGCCGACGGCGACGTGCTGGCCGACCCCGACATCGCGCTCGGGGAGACCCCTCGCGGCACGCAGGATCTTCCCTGACCCGACCTGACCTGACCTGAGGAGATCCATGTCTCAGAACACTCTCGAAACCCCCGCCGACCTCCTCCGCTTCCAGTTGCGCGTCGCGCGCACGATGGAGGACGACTCCCTCGCCGCGCTCGGCGACCTCGCCTCCGCGGCGCAGTCCTCCGAGGTGAAGAAGCTGTTCCGTCATCACGCCGACGAGACGCGGGAGCAGATCCAGAACTTGACGCAGGTGTTCGCTCTGCTGGAGTTCCCGGAGTCGACAGCGCCGTCACCGGCGACGACCGGGATCTCGAAGCACGCGCATGCGCTCATCGAACGCGCGTCCGCGCCGCTGCGCGATGTCGTCACGTTGTCGGCGGCGCTCGGCAACGAGCACTTCGAGATCTCGGCGTACGAGTCCCTCATCATCGCCGTCGAGGCGGTCGGCAACGACGAGGCACTCGCGCTCCTGCGCGCGAACCTCGACCAGGAGACGCACACGAGCGAGGAGTTGCGGACGCGCCTGAAGGAGATGCAACAGGTCTCGTGACGAAGCCCCGCGGCTGGGCGCACGCAGGAACGGAGAGGGGCCCCCGGGAATGACTCCCGGGGCCCCTCTCCGTGCTCAGATGACGTCGGCCACGACGGGCTCGGGCGCCTCCGCGGGTTCGGGTACCACGTACAGACCCGCCGGCCCGTTGGCCGTGATCGCGAGGGCCTCGACCCACGCGCGGTTGAGGGAGGGCGGGCGGCTTCCGTAGTACTTGAACGACAT
>JBMDWQ010000042.1:0-3852 GCA_048594675.1 Microbacterium sp. | reverse complement strand
CAGCTCTCCCAGTGGGCGGTCGAGAACCACTCCGCGGTCGCGGCGAACAGGGCGCTTCACGAGCGCGTCGGCGTCGGAAGAGCCGGGGTGAAGGGCGCCCCCGAGGCGCTCGCCGAGTGATCTGACCGCTTCCGGGTCGCGCGACCCCGGCGCTGAGCGACGAACTTCCCCCTTCGTCAGGCACTCGAAAGTGCCTTTTGTACGCGTTCGACAACAGTTCGATGATGTTGTTACGCACTACAAGTGAGGTGGAAATGATGGCCGACAGCATCCTGTCCGAAACATCGCAACACGTCGTGATCGAGGTCTGGACGGACCTGGGCTGCCCCTGGTGCTACGTGGGCAAGCATCGGCTCCAGGAGGCCATCGCGGATCGCCCGGACAGCGACCGATTCGTGCTGCGTCTGCGTTCGTTCGAGCTGAACCCGGGCGCGCCGAAGACGCCCGAGACGATCGAGAGTGCGTTCATCCGATCGCACGGCGGAGACGCGCAGGTCGTCGTTCAGGCCGAGCGGCGGATCCAAGCCCTCGCGCAGAGCGAGGGTCTCGCGTTCTCGGTCGATCGGCTCAACGCGAACACGTTCGACTTCCACCGTGTCTTCCAGTACGCGCAGGAACAGGGCGTCGGGGTCGAGTTCTTCTCGCTGGTGCAGGACCGCTTCTTCGCGGGGGAGCTCAACCCGTTCGCGCCTGACGCTCTCGCCGCGGCCGGTGCCGAGGTCGGCCTCTCCGAGGGTCGAGTCCGCGAGGTCCTGGCGGGGGATGAGTACGCGGCGGACGTCCGCGCGGACATCGAAGAGGGTCAGCGCCTCGGCGTTCGGGGGGTTCCCTTCGCCGTGTTCGATCGCCGCCTCGCCGCCTCGGGTGCCCAGTCCGTCGACGGATACGCTCGCGCACTCGCGCAGACCGTCACCGACGCTTCGGCGGGTGCGGCATGAGCGGCGGATCCGATCGACCGCTCACGCTGCAGCCGGTCGGCGATGACGGGGCCGCGTTCTGCGACCCGGAATCCGGCGACGTGTGCGTCATTCCGGAAACGACCTCGATCTAAGAAGGAACGCGACATGAATTCCAGATACCTCGGGGCGACGGGCATCTCCGTCTCCGACACCGCGCTGGGCACGATGAACTTCGGCGGTTTCGGCAACACCGATCGGGCCGAAGTCGCGCGGATGATCCATACCGCGATCGACGCGGGGATCTCGCTCATCGATACCGCCGACCGTTACGGCGACGGAGAATCCGAGCGAATCGTCGGCGAGGCCATCCGCGGTCGTCGCGACGAGGTGGTGCTGGCGACGAAGTTCGGGCTGCCGGACACCCCGGACCCCAATCGTCGAGGCGCCTCCCCACGATGGATCCGTCGCGCCGTCGAGGCGAGCCTGCAACGGCTCGGCACTGATCACATCGATCTCTACCAGCTGCACCGCTACGACTGGAACACCGGTCTCGACGAAACCCTCGGAGCTCTCTCCGATCTGAAGAGCGCCGGGCTCATCCGTGCTTTCGGGCACTCGATGTTCCCCGCCGAGAAGATCGTCGAGGCCCAGTGGATCGCCGACCGTCGCGGCCACGCGCGCTTCGTGACGGAACAAGCGCGCTACTCCCTGCTCAACAGACGAGTCGAGACGTCCGTCCTTCCCACGGCGCGGCGTTACGACATGGGTGTTCTGACGTTCAGCCCGCTGGCGAACGGGTGGCTGAGTGGCCGTGATCTGTCCGAGAACAGCCGTGCGCGCCTCAGCCCCGGCATGTTCGACCGTGCCGATCCCGCCAACGCCCGCCGGTGGCGCATCGTCGAACAGCTGAAGGACGTCGCATCCCAGGCCGGCATGACTCTGCCGCACCTGGCGACGGCCTTCGTGCGCGTTCATCCCGCCGTCACCGCCGTGATCGTCGGACCACGGACGCCGGCGCAGCTCGATGACCTCATCGTCGCAGCCCAGACCACCCTCACCGCTGATGTCCTCGACGCCGTCGACGCGATCGTGACACCCGGGTCGGAGACCCTCCCTGCTGACTATCTCACCGACCCGCCCTCGCTGACCGACCCGACACAGCGTCGCCGCTGACCCCTCCTACGAAGAAGAGATATGCCCACCATCGCCATCATCGGAGCCGGTCCCGGACTCGGCCTCGCCCTCGCTCGCACGTTCGGCTCGAAGGGCTTCAGCGTGGCCCTCATCGCACGCAACCGAGAGAAGCTCGATGCCCTCGTCGACACTCTCGCGGGAGGGGGCATCACGGCTGCCGCGTTCCCCGCCGACGTTCTGGATCGACCCTCCCTCACGGCCGCCCTCGAGGCGGTGGCGGAACGATTCGGGGGCATCGACGTCCTCGAGTACTCACCCGCGGATGCCACCTCCGGACCGCTCGCCCCCGTCGACGTCCGCAATGCCGCCCCCGAAAACGTCCAGCCCCAGATCGAGTACTACCTCTACGGCGCCATGACGGCAACGGCAGCGGTTCTGCCGGCGATGGTGGCTTCCGGCGCGGGGACCATCATCGTCACCACGGGCGCAGGCTCCATCTATCCCGTGCCCATGTTCGGAAACATCACCCCCGGCGGTGCTGCTCTGCGCAACTGGGCGCTCAACCTGGGCCACGCGCTCTCTGCGGACGGGAGTGGCGTGCACGTCGCCCATGTCGCCATCGGCGTCTGGATCACGGACCAGGCGCCCGAGGGCGTGGCCAGTATGACCGCGGACGAGATCGCGCCCCTGTATTGGGAGCTCGCCATGGACCGGGCGGTACATGAACTCGTCGTCCGGAAGTAATCCACGAACCATAGAAGGCACACCTCGTGATCACCCTCCTCGTGCTGGGCGGCAGCGGCCGCACCGGAAAGCACGTTCTCACCCAAGCGGTCGAACGCGGTCACCGCGTCCGCGCCCTCGTGCGCAATCCTGACTCGGTCTCGGCACCTGCGGGCGTCGAGCTCGTGGCGGGGACGCCCTCCCGCATCGACGACATCCGCCGTGCGGCAGACGGTGTCGATGCGGTGGTGAGCGCCCTGAACAACTCCCGTGCGAGCGACAACCCCTGGGCGAAACCCGTCAGCCCGCCCATGTTCATGACCGACGCGACACGCGACACCCTCACGGTGATGAACGAGAACGGCATCCGCCGTCTCTCCGTCGCCTCCACCCTGGGAGCGGGTGACTCCTGGCGCACCCTCAACCCCCTGTTCAAAGGACTCATCAAGACATCGGGGATCCGTCACGGCTACACCGATCACCACGGCGTCGACGAGGTGGTGCGCGCCTCGGATGCGGAGTGGGTGATGGCTCGCTCCGTCGCCCTCACCGACGCGCCGCCGCGTGGGCCGCTTCGGGCCGCTCTCGCCGGCGCGGAGAAGCCAGGGCTCAGCATCAGTCGCGTCGAGGTGGCGCGGTTCCTGCTCGACGCTCTCCAGGACGACACCTGGCTCCGGCAGGCGCCGCTGATCTGGAATCAGCGCGGGCCTCGGGATGCCTCGACTCGAACCCCTCTGTCTGGAAGGAACTGACGCATGGTGATCGCCTATTGGATCGTTGCCGGTCTGCTCGCCCTCGCCTATCTTGCCGCCGGCGCGCAAAAGGCTTTCCGCGCCCCTGCCGCGCTCGTGGCCTCGGGCATCGGATGGGCCGGCGACGTGCCGCTGTTGGCCGTCCGAGCGATCGGGATCGTCGAGATCCTCGGCGCGATCGGTCTCATCCTGCCGCCCCTCGTGGGCGTCGCACCGATCCTGGCTCCCCTGGCGGCCGTCGGGCTCGTCCTCGTCCAGGTGGGTGCGGTGGTCTTCCATCTTCGCCGCGGGGAGAGCAAGGTTCTGCCGATGAATCTCGTCCTCCTGCTGATGGCCGTCGTCGC
>JBMDWQ010000041.1:0-1774 GCA_048594675.1 Microbacterium sp. | reverse complement strand
GAGACCGAGCAGGATGTGCTCCGTCCCGATGTAGTTGTGGTTGAGCATCTTCGCCTCTTCTTGGGCGAGCACAACCACGCGACGGGCACGGTCCGTGAATCTCTCGAACATCGTCCACTCCTCCACGCGCCGAGTCTTCTGGCGCTTACGAATGACGATAACGACCGCGAGGGGCGGGTATGCCCGTGTTCGCCGTCGGCGTGACAGTGGTCCCGCGCCGCCTTGACACCCACGCGACTCGCACATATCGTTTTTCGATAACAACGATTTTCGATATGGAGGCTGATGTGAGTTCCGAGACATCGACCGCTCCCCACCGCGCCGATCGGGTCACGATCGTCGTCATCCTCGTGATCGGGGCCTTGGCCGGCGCCCTGCTCGCCGCGACAGGACTGATCTCCACGATCTCGCGCATCGCATCGCCCGACGGTCAGACGGTACGGCTGCTCGCCGACATCCCCGTCGAAGCCGGTCCGGGCATCGTCTCGGCCCACGGCGACGGTCTGGTCGTCGTGGCCGACCGCCTGGGGGCGGGCACGTTGTGGCTCATCGCCGCGGGGGAGGTGTTCGGGGCCCTCATGATCGGCGCGGTCACCCTCAGCTTCGGCTACCTCCTCTGGCAGGTCGCTCAGGGCCGTCCGTTCCCCCGCGCCGCCCAGACCGCGGTTCTCGTCACCGGTTGTGCGATCACCTTCGGCAGCCTCCTGTCCCAAGGCCTCGGCGGCCTCGGGCAGATGATGGCCGCGGGCGAGCTGCAGGAAGCCACCGGAGGACTCGCGCTCGTCCAGTTCGAGCTCGCTCCCCTTCCCCTCCTGATCGGCTTCGGGATCATGGCCCTGGCCTACGCCTTCCGCGCCGGACACCGGCTACAACGCGACACCGAAGGGTTGGTGTGATCGGCATGAGCGCGTTTCTTGCCACCTGGCTCCCCGTAGCCTTGTTCGTCCTCGCTGCCCTGATCGGCGTGGCGGTGGCCATCGCGCGCTCACATCGGCGCCCTGCCGCCGCGACCGATTCGAGCGTGGTGGCGGCCACCCTCACCGCCGCGGCCTTCTGGGCCGGTCTCAGCGTGATCGGGGCTGCCCTGTCGGTGGCCGCCAACCTTCAACCGCAGGTGAAGATCACCGTACCCGTCCAGGAGTTTTGGCCGCAGCTTCCCGCCGGGACCCTGCTGGAGGGAATGCCGGCAACGATCAGCGCTGGCGGGTTCACGTCGGCAACACTCCTCCTGGAAGACCTCAGCGTCTGGCCGCAGGTCGGGTGGACGATCTCCCAGGCATTGGGATGGCTCATCCCCGGAACCGTCGCAGGTCTCATCGCGATCGCCTGCTTCCAGCTGCGCCGGGGAAGCCCCTTTGCCCCCGTGCTGGCGCGGGTCACCTTCGTCACCGCTCTCGTCGTTCTCATCGGCGGTACTGCGGCGCAGGTCCTCGGCGATCTCGCCGGAAGCGCTGCGGCGGTGGAAGCCTTGCAGTGGCGCAGCGGTCGCTACGACGAGATCGCGGGGATCGAGAACGGCATCGACGCGTGGTGGCCCAAGCCGGGTCTCGATATCACGATCCCGTTCTGGCCCCTCGGCGCGGGCTTGGGGCTGGCAGCTCTGGCCGCGATCTTCCGGTACGGCTCGGGGCTGCAGCGCGACACCGAGGGACTCGTATGAGCCCGGCCGACGACGAGGAGATCACCGGCATCCACTGTCGCCTCGACGAACTGCTCGCCGAGCGCGGCATGACCCTCACCCGGCTGTCGGAGATCGTGGGGGTATCGGTCGTGA
>JBMDWQ010000040.1:0-33133 GCA_048594675.1 Microbacterium sp. | reverse complement strand
GTCCCCGAACGGGGCCGCGGCTTGGCGAGGACGACCCCTATGCCACCGTCGAGGAGGTCATGCACGAGGTTGCGGGAGCGCTGCGTGGTCTCGTAGCCGAGGACGGCGGGCACGACGACGTAGTTGCCCGAGGCGGTGGCGGTGATGACGGTACTCATAGAACCTGCCGCTTTCGGTTCGACGCGGTGTAGACGACAGTCCCGCGCAGGGTGGGCGGGACGTAGCGGCGCACGGCGGAGTCATCGACGCGGACCTTGATGGTGCCTGTCTTCGAGTTGGCCTTCTTCTCCAGCGCGTCGATGTCTTCGTACGCGCGCTTGGTCTTGGCATCGACGACGATCTCGGTTTCGTCGGGGAGTTCGTAGATCGCGTTGCCGAGGTCGTCGGTCTCGCCGGTCGCCTTCCCGGCGCTGGTCGCGTAGGAGTAGAGCGCCTGCGCCATCTCACGGGCGATGCGCTGGCCGTCGTCCATCTCGCCGCGCTGCTTCTTCAGCTTCTCGGTGCCGCGCCAGACCGCCTCGCCAAACTCGCGCTGCTTGCCGGTCATGTTCGACTTGTCCCAGGAGTTGGCCGAGCCGGTGCTCGTCTCCTTGACGATCTCGGCCCACTCCTGCTGACGCTTGCCCAGGGTTTCGGTGACGATCCCGAGTGCCGTCTCGTCGCCAGCGAGGCCGAGCATCGCGGTCGAGACATCGACGCCCCAGTCCTTCGCCGCTTCCTGCGCCTCCTTGTAGCGCTCGGGGTCGGTGGAGATCGCGTTGACCTCTGCGACGACGTGCGCGGCACCGACGATCCGCCCCGCCGACTCGATGTAGGCCGAGGCCCAATCCGCGACGCGCTGCCGCGACTCCTCCTCCTCCTCAGCGATCCGCTCGAACTCGGCGGTGACGAGACCGAGGCCCGCGGCGCCGGCAGCCAGCGCAGCGGCAGCAGGGATACCGAAGCCAGGCACCGAGGCGACGGTCGCGGCTAGCCCGCCGAGGGTGTCCTGCCCGACCTGGCCGAGGTCCTGCATGTCGCCTCGGAACGACGACACTGCCTCGCCGAGGTTCGAGCCGATCTCGTTCTGCAGCTCACCCGCGCCGTCTTTGATCTTCCCGAAACCTTCGACGCCGCCGTGCGAGGCATCCTCGGCGTCCTGCTTCACTTTCCGGTAGGTGTCGCGGAACTCGCGCTCGATGTCTCGAGCGACCTCCTCGGTCTCGTCGCCCAGCCGCTCCGTGGCGCGCTGCGCGTCGCGCATCGCGTCTTCGAGCTGGTCCGGGCCATGGGAGCGCCCGAGGTCGTCCACGGCATCCGCCGCGTCCTCGATCCGACGCTCGGCGTCGCGTGCGGCGTCCCCTGCGTCGTCGAGCGCGTCGCCGAGCTGGTCCGCTCCTCGATTGCGTCCGAGGGCTGTCAGCTCGTCCTGCGCGTCCTCCAGCGGGGCGATGACGCCCGCCTGGATGCCCTGCTTGAATGCCTTCGTCTCGGAGACGATGCCGACCGCGTAGCCCTTCGCCATGTCAGCGCCCCGCCTTCTCGAACGTCTCGGCGACCGTGCGAATCGCGGTCTGGAGCCAGAGCGACGCGACGCGCGGCACGGCGTCGGCGAACGCGGGGTGAAAGACGTTGCCCTTGCGGCGCGGCGAGCCGAACGCGTTACCGAGGCGGCGGGTGTAGACCTTGCCCTTGCGGCTGCGCTGCTTCACCTGCTTGCCGGCGTTCGCGCCGAACTCAGCCGCCGACGCGAGCACCGGGCGCTGCGTGCCGCTGCGCAGCCTGCCGACCTGTGCCGACTTCAGGGTGACGTTCGAGTCGGCCACGGCGACGCGCGCCGAGTCCACGAGCACGCGCGACTGGAGCCGGGTCATCGCTCGGCCCTTGATCTCGTCTTGCCAGATCGGCTGCGCTGCGCCCTTCGTGTGGGCGCGCAGACGACCCCGGACCTCACGGTCCAGGGTGCCTGCGGCCTGCACGAGCGTCCCGAGATCACGGGAGACGAGCAGGCTGATCCGCCCGCCCGCCACGATCAGGCGCCGGGGATCGCGCCGAGGACGGGCTTCGTCGAGGCGAGGCTGACCGAGGCGGTCGCCACCGAGTCGACCTGGCCGCCGATCGCGCCGGGCGTGACGATGAGCGTCGCGGTGATCGGACGCCCGCCGTTGACCGGGACGAACTCGACATCGATCGACTCGCCCTCGTTCTCGTGCAGGTACTCGCTCAGCGAGTCGGCGGTGTTCCAGTCCTGCGCGTAGGCGAGGTTCGCGACCCACTCGGCGGTCGTGCCGAATGCGTAGTTGCTCGCGGGCGTCAGGCCCTTGAACCGGACGACGCTCGACGACGGGACGAACTCGACCTGCGAGACGTGCGCCTCGTAGTTATCGGCCTCGACGGTGAACGTGCAGTCGCGCATGATGAACGGCTTCACGACGGGAGTAGCCATGTCAGACCTCCTCGGTCTCGTTGTCCGGCTCAGGGACCGGCTCGGGTTCGGTGGCGGCGGGCTTGCCGGTAATGACGGTCAGGGTGAGGTTCCAGGCGACGTAGCGCTCGGCGTGGACGACCTTCTCGGCCTCCGTCCACGCGATCGTCGAGTGCGCGTCGATCGCAGAGAGGAGGTCGGTCAATGCGTCGTCGAGGCCGTCCTCGGCGGCGGCGATGTCGGTGTGGGGGTCCGCGACGGTCAGTGTGACCGTGTGGCGGAGGTGTCCGAGGGGTGCCTCGGGCAGCCGCTCGATGCGGGTGTGCTGGAGCACGACGGTGGTCCGCGAGATCGTCTCGGGGAACCGCTGCTCGGGGATGACGTGCCACTCGGCGGGCAGTGCCAGCTCGGCGACGATGTAGGCGCGGACGGTCTGGTCAGCGGACACGAGGCACACCTCCCCGCGGGCGGAGAATCTGCTTCACGTGCCAGTCGAGCGGCATCACGCGGATCACGAACGACTCGCCGTCGCCGATGCCTCCCGAGGCATCCACGATGGACGCGCGCCAGAGGTTCTGCGCCTGTCGGAGCTGCCCGAGGGCGTAGCGGTCGGGGATCGTGGCGGCATCCGGTGCGAGGGCGGGGGCGTAGGCGATGACCTGATCGCGAGCAGCGTCGAGCAGCACGTCGAGGGTTTCGTCCCCCAGCGCGTCGACATCCGGCCACAGCTCGCGCTGCGCGCGGGCCGTTTCCGGGGTGTGCCAGGTGGTCATCGCCTACGCCGTCCGCTCAGTCCGTGCCGTAGGTGGCGACGTCGACCGAGACGACCGCGCGAGCGTTGCTCACGAGGGCCGCCCAGTAGGCGAACACGGCGGGGTCGATCGCGCCGTGGTGAGGGTCGATGCCCTCAACCCGGATCGGAGCCTCGCCGCCCAGCTCGTAGAACGTGATCGCCTCCTTGGCGCCGACGATGACCTTGCCGGTGCCGACGGTGGCGGGCTTCAGGCTGAAGTTGGCGACCTCTCCCTCCTCCAGGCCGAACGCGGCGCGGAGGTATTCGAGGGTGGCGTCCTTCGGCTTGAGGATGATCTCGCGCCACAGCTCGGGGGAGACCAGGCCGTAGCTCGGCGTGTTCTCGGTGCCGATGACCTGCAGCGCGGCATCCACGACCGCCACGAGGCCGGGAGCGATGTCGTCCGAGCCGGTGCCGGGCGCGGCCAGGGCGGTGACATCGAGCGGGGTTGCGGCGCCGATGATCGAGGCGAGCGCCTTCGCGTCGGTCTGACGGGCGACCGAATCGCTCATCTCGCGGAAGTAGGCGGCGATGACGCCCTGGTCGTTGAAGTCCAAGTAGCGGCGGTCGAGCTTGTGACCTCCCGCGATGCGGGCCGCGTCGACCGTGACCTGCACCGTGTCGAGCGCGTTCGAGGGCACCTCCGCGGTGTTGCCGGCGTAGTCGCCGACCTTCGGCGCCTTGTCGTTCTCGTAGTCGAACTTCCAGCCCACGGCCTTGTAGGACGTGAGGGCGGCGTGCGCGAGCAGCGGCACGTAGCGGCGGCGGTACGCCTTCCGCTCCCACAGCTCGCCGAGGTAGGCGGGCTGCTGTACGTCGGCGCCGATCGTCACCGAGGACGGGCCGGAGTGCTGGAGCGTGGAGATCGCGAACAGGGCGTCGCCGCCGCGGAACGCGGCCAGCGCCTCGGGGCTGCCCTGCTTGCTCGCGGCGAGAGCAGCGAACAGGCCGTCAGCGGTGGTCTCGTCCTTCTTCGCGGGGGCGGGTGCCAGGCCCGCCGGGATGGTGGCCGCACCTGCGGTCATGTCGTCCTCCTTGTTGGGGGTGTCCGACGCGGCGGGCGCCTGGTCGGGGTCGGTGGTCGAGGTGTCGGCGCGCTTGCCGTCGAGGCGTTCCGCGACGATCCGCTCGATCGCGTCGAGCACGGGTGTGGGCAGCTCGTCGGCGGGCGTCTCGTCCGTCACCTCGTCGAGCGCGGCGAACATGGCTGCGGACTGGAATGCGCCCTGCGGCACGACGGCCACGCCACGCAGCACCGAGGCGACGGCCTGCGCCCCACGGCGCACGAGGCCGCGCAGCTCGGCGGAGAGGCGCGGCTTCGGCTGTGCCGGGTCGGTCGCGCGAGCGAGCAGCGCGTCGCCCTCAGGCGTGCGTGCGATCTCGAACTCGGCGACGACGCCCTGCTCGGTCTCCTCCAGCGCGACGGCGCGGCCCAGGTTCTCGGGGATCAAGCTCGACCCCGAGGGGTGGTTGTCGCTCAGGCTGACGACCGAGGGGTCGGCGGGCAGTGTCACCGTGCCGGTGCTGAACATGACGGGCTCGGTGCCCGAGACGTTCGGCTGCGACATTTCGCCGTAGGGGAGCACGAGGCCACGGATGCGCCGCGAGGCGGCATCCACGGTGAACAGGGCGTCGGTCATGGGTCAGTCCTCCAGGGGCGCGCTAACGGGATCGGCGACCGAGGCGACGTCCTCGCGGCGGTCGAATCGGATGACCTCACCGCGCGGCGCGACGTCATCGAGGGAGAGACGCGCCTCGATCGGGTCGCGCCACTGCGGCAGGGAGAGGGCGTCGAACTCCGAGCGCTTGCCCTCGCTCGTGACGTAAGTCAGGGAGGCGTTCGTCTGTGCGCCGTCGAGGAGCGACGCGGGGACGCCGGTCAGGCGGGCGATGTCGAGAACGGCGGCGTTGCGGCCCTGCTCGAACAGGTCAGCGGACACGTTGCCGTGGACCTTCAGCTCGATGTTGTGCGGGGTGTAGCCGACAGCACCGTTGGGAGTGAGCCGAGCAGCGGCCCACTCCGTGGCGAGCGCTTCGATCTCCTCGGGTTCGAGCGGGTCGTCGGTCGTCTGGTGCAGCTCGACGAGCGGGATCGGGTTCTGCGCGCGACCGATCCATGCCCGCTCCAGCGCGCGGTATCCCTTGATCGTCTGCATGCCCGTCATGAGCAGACCGCCGTCGCCCGCGCCGGGGATCGCGATGACCTCCGAGGCCGAGACGACATTGCCGTCGACCGAGACGACGCCGTAGTCGTCGATCGCCCACCGCTCGTAGGGGATGCGCATGCCGTCGGTGATCGGGTCGGTCGCGTCGCTCCCAGAGCGCGAGATCGCCCAGAGCGAGAAGTCGTAGAACATCAGGTCGTCGACCGTCGCGGCCATGCGGTGCCACGGGCTGATCCCCGAGGCAGAGTTGCGCAGCCAGTAGGTCGTGTCGTCGTCACGTTCCGCGCCGCCCGCGTACTGCCGCAGCGGCGACCCGGCGATCTGGGTCACGAGGATGTTGCGCGCCTTCTTGATCGCCGGGATCGAGAGAGCAGACTCGCGGGTGACCTCCGCGATTTCGCCCGCGTAGAACTCCGACCAGACCAGCCGCGACATCTGCGACGACGGACTGGTCGCCAGTGGGGACACGAGCGGCGCACCGCTGAGCGAGTGCGCGTTGACGCGCTCAACAGTGCGCGGCCCGCGCAGCATCCAATCGAGGAGTCCCATGTCGGGACGATTGTCGCTAAGCGATAACGATTATCGCTAACGGTTGTGGGGCTAGGTGTGTCAGTCCGTGACGACGAACGACCGAACGCGCGGCTTCGGCTTGCTTCCGTCGTAGTGCAGCAGCGCGAGCGCCCATGCCTCGACCGGCGTGATGTCGTCGTCAGGCGTCTTCGGATCGCGCCCGAGGAGCCAACCGCGATCGCCGCTCTTGCGCTTCACGGTCTTGTGCACGGCCTCGGTGAGGACGAGCTGATCACGCCAGTGAACGACGTTCTCGCGGTCCACCTCGTCGACGATCAGGCTCGCGGCGCGCTTCACGTCCGCGTAGGTGTAGGGGTGCAGCCGCGGGCGCGGAGTGGCGCGCGTCAGCCGCTCGACGAGGAGCTGCCCGACCTGCGAGCCCGCGTCGTAGACGATCGGCACGCGGTAGCGCCGGGCATACTTCAGCAGCGCGGGCGCCGCCGTGTCGATCCCCGAGAGGTGTTCGAGCTGGAGCACCGCGGCCCGGCCCTCCTCGTCGCGCCACGCGGCGACGATCGAGACGCCTAGCTGATCGGGATGCGGCGCGAACGCCAGCGAGAACCGCTCGGGCGGCGCCGGCAGCGCGCCGTCGACTCCCGTGCGCGCCCACTTCAGCGGGTCGAACAGCGCCGTGGTGCCGCCGAGGTCGTCGAAGATCCCCAGATACTCCCTCGCGAATACGTCGCGCGGCATGAGCAGGAACGACCGCTGCACGGCGGCGAGCGGCGTCAGGTTCGGCCGACCCGCCTCGGGCAGCGAGATCCCAGGATGATGCTCCAGCACGAGCTCGCGAACGCGCGCGTGCGGGTGCTCCTCCGAGGGCTCCCACGCCTCCAGCTCCTCCTCGGTCGTGCGATCCGGCGCGGCGTAGATCAGGACGCCCGCCCCGAGGGCTGCCCGCTTCGTGTAGAGCACGTCCCACAGCAGGGAGCCGACGCGCCGACGGCCTGCCGTCCCCGAGACGATCAGGCTCCCGCCTGTCGTGTCGAACGTCGGCGGGATCGCCGCGAGCAGGTCGTCGGTCATCGTCTCGTCGGCCTCGCCCGCCTCGTCCACGAGCACGTCGTCGTAGGCGCTGCCTCGGAACGACGAGCCGATCGGAGGGTGGACGGCGAACACGCTGCGGTTCGGGAACTCCAGCCGCTCGGCGCCGCCCGCCTTGTGAATCTTGCACGGGCGCGTCGCAGCGTCCGGCCACCGCGCCTCAATCGGGTCGATGACTTCTTCGCGGAACTTCTCGCGCGCCTTCAGGCCGGTCGTCGCCAGCGTGAATGCCGACGAGCGCCGGGGCCGCGTGTAGCAGCGCCCGACGATCACGGCGAGGATGCTCGACGTCTTGGTCGACCGGCGCGGCTCCAGGACGCCGTTGATCTCGTGGCCGGCGTTCAGCGTGTCGGCGACGAGGAGCTGCTGCGGCTTCGCCGTGCGCCCACCCTCGACGCCCGGCTCGATCAGCCCGAGGAGCGTCGCCCCGATCAGGAACTCCAGCCGTGTCGCGTAGGTGGTGTGCAGCTCGGTGATCTCGTCGGCGGCGAGACCCGAGTCGCGCAGCGCGAGCCACGTCTCCTCGTGCAGCAGCCCGTGATCCTTCAGCTCGGGGAACACGCGCCAGACCCCTGTGATAATCGCGTCTGTGAGAGCCTCGGCGGGGGTCCGAGCGATCCCACTCAAAGAACCGCCGCTCATCGTCCGCTCTCGACCATCTGGTCGAACAGCTCGGCCACGCGCTCGTCGTGCTCCCGTTCGATCGCGCTACTGACGATCGAGCCCACGGTGACGGCGCCCACGCCCAGCAGTGCCAGCGTCACCGCCAGCCCCACGCCCACGCCCACGCGCAGCATCCTCGTCCTCAGTGTCACAGCCATGTCGGCAATCCCTTCGTCCTGCGGCTGACGCCGCGCCTGTCGTTCTGTACGGCTGCGCCGAGGCGCCCGCCTGCTGATCGGTTGCAGCGGCGATGCTCGACGGCGAGGTTGCTCAGGTCGTTGCTCCCGCCTCGGCTCGCGTCGATCCGGTGCGCCACGTCGAACCGCTGGTCGGGCGCGACCTCCCGGCCGCAGCGGATGCACGGCACGCTCTCGCCGCGCTGGTGCGCCGCGCTCGTCGCCGCCCGGACGATCCGCGCGTTGCGTGCGTAGAGCGGATCGCGGTGTGCGCTGCTCACAGCCGGCCCACGATGTCGGGGTCGATCCAGCCCTCGCGCTCCTGTCCGGGCGCTGCCGTGTGGAGCTTGGCCCGGTTCGGCCCGTCGGTGACGACGAGCACGCCCTCACGCGTCAGCCAGCGCACGGCGTCGCGCACGTCGGAGTCCTTGCAGCGAATCTCGTCGTGGACGGCCGAGAGCAGACCGCGGGAGTTGATGCCGGGGTCGTTGATGACGGCGAGCATGACGGTGCGCTCCACCTGCAGCGCGTGGTCGAATGCGATGAACTCCTCGATCTCCAGCTCCTCGCGCTCTGCCGAGGGCAGCACGGCGCGGGCGAGCCACTTCCGAACGAACGCCCGGGCGCCCTCCAGCGTCGCGAACGTGTAGCCGTCGCCGTAGTAGGCCTCGATCGGCGCGAGCCGGTGATCCTTGCCGTCGTAGGCGTCGAACTCGAAGCGCACGCGATCGAGGTCGAGGACGCGGATCACGTTCCCGTCGCCGTCGCGGAACACGACCTCGACGTCGTGCTCGATCGTCTCGGTCCAGGCATCCTTCGTCGTGGTGGTCATGGTGTCTCTTCTCCTTGGTCTTGTGTCTCTGTGGCCTGTCGATCAGGCCGGATGGGTGCGGCTGGTGAGTGTGTCCGCGAGTGTGTCCAGCGGGTGTGTCTACTGCCCCCTCTAGGGAGGGGGCAGACACACCTGCTGGGACACACACGCTGAGACACACGCACTAGCCGCCCTCGGCGCCTGATCCACGTCCACCGCGGAGGGCAGCAGTCAGCTCGGCGACCTGCGCGTCGGTGAGTCGAATGTCGTCGGCGAGGCGCTTGCCGATCTCGATGCCGATCTGAGCGGCGGCGAGCTGCTGGCGGGCCTCGATTGTGCGGGGATCGGCGTCGCCGTAGCGGGCGCGGAACTGGCGGATGCGGGGACCGAGCTGGACGCGAGGGTCGACCGGATAGGCGGGGACGGTGGACATGGCGAGTCTCCGGACGCGGCCACGATGGGCCTGCTATCTCGGTGACTCTTCGATCGCGCTGCCCGTGTCGTGTTCGGGTGTCTCCGTGCGCCTGTCCGACGGTTGCGAGGAATCGGACGACCTCTTGGGGATGAGCTTGCTACGTGCTACAGAGTGCGGTCAAGCCGATAGCGGCACTAGGCCGGATCGTGATGATTCCGCGATCTGATTGGAGTAATGAATCAGCGCGGGACGACCTTGACGGTGTCCGGGTCGAACGTGCGGACGCCCCTGCCGGGCGCGTGCACGACGATCCGCAGCGGGAGAGCCCGGAGGACACGGCGACGGCGTTCGAGCGTCAGCGCGTCCCACACGGCGCGCGCGTCGGGGTTCCCGAGGAGGTCCGTCAACTCGGCGGCCCGCATGCGCTCAATGATCCGCCGCTCGATGTCCGCGAGGCGTGCGCGCAGCGCCCGCGAGGTCGCGGCGTACTCCTCCTCGTCGGCGTCGTCGACGGCCAGGAACGCGGTGCGCAACCGCTCGATCCGTCCGCGCACCTTGTCGGCCTCGGCAGCCAGCTCGTCGCCCTCAGCGCCCGCGAGAATCGCCGGCAACACGAGCGCGCCGTCCTCGCCCTTCGCATTCGCGAGGAACGACGTCACGACGGCCACGACGTGCGCCTCGACCGGCTCGGCCATGCGCGCGAAATGGCCGGTGCTGCCCTTGCAGCGATAGTTCGCGATCCCGCGTCGAGCACCGCCGCCAGCGTGGACGGGGGAGCCGCACACGCCGCATTCGGCGATCCCCGAGAGCAGGCGCTTCACCGAGGGCGCCCCGGTGCGTCGCGCGGGGTCGCGGAGGATCGCCTCGGCCTCGCGGAACGTATCAGCGCTCACGAGCGCGGGCCACTCCGCCTCCTCGTGGACAATCACGCCATGACGGCGCACGGCGCCCCGGTAGCGAGGGTTCAGCAGCACGTGCCGCACGTTGTCGTGCCGCCATGCGCTGCCCTGGCCGGTCGTCAGCCCGAGGGCATTCCATCCGGCAGCGATCGAGGCCAGCGTCGCGCCACCGAGCAGCGCCTCGTAGCCGTCGCGCACGGCCTCCGCCTCGGCCTCGCGCACGGTCACGCCGTCGGCCTCGTAGCCGAACGGGCGACGGCCACGGATCACCTTGCCCTGTGCCGCGCGCGCGTCGTTCGCGCGGACCTGTCGCTCAGACTTCCGGCGCACCTCGAACCGAGCGATGCCTGCGAGCATTGTCGCGCGGAACTCGCCGTCGGCGGTCGAGAGGTCTATCTCGCCGTCGACCGTGACGACTTTCGCGCCGCGGTCGATCAGCGCATTGAGGTCGCGCGTTGAGCGCAGCAGACGGTCGAGGTCGACGGCGACGACTGCCTCTACGACGCCCGCCTCGATGTCGCGCAGCATCCGAGCCCAGTCGGTCGCGTCGCCTCGGACCTTCGAGGCCGAGGTGTCGTCGTCCGCGTAGGTGCCGACAAGGTGCCAGCCACGAGCGCTCACGAGCTGCTGCGCACGTTGCGCCTGCGTGCTGATCAGCTCCTCGTTCGAGACGGACTGACGGGAGTAGGTGGCTGCCTTCATACACCTACGCTATCGAGCGCGCTACGGGTCGCCTGGACGCTCGCGGATCTGGATGGTCGCGACCGTCTCACCGTCGGCGACGTGGGTCGCGCACTGTTCTTGAAGAAGGGATCGGCCGCGTCATGATCGATCTGTCTACAGAGGCCGCCCGCCGTCGCGCCGGGCCGCTCCGGGCGGACCTGTCGGACGATGACGCGCTTCGATCGCTCGATGCGCGAATGCTCTGGTCTGCGCTCATCGAACCGGGCGATGGGGTCGCCGGTGCGCTGATCGCTGCCTACGGAGCTCGAGCCGCGCTGGAGATCGCCGTCGGCGCGCGTGACCTCCCGAGTGTGCGGACCGACGAGCTCCGGGCCGGCCGTCGGCGCTGGCTGGCGCGGCTCGACGACGCGGTCACGGCTGCCGAGCGCGCAGTCACAGCGGGAGTGGTGCCATTGACGCCCGAGGACGGTCAGTGGCCACGCCGGCTCGACGACCTGGGCGTCCACGCTCCCGCCTGCCTCTGGTGGCGGGGGAGAGCGGAGGTTCTGAGCCTCCCGCGGAGTGTCGCTCTCGTGGGAGCCCGCGCGTCGACGGCCTATGGCGAACACGTCACCGCCGAGTTGGCTTCCGGTCTCGTTGGCCGTGGCGCGGTCGTGGTCTCGGGAGCCGCCTACGGCATCGACGCCGTCGGACATCGCAATGCGCTCCTGGCGGAGGGGCCCACGGTCGCCTGGCTCGCCAATGGTGTCGACCGCGCCTATCCCGCGGGGAATCGTCATCTCATCGAGCGCATTGTGCGGGAGGGCGGTGCGGTCGTTGCCGAAGTCCCCTGTGGCGCGTCACCGACGAAGTGGCGGTTTCTGGCAAGGAATCGTCTGATCGCGGCGTCGTCGGTGGCCACGGTGGTGGTGGAGGCCGGATGGCGCAGCGGCTCTCTCAACACCGCGGGACATGCCGCGCAGCTCGGGAGACCTCTGGGTGCGGTGCCGGGCCCCGTGACGAGCGCCGCGTCAGCGGGGTGCCACCGGTTGATGCGGGAGTACGGTGCACAATGCGTCACGGGCGTCGACGACGTGCTCGAACTGATGGGTCCTCTCGGAGACGTCCACGAGGGCGATGACGTGCCCGGTGGGAAGGTGTCGCCTCCGGGTCCGCACGAGCGGCTGATCGGGTCGTTGAGTGCGACGGCCCCGCGTGGCGTCGCCGAACTCGCTCAGCGGACGGGACTCAGCGGCGACGAGGTGACCGCAGCGCTGGGACTTCTCGCGCTCGAGGGTCGGGTGGTCGAAGGGTCGAGGGGGTGGCGGCGCACATCTCGGTGAGTCGGCCGACCGTCGTTCTCGTGTGGAGGCATGGTGGACCTGTGCAGATGACCGAGGCGATCGAGGAGTTCTCACGCCACCTCACCGACGTACGGAGGCTCTCCCGAGCAACGGTGCGGGCGTACACGGCCGACCTGCGGGATCTCAACGAGGGTTACCGCCTCGAAGAGATCGATATAGAGCACTTGCGTGAGTGGCTGTGGAAGGCCACGCAGCGGGGAGACGCTCGCTCCACCATCGCCCGTCGGGCGGCCTCTGCCCGCGCGTTCTTTCGTTGGGCGGTGAGCGCAGGGCACCTTGGCTCGGATCCGAGCGCGCGGTTGCAGTCTCCCAAGCGTGGTCGCCCGCTTCCGCGCGTGGCCTCTGCCGACGCGATGAGCACCGTGCTCGATGCGGCGCGGACGGTCGCTGATCACGGTGACGCCATCGCGCTGAGGGACGCTGCCATCCTCGAGTTGCTCTACGCGTCAGCGTTGCGCGTGTCGGAGCTCTGCGGAATCGACCTCGACGATCTGGATCGCGACCGCGGGACGGTCCGCGTGACCGGCAAGGGCGCCAAACAGCGCACGGCGCCCTATGGCCGGCCCGCGCAGCTCGCGATCGACCGTTATCTCTCTTCGGGGCGTCCGGTGCTCGTTGCCCGTGGGACGGGAACACCGGCGCTCTTCCTCGGAGCGCGCGGTGGGCGTATCGGCAGCCGAGCCGTCTACGACGTCGTGAGCCGCACGGTAGGGCCGGCCGTCGGCGCCGCAGCGCTCGGCCCGCACGCGTTGCGTCACTCCGCGGCGACGCATCTTCTCGACGGCGGCGCTGACCTCCGTGCCGTCCAAGAGATGCTCGGCCACGCGAGTCTCGGAACCACCCAGATCTACACGCACGTCTCCGCGGAGAAACTGACGCAGACCTACCGGCTCGCTCATCCTCGTGCCTGACCCCTGGATCAGCACCTCACCCCTGGATCAGCAGCAGGGCAGGAGGACGGCCGATGGCACTCCGCCGATGAGTCCGGCGGGGTCGATGTAGCGGTCGTAGCGTCGTACGCCGAAGTGCAGCGCCCTGCCGCCGTGTCCGCCGGAGCCGAGGACTGCCACAACCGCTCCCCGCGACACGGCGGACCCCGTCGGAGCGGCGTCCGTCACCGGCTCCAGCGTCGTGACCCATCCGCTGCCATGATCGATCGTGAGGACGCCGCGACCGGCGACGGAGCCGGAGAACGCAACCACTCCGTCGGCCGGAGCGAGGATCGGCTGAGCCGGCGACGCGGCGAGATCGACGCCGCGATGTCCTGCGGCGTAGGCGTGCGCGGGCTCCACGAAGGGGGCGTCGATCCGCAGCGGGGATACTGGCCACTGCCACACCATCGGGGCCGGATCGACTGACACCGAAGGCGCGGCGGGCGTGGCGGAGGGCGCGGAGACGAGGACGACGAGAAGGAGGATCGCAGAGGCGAGAGCACGCATGTGCTCAGTGTGTGTGGCACTCCCGCCGGGGGTCGGCGGTGTCAAGGCGAATGTGAGAAGTACACGGGTCGCAGTGGCGGGGGAGGAGGCAGCGCAGCTGGTAGGCTGAAAGGGCATCCCGCTCGTCGGGGTGACTACGCGTGCCCATTCGAGGTCACACATCCCCGGTCCCTTCCTGAAGGGCGGGTGTGTGCCAGGGCACCAGGTTCGCGGCCGACCGGCCGTCGAAGACAACCCAAAGAACAGGAGAACGGCCATGGCCGTCGTCACGATTCGCCAGCTGCTCGACAGCGGCGTCCACTTCGGGCACCAGACCCGCCGCTGGAACCCGAAAGTCAAGCGCTTCATCCTCACGGAGCGTTCCGGCATCCACATCATCGATCTCCAGCAGTCGCTGTCGTACATTGACAAGGCGTACGAGTTCGCGAAGGAGACCGTTGCCCACGGTGGCACGATCCTCTTCGTCGGCACCAAGAAGCAGGCGCAGGAAGTGATCGCCGAGCAGGCGACCCGCGTCGGGCAGCCCTACGTGAACCAGCGCTGGCTGGGTGGTCTGCTCACCAACTTCTCCACCGTCAGCAAGCGCCTCGCGCGCATGAAGGAGCTGGAGGAGCTCGACTTCGAGAACCCTGCCGAGAGTGGATTCACGAAGAAGGAGCTGCTGCTCAAGAAGCGCGAGCTCGACAAGCTGCACAAGTCGCTCGGTGGTATCCGCAACCTTCAGAAGACGCCTTCGGCCATCTGGGTCGTCGACGCCAAGCGGGAGCACCTCGCCATTGACGAGGCCAAGAAGCTCGGCATCCCGGTGATCGGGATCCTCGACACCAACGCCGACCCCGACGAGTTCCAGTTCCCGATTCCCGGCAATGACGACGCGATCCGCTCGGTCGGTCTGCTGACCCGCATCATCGCGGACGCCGCCGCCGAGGGACTCATCCAGCGTCACCAGCCGTCGGAGGAGTCCGCCGACGCCGAGCCGCTGGCCGACTGGGAGCGCGAGCTCCTGGAGCAGCCGACGGCGGAGACACCGGACGTGGCTGCCGTCGAGACCGCTGCCACCGAGTCCGCCGCCGACGAGGCAGGCGCCGAGGCTGCGGCCGAGACGCCGGCCGCTGAGACCAGCACCGACGCGAGCGCTGCCGAGTAATCCGCTTTCGCCGGGGAGCCGCCGATCGCGGCTCCTCGGCACCCCGATCACACACGACTAGGAGCCACTACCCATGGCAAACTTCACGATCGCCGACATCAAGGCCCTGCGCGAGCAGCTCGGCACGGGCATGGTCGACACCAAGAAGGCGCTCGAGGAGGCCGACGGAGACCTCGAGAAGGCCGTCGAGATCCTGCGCCTCAAGGGGGCGAAGGGCAACGCCAAGCGGGCCGACCGTTCGACCAGCGAGGGCCTCGTCGCCGCCGCGGAGCGTGACGGCAAGGTCACGATCATCGAGCTCAACACGGAGACCGACTTCGTCGCGAAGAACGAGCGCTTCATCGCTCTCGCGGACAAGGTGCTCGACGCCGCGGCCGCCGCCGGTGCCGATTCGGCCGAGGCTGCTCTGGCTGCCGACGCCGGTGGCCAGACCGTCGCCGACCTCATCTCCGACGAAGCGGCGATCATCGGCGAGAAGGTCGAGCTGCGACGCGTTCGTACCTTGACCGGTGACGCCTTCGAGATCTACCTCCACAAGACGAGCAAGGATCTCCCTCCCCAGATCGGCGTCGTCGTGGCCTACACGGGCACCGACGCCGAGACGGCCCGGAGCATCGCTCAGCACATCTCGTTCGCCAACCCGACCTACCTCTCGCGCGAGGACGTTCCCGAGGACGAGGTGGAGAAGGAGCGCCAGATCGTCACGGAGATCTCGCGTAACGAGGGCAAGCCCGAGGCGGCGCTGCCCAAGATCGTCGAGGGCCGTGTCGGAGCGTTCTTCAAGCAGGTCGCCCTGCTCGACCAGGACTACGCGAAGGACAACAAGCAGTCCGTCCAGCAGGTCGCCAAGTCCGCTGGCATCACGATCACCGATTTCGCCCGCTTCAAGGTCGGCGCGTAATCGTCGAGAGGGGCCTGCATCATCACGATGCGGGCCCCTTTTCGATGCCCGCTGTTGGATAGTCTGCAACCGACGAGAGGAACCCCATGCCCACTGAGACCACCGGACGCCGGCGCGTCCTCCTGAAACTGTCTGGCGAGGCGTTCGGGGGTGGGCAGCTCGGGGTGAACCCCGACATCGTCAGCCAGATCGCGCGAGAGATCGCCGAGGCCGTGGACACGGTTGAAATCTCGATCGTCGTGGGCGGAGGCAATTTCTTCCGAGGGGCCGAGCTCAGTCAGCGTGGCATGGACCGCGGGCGAGCGGACTACATGGGGATGCTCGGCACAGTGATGAACGCCCTCGCGCTGCAGGACTTCCTCGAGCAGGCGGGCGCGGCGACGCGCGTGCAGTCGGCGATCTCGATGACGCAGGTCGCCGAGCCCTACATCCCCCGACGGGCCGAGCGTCACATGGAGAAGGGTCGCGTGGTGATCTTCGGCGCCGGAGCCGGTCTGCCCTACTTCTCCACCGATACCGTGGCCGCCCAGCGTGCGTTGGAGATCGGTGCCGACGAGGTTCTGGTCGCGAAGAACGGCGTCGACGGCGTCTACACGGCCGATCCCCACCGCGACGCCGATGCGATCAAGCTCGACCGACTGACCTACTCCGACGCGCTCCAGCGCGGTCTGAAGGTCGTGGACTCGACCGCGTTCAGCCTCTGCATGGACAACGGGATCGACATGCGCGTCTTCGGGATGGAACCGGCCGGAAACGTGACCCGCGCTCTCCTGGGCGAGTCGATCGGCACGCTCGTCACCGTCTGAGTGTCAGGCGGCCTCCGCACTAGACTTGATCAGACGCAACAACGAATGGAGTGACCGTGATCGCCGAGACTCTGGCTGACACGACCGCGCGCATGGACCGTGCCGTGGAGGCTGCGAAGGAAGACTTCGCCACCGTACGGACGGGGCGGGCCAACCCGCAGTTGTTCCAGAGGATCCTGGTGGACTACTACGGTTCGCCGACCCCGCTCGCGCAGCTCGCGTCGTTGAACAACCCGGAGGCGCGCACGCTGGTTGTCACGCCCTACGACAAGTCGGCGCTCAAGGCGATCGAGCAGGCGATCCGTGACACCCCGAACCTCGGGGCGAACCCCACCAACGACGGGAACATCGTCCGCGTGACGATGCCCGAGCTCACCGCGGAGCGCCGCAAGGAGTACGTCAAGCTCGTGCGCTCCAAGGGCGAGGATGCCAAGGTGCACCTCCGTGGGATCCGGCGCAAGGCGAAGGACGAGCTCGACGGACTCAAGAGCGAGGTCGGTGAGGATGACCTCGCTCGTGCCGAGAAGGAGCTTGACGCCATCACGCGTGCGCACGTCGATGAGATCGACGAGGCGCTCAAGCGCAAAGAGGCAGAGCTCCTCGAGGTCTGACACCCCATGACCGACGACCCTTCGGCCGCGTCGGGACCGGCTGCGGCTGACCCGCCGACGAGAGGTGACGCGCGTCGCGCCGCTTCGGCCGATCCGTCGTCGCTGCAGTCGCACGTGCGCGCTGCTCGCTCCGAGTTCGAACACCAGATCGGGCGGGCCCGTGCGGATTTCGAGCAGGTCAACGAGCGCATCAATGCGCGAACCGGTCGCAATCTCCTCCTGGCCGTGTTGATCGGTCTCGCGATCGGCGCGGCAGTGCTGGGGTCGCTGCTGTTCATCAAGTCGTTGTTCCTCATCTTCGCGATCCCCGTCTGCGCGCTCGGCATCTTCGAGTTCTCCCGTGCGCTCCAGGGCGCGGGGCGCCGTGTGGACGTCTGGCCTCAGATCGTCATCGGCACCCTGATCCTCGTGGCGGGTTTCCTGGAGGGACACTGGACCCACTGGGTCGTCACTTTCTCGGGGGTCAGCCTTCTGATCGTCTGGCGGATGGTGGCTCAGATGGCCCTCGCGGATGGGCGGCGCTATGGCGAAGTCGTTTCCGATCTGCTCGTCGCCGGCCTCATTCCGATCTACGTCCCCTTTCTCGCGAGCCTCACGCTCGTCCTGCTGCGGCAAGAGTCCGGGCAGTACTGGCTTCTCACGATGATCGTCGTCGTCGTCGCCTCGGACACCGGCGCCTACGCCTCAGGGCTGGCCTTCGGCAAGCACCCGATGGCACCGCGCATCAGTCCCAAGAAGACCTGGGAGGGCTTCGCGGGGGCAGCGGTGTTCGCCTTGGCGTCCGCCGTTCTCGCAGGGATCTTCTTGCTCGAGATCCCCGTCTGGGCCGCGTTGCTCGTGGGCGTCGTGATCCTGGTGACAGCCACGGTCGGGGACCTCGGGGAATCGATGATCAAGAGGGATCTGGGGATCAAGGACATGAGTTCCTGGCTGCCCGGTCACGGCGGTGTGCTCGATCGGCTCGATTCCATCCTCCCGTCGGCCGCTGTCACGCTCGGCCTGTATTTCGTCCTCTCCCCGTTGGCAGGTGGCTCATGACCGACACCGATGTTCGTCCGTTCCCTCGAACGACCGGCCGTACTCAGGGCTACGATCCCGAAGCGGTCGACGCGTTCCTTGCGCGCGCGCGCGAGGCGTTCGAAGCGTCACCCTCGGAGGCTCCGATGCGGTCCGCCGACGTCCGGCAGACGGCCTTTCCCCTCGTCCGGCAGGGCTATCAGGTCGCCGCCGTCGACTCGGCGCTCGGGCGGATCGAGGACGCGTTCGCGGCGCGGGAGCGGGAGGCGGCGCTGTCGCAGGCGGGTGCGCGCGCCTGGGTGAGCGCGTCACGCCGGCTCGCGCAGGAGATCCTCGACCGCTTGTCGAGGGAGCCGCGACAGCGGTTCCGCCGGGCAGGCTACCTACACTTCGGCTATCGGATCGACGAGGTCGACGTCGTTGCGGATCGCATCGCGGGCTACCTCGAGTCGGGGGAGCCACTGACGGCCGAGCAAGTGAGGACGGTGGCATTCCGAATGCAGCGCAACGGCTACGACGAGGCGCAAGTGGACGCCGTGCTCGACGCCGTGGTGGAAGTTTTGCTGGCCGTCGGATAGTCCCGTGAACGGTGCGGGGCGTGGCATGTGTGAAGCGGGACCGGTAGGATCGAGCGCATTGTGAGTCCCGACCGCGCCGTGATCCCCGTCTCGTCTGCAAGGCCCCCGGCCTCCACGCGACGTTCCGTGGCGCGTGGCCGAAGCTCATCGGAGCCGACGACCTGGTCGCGCAGACGCCGGTTCGCATCGGTGTTCGCCGTCTTCGCGACGGCGGCTTTTGCGGGGGCCTACGTCCTTCCGCTCACCGCCACGATCTCTCCCGCGCAGGCTGCGGAGCCGGATCCGATCTCGCTCTATGCGAGCACGATCCAGGATGCCCAGGCCTACATCGCCACCCACGCGGACGACGAAGAAGGACTCGGCCGCGATGGGATGAACTTCACCGCATACGTCAAGCCGAAGCCGAAGCCCACCCCGACGGCCGCCAAGGATGCGGCGACCGGTTCGCCCTCGGGCCGATCGGGGTCGTCGTGGCGGCCGCCGTTCGTCACTCCCAACCCCGGGAGCGCGCAGGCCATCGCCTATGAACTGGTGACCGCACGCGGATGGGGAGACGACCAGTTCGCCTGCCTCGTCGCGCTGTGGAAGAAGGAATCGGGCTGGCGCGTCAACGCCTACAACAAGTCGAGCGGCGCCTATGGGATTCCCCAGGCCCTCCCTGGCCGAAAGATGGCGAGCGCGGGAAGCGATTGGGAGACCAATCCGGCTACCCAGATCACGTGGGGCCTCGGGTACATCAAGGGACGCTACGGCTCGCCCTGCGGCGCCTGGGATCACTCGCAGCGTCGAGGCTGGTACTGATCGCATGCCCCGGTCACATCGCCGCCGACGGGACTCCACGGCTGGCGACGCGTCTTTCGAGCGCTTGCTTGCCGGCTGGAAGCGCACCGAGGTGCGTCACGGACGCGAGTGGACGGTCCAGCCCGTCTCGGCGTCGCAAGCGGTGAAGAGCTACACCTGCCCCGGGTGCGCAGGGGACGTTTCGCCGGGAACCGCACATGTGGTCGTGTGGCGCGCCGATGGCATCCTGGGAGACGCCGCAGACCTGGCGGCGCGAAGACACTGGCACACCGGATGCTGGGGGAGAGGCTGACATGGAGATCCGCGGACCGATCCTCCTTCCTGCGCAGCGCGAGAACATCGAGCTGCACACCCTCGACGGGCTGACACTCGTGGGGGAGCTGGCGCTGCCGCTCGACCGTCCCCCGGTGGCCACTCTCGTCACGCTTCATCCGCTCCCCACCGCGGGCGGCTTCATGGACTCGCACATCTTGCGCAAGGCGGCGGGGCGCCTGCCGGCGTTGGCCGATGTCGCCGTCCTGCGCTTCAACACGAGGGGAACGACATCGGCGCGAGGAACGAGCGAGGGGGCCTTCGACGGGGGAGCCTCCGAAGCCTTCGACGTCGCTGCCGCGGTGGCTTTCGCCGCGGAACGGGGGCTACCGCGCCCGTGGCTCGTCGGCTGGTCCTTCGGCACCGAACTCGCCCTCAAGTACGGGCGGGATCTGGATGTCGCGGGCGTCATCCTCCTCTCGCCGCCGTTGCATCGGACCACCGACGAGGAGGTGGCGGCCTGGCGAGACGATCCGCGCCCGCTCGTCGTCCTCGTCCCGGAGCACGACGACTACCTGCGGCCAGATGAGGCTCGACGTCGGTTCGGGGTCCTTCCGAATGCGACCCTGGTCGCCGTCGACGGCGGCAAACACTTGTGGGTAGGGGAGAACCAGACGCGGCGGGTGCTGACGGAGATCGTCGCGGCCGTCAACCCCGACGCGCTCCCGTTGCCGGAGGAATGGGACGGACCAGAGGGACGACCGGCGTCATAGCTCGTTCTGCCGGGGGATCACGACCTGGCGGTAGATGATGAGGATGCTCGCGGCGACCGGGATGGCGACGAGGGCACCGAGCAGCTGGCCGAGGGACGCGCCCGCCAGAGCGGCGATGACCACGACGGCCCCGGGAACGGCGACCGCACGGTTCATGATCCTCGGCGAGATCAGGTACGCCTCTACCTGCATGTAGACGACGTACCAGACGAGCGCGACGATGGCCGTGAGCGGGGAGCCGAGACCCGGGATCAGGCACGTCAGCACGATGATGATCGAACCCGTGAGCGTGCCCACGAGGGGGATCAGCGAGAAGAAGAACGCCACCACCGCCAGGACGGCGGGGAAGGGGGCCTGAATGACCGTGAGGAAGATCGCGCTCAGCACGCCGTTGACAGCGCCGAGCGTGACCTGCCCCATCACGTAATAGCCGACGGACGCCGTGATCTGCTCGGACAGGTCGATGAAGCGTGCGCGCTTGGAGGCAGGGACGAGTTGGTAGACCGCAGCCTTCAGTGACGGTGTGGAGGCCGTGAAGTAGATCGTCAGGATGAGGACGATGATCGCCCCGGTGAATCCCGCGATGATGGATGCCCCGATCGTGACCAGGCTCTCCCCGATGCTCGTCCCGATCCCTCCGACGTTGATGGACTGGTACCAGTCGGAGAGGTAATCGAACACCTGATCGACATCCAGGAGCGGGAAGGTGGTGTGCAGCCACTCCTTGGTGTCGGTGATCGGGTCCCACTGTTGACTGACGAGCTGGGCGATGAGCTTCTGGATCTCGTTGACGAGCTGTGTGATCTGGCCGACGATGATGGGCACCACCATCAGGATGATCCCCGCGAAGGCGGCGAGGACAGCGGCGAAAGTCACCACCAGCGCTCCCCACCGGGGGAGCCCCCGCCGCTCCAGCCACGAGACCAGGGGGTCCAGGCCCAGGGCGAGGAAGAGGGCGGTACCAACGTAGAGAAGGACGGTCGACAGTGTCTGGACACTCGAGATCAGCATCAGGCCGACGCCCACGCCGAGAGTGGCGACGAGAGCGGTGCGGAAAGGATGCTGAAGCTTCACGGATCTGCCTTCTGCCGAGGTGGTTGACGATCAGGATACGCACGGCAGTGCCGACTGTGCCCGCCGCCACCCCCTCCCGGGCGACATTCAGGAGATTTCGCTAGTCTGGAACGTCGATTGTGCGCCCGAGCACGCCCCGAAAGCACTTCGCTGGGGACCCCCCGGGCGCGGGAAGGTGATCCGTGCGATTCGTCTGGGCGGTGGCGGCATTCGTGCTGGCCACGGTGATGATCGGCGCGGGTATCGCCCAGCGCACCGTGCTGCAGGGCCCCAAGACCGAGACGCAGTCGATCGCCATCGATGACTCCGCGCCGTACGTGCTCATCGACGGGGCGGTGCTCGCCCATCATCCGGGCGCCCAGACGCTGCGCGCTCAGGGCGACGGAGAGATCCTCGCCGCGTACGGCCGTACCGATGATGCGCTGGCGTGGCTCGCGCGTTCGGACTACGTGCACGTGCAGCAGAAGGGCGGCGAGGTGACGACCACCCGGGTGGCTGCCGAGGCTCCTTCCAACGACGCAGACACGAACGAGGAAGCACCGCTCGACCCTGCCGGCTCGGACCTGTGGCTCGACGAGTTCTCCCAAGACGACGTCCTCATCCAGACCCTCCAGCTTCCGGCCGACATGAGCGTCCTGATCGCTGGGGATGGCACCTCGCCTGCGCCCGCGACGCTCTCGGTGACCTGGCCCACGGGAGTGACGACGCCGTGGGCGGGCCCTTTGATCGTCGGCGGCAGCATCATGCTCGCGATCGGGATCGTGCTGTACATCCTCGGGGTGCGTCACGCGCGTCGCTCTCGCGGACCCCGCCGGAAGGGTCTGCCCATGCTGGAGACGCAGCCCATCGACCTCACTGACGAGGCGGCAGAGAAGGGCGTGATCAGCGCGTCCCCGACCCGCCGTCAGCTGTCGGGCGGCAAGCGGGCCTTCCTCGCCATCCCCATCGTCACGGCGACTGCACTGGCGGTGGCGGGGTGCTCCGCGGACTCGTGGCCTCAGATCCCGGCGGGGCCGACGCCGACGGCGAGCACCACGATAATCGTGCCCGAGGGTCAGGACGATCCTCCGGCCGTCACGCCCGCGCAGGCCGAACGGATCCTCACGAAGGTCGCTGCGCAAGTCGCGACGGCGGATGAGAAGAGCAGCGCCAAGGAGGCGGAGAAGCGTCTCACGGGCGCGGCGCTTGCTGTGCGCAAGACGAACTACAAGCTGCGCGAAGACCTCGACGACCAGAAGCCCCTGGCTGCGATCCCCACCAAGGACCTCGAGATCCTCCTCCCAGAGGCCTTCACCGGATGGCCCCGTGCCTTCTTCGCGGTCGTGGAGGACCCGTCCACGAGTCTCGCGACGATCATGACGCTGACTCAGCAGGATCCCTGGGCGGACTACAAGCTCTCTTACGTCGCCAACCTCGTCGCCGATGCGGAGCTGAACGTGGCGCCCGAGTATCTCGGTGCGCGGCGTGTCCAGCCCGATTCCCCGTTCCTGCTCCTGCCGCCCCAAGAGCTCGCCACCGCATACGCGGACGTCCTCGACAAGGGTGATGACAGCGCCTACGCCAAGCTCTTCGATGAGGAGACCGACTCGTTCCGCGCTTCGGTCGACGAGAACCGCGCGAGCATCCTGGAGCAGTTCAACAAGACGGGTGCCAAGACCGGCAAGATGACCTTCACGGCCTCTGCCGGCGACGACGAACCGCTGGCCATGTCGACCGTCGACAGCGGCGCGATCGTGGCGGTGACCGTCGACGAGAACGTCACGGTCACCCCGACCAACGACGATGCCGTCATCAAGGTGGACGGCAAGCCCGGTAACCCTGTCGTGAAGACACTGACGGGGGTCACCCAGTCCTCGACGGGGTTCACGACGACCTACAGCGATCAGCTGTTCTTCTTCATCCCCGCCGAAAGCTCCACGGAACGCATCCGATTCCTGGGGTACTCCTCCGACATCCTCTCCGCCAAGGTGGTGTAGAAGAAGTGACCGACCCCACTTCCGGCGCGGTGCTCCGCGGCGCCGTCGACCTCTCCTCGCTCCGTAACCGTCCCGCTCCGGCGGCCGACGGCGAACAGGCGCAGGCCCCGGCGAGCAGCCTGGTCTTCGACGCGACCGACGCGAACTTCGGACAGGTGCTGGAGCTCTCGCGCACGGTCCCCGTCGTGGTCGACCTCTGGGCAGAGTGGTGTGGGCCGTGCAAGCAGCTCAGTCCCGTGCTCGAGCACGTCGTCCGAGAGCTGGCCGGGCGCGTCGTCCTGGCGAAGGTGGACGTCGACGCGAACCCCCAACTCGCACAGGGGTTCCGCGCCCAGTCCATCCCCATGGTCGTGGCGCTCATCGGCGGACAGCCGGTTCCGCTCTTTACCGGAGCGGTGCCCGAGCAGCAGGTGCGAGAGGTGTTCGCCCAACTGCTGCAGCTGGCGGCGCAGCACGGGGTGACCGGTACGATGCCCACCGACGGGGAGGACGCCCCGGCCGACGAAGCAGTCGGGGAGCCGGCTCTCCCGCCGCTTCATCAGGAGGCCTTCGACGCGATCGAAGCGGGGGACTACGCCCGTGCGATCACCGCGTACGAAGCGGCCCTGGCCGAGAACCCCCGCGACGAGGATGCTCGGGCGGGTCTCGGGCAGGTGCGCCTACTGAGTCGGGTTCAGGGGATCGATAGCGCGGAGGTGCGCGCGGCTGCCGCCGCCGATCCGCTCGACGTGTCCGCGCAATTGGCCGTCGCCGATCTCGACGTCGCGGGAGGTCATGTGGACGACGCCTTCGGCCGACTGCTCGACCTCTTCGCGCAGCTTCCCGCTGACGAGCGTGTTCCCGTTCGTGAGCGACTGCTGGAGCTGTTCGGCCTGATCGGCGACGCCGATGGGCGCGTGCTGCAGGCGCGGTCACGCCTGGCGAGCCTGTTGTTCTGACCCCGGCCGACAGACCCGCGGCAACCCGCTCAGCCGCGGGAGTCGTGCCCGTGGGACAGCCAAAGCGCGCCGAGGGGCGGCAGAACGAGGGTGGCCTCGGACCGGTCGTCGGTCTCCACCCCACCGAGATTCCCGACGCCGGACCCGCCATACTCCTGCGCATCGGAGTTGAGAATCTCGCGCCACTGTCCGCGCTCGGGAAGCTCCAGCCGGTAACCGTGGATCGGCACGCCGGAGAAGTTCGCCACCACGGCGACGACGTTGCCGTGGTGGTCACGGCGGGCGAAGGCGACGACGTTCGGATTCCAGCTCGGACCGCCCAGGCGCACGAAGGCGTCGGCGTCGCTGTCGCGTGACCACAATGGCGCGTGGTCTCGATACGCGCGGTTGAGGGCGCCGACGAACCCCTGGAGCTGTTGGTGCGGTGGCTGGTCGAGCATCCACCAGTCGAGGCTGCGGGACTCCGACCATTCCGACATCTGTCCGAACTCCTGCCCCATGAACAGGAGCTGCTTGCCCGGGTGACCCCACATGTAGGCCAGGAACACGCGCATGTTGGCGAGCTTCTGCCAGTGGTCGCCCGGCATACGGGTGAAGAGAGTCCCCTTGCCGTGCACGACCTCGTCGTGGCTGATGGGAAGCACGAAATTTTCGCTGAAGGCGTAGACGAACGAGAAGGACAGTTCACCTTCGTGGTGGGCGCGGTACATCGGGTCGCGCGAGATGTAGACGAGCGAGTCGTTCATCCAGCCCATGTTCCACTTGAAGCCGAAGCCGAGACCACCGTGGTCGGTCGGTGCCGTGACGCCGGGGTAGCTCGTGGACTCCTCGGCGATCATGGCGATCCCGGGGTAGCGCTTGTAGGAGGTCGCGTTGACCTCCTGCAGGAAGCGGATGGCCTCCAGGTTCTCCCGCCCGCCGTGGATGTTGGGCTCCCACTCGCCGGCCTCTCGCGAGTAGTCGAGGTAGAGCATCGACGCGACGGCGTCCACCCGAAGTCCGTCAACGTGGAACTCCTCGAACCAGTAGAGGGCGTTGGCGACGAGGAAGTTCCGTACTTCGTTTCGGCCGTAATCGAAGATGAGCGTCCCCCAGTCCTTGTGCTCTCCCCGACGCGGGTCGGGGTGCTCGTAGAGGGGACGCCCGTCGAACCGGGCGAGCGCGAACGCATCTTTCGGGAAGTGGCCCGGGACCCAATCCATGATGACGCCGATACCCGCCTGGTGCAGGCGATCGATGAGGTAGCGGAGGTCATCGGGAGAGCCGAAGCGACTGGTCGGGGCGTAGTAGCCGCTCACCTGGTAGCCCCAGGAGCCTCCGAAGGGGTGCTCGGCGAGCGGAAGGAACTCCACGTGGGTGAATCCGAGCGAGGTCACGTGGTCGATGAGCGGATCGGCGATCTCGCGGTAGCCGAGCCCGGGACGCCACGAGCCCAGGTGCAGTTCGTACGTGGACATCGGCTGATCCAGCGGCGTGCGAGCGGCGCGGGCCGTCATCCAGGCGCCGTCGTTCCAGTCGTACGCGCTCTCGGTCACTACGGATGCCGTGGCCGGGGGGACCTCGGCGCGCATCGCCATCGGGTCGGCCTTCAGGATCCACTGACCGTCCGGGGTGAGGATTTCGTACTTGTAGGTGGCGCCGGGACCCAGGCCCGGCACGAAGAGCTCCCAGACGCCGCTGGAGCCCAGCGAGCGCATCGCATGCCCGCGACCGTCCCATCCGTTGAAGTCGCCGACCACGCGGACAGCACGGGCGTTGGGCGCCCACACGGCGTAAGACACGCCGTCGGCTCCCGGGAAATGGCGCACGCGCGCGCCCAGCACCGTCCAGAGCTGTTCGTGCCTACCCTCCCGGATCAGGTGCAGGTCGATGTCGCCGAGCGTCGGAAGATGGCGGTAGGGGTCGTCCTCGGTGAATCCCTCGCCGTCGTTGTAGGTGGTTTCGACACGGTAGCTGTCGGGGGCGGCGCCGAGGCGTCCCTCCCAGATCCCGCTTTGTCGGTGCGTCAGGTCGACGCGATCGCCGGATGCCGTGATCACGGTGACCCGCTGCGCCAGGGGACGGCGCACCCGAACGCACCAGGCATCGCCGTCGCGGTGGAGGCCGAGCACGTCGTGCGGGGCGTGGTAGGTGCCCGCGGCGACGGCGTCGAGAACGGAATCGGAGACGGCGGTCATGACTGGCCCCTGACGTGGAGGATGTGCACGGGTTCGTGGAAGGCATCGAGACGCACGAAGTTGTCGCGGTTCCATGTCCACCGATCACCGGTGATGAGGTCTTCGACGTCATAGTCGGTACCCGGTTCGACACCGAAGACGGCACTGTCTATGTGGACCATCGTCTGGCGCGCGGAGTGCGGGTCGACGTTGGCGACGACGATGATGGTGTCCGCAGTCGCGTCGGGACTGAGTGCTGCAGGGAGATGTTTGACGTACACGAGGATCGCGTCGTCGTCGCTCCAGTGGATCGTCAGGCCACGCAACTGTCGCAGCGCCGGATGAGCGCGTCGGATCTCGTTGAGGCGGGTCAGATAGGGGCGCAACGAGTCTCCACGCGCCTCGGCTCCCTCCCAGTCCCGAATCTTGTACTCGTATTTCTCGTTGTCGATGTTCTCTTCGGAACCCGGCCGGGCGACGTTCTCGTAGAGCTCGTAGCCGGCGTAGACGCCATAGCTCGCCCCCGCGGTCGCCGCCAGCGCAGCGCGCACCTTGTAGGCGGGTCGGCCGCCGTACTGGAGATACTCGGTGAGGATGTCGGGCGTGTTCACGAAGAGGTTCGGACGCATGAAGTCGGCCGTCTCATCGCTGATCCAGGCGAAGAACTCCTCGAGCTCGGCCTTCGTGTTGCGCCAGGTGAAGTACGAGTAGCTCTGCTGGAACCCGCTGTAGGCGAGGGCCTGCAGCGGAGCGGGCCGGGTGAAGGCCTCGGCGAGGAACACCACATCAGGGGTCTCCGCCGTGACCGTGGCGATCAACCACTCCCAGAACTGCAGAGGCTTGGTGTGGGGGTTATCGACACGGAAGATCCGGACGCCTTGCGCGATCCAGTGGCGGACGATCCGCAGCACCTCGGCGCGGATGCCGTCAGGATCGTTGTCGAAGTTGATGGGGTAGATGTCCTGATACTTCTTCGGAGGGTTCTCGGCGTACGCGATGGAGCCGTCCGGAAGGGTCGTGAACCACTCCGGGTGCTCCCGGACCCAGGGATGATCGGGCGCTGCCTGAAGCGCGAGGTCGAGGGCGACCTCCAATCCCTGCGCCGACGCGGCACGTACGAAGGCCCGGAAGTCCGCGAGAGTGCCGAGGTCGGGGTGGACGGCGTCGTGGCCGCCGAACCGCGAACCGATCGCCCAGGGGGATCCGGGGTCGCCCGGACCGGCGGACAGGGTGTTGTTGGGACCCTTCCTGTTGACCTCACCGATCGGGTGGATCGGCGGGAGGTAGACCACATCGAAACCCATGTCGGACACCACTGGCAGTCGCTTGATCGCGGTCCGGAACGTGCCGCTCTTGATGCTCCCGTCCTTGAGCCGCCGGGCGCCCTCTGAGCGCGGGAAGAACTCGTACCAGGCGCCGACTCCGGCGCGTTCGCGCTCGACGATCAGGGTGTATTCGTCCGAGTGCGTGACGAGCTCCCGAAGCGGACGTGATGCGAACAGGCCGGCGATCGCCTCGTCATGGACGATCTCCAATGCGTCGGCGTCATCGTGTGCCGGCGAGCGGAGCCGCTCGGCGGCCGCAGCCAGACGCTTCCGGTCGGCGGCGGGGCGGCTCTTCTCCGCGGCGGCGCGCTCGAACAGCTGAGCGCCGATCTCCCGCATCAGCGCACTGTCGACGCCCGCCGCGATCTTGAGGGCCGCCGCGTGTTCCCACGTCGCGAACTCATCGGCGAACGCTTCGAACCGGAAGGTCCACGCGCCGCTCTCCAACGGTGCGACGAGGACGCGCCATTGATCGAAGCCGTTGTCGAGGGGGGTGAGGCGGTGGAGGGTCTCCGCCCCCGACGGCGAGACGAGACGCAGGTGGACGCCGATGACATCGTGTCCCTCACGGAAAGCGGTGACCTGGAAGGGAACGGCTTCACCGAGGAACGCGCGCGGCGCGAACGTCCCTCCCGGCACGGAGGGACGCGGGAGCACCAGAGGAATGCGGCCCATGCGCGTATCCCGCGACTCCTGTGCGGGCTGGCTCGGGCGGGCGGGAATCGGTGCGGTGCTGCGCACGGAGGGGGTGAACTGCGTCGTCGTGGCCACGTCTCGAACCTACCTCTCCGCGGGTCGCGCGCCTATCGGCGCGCTCGCGCGGCGGGCGGTTCACCCACGGTCCGCCGTGCCGTCATCCTCGACACGGAAGAGCTGCATCGCGGTGTCGGGAAGAGACACGATGTCGCCGGGCAGGAAGGTGTCACCGGGCGCTGATGGACGCTCATCGACGCTCGACCAGAGCGCGACATAACGGGTGACTCCCTCGATGCGGGGAAGGGTCACATCGACCGGTCGCTCCGTGCCGTGAACGATCAGGAGCACGCGGTTGGGTGCTTCATGCTCCGGAGTCGACTGCGCGACGTACTGCAGGGTGCGATGGCCCGGGTCGGTCCACCGTTCATGAGACATCGTCCGGCCGTGCTCGTCGTACCAGTCGATGACGGACGCGCCGGGCACGGTCTGCTCCTCGTGGGCGAAGCGCACGGGGCGCAGGGCGGGGTTCTCGCGCCGGAGCTGCGTCAGCCGGCGGACGTGCTCGGCCAGATCCTGCTGCCACGGCGCGTGCTCCCACGTCAGCCAGGTGAGGGGGGAGTCATGACAGTACGCGTTGTTGTTGCCGCGCTGCGTGCGTCCGAACTCGTCGCCCGCCGTGAGCATCGGCACGCCCGCCGACAACAGCAGGGTCCCGAGCAGATTGCGCATCGTCTTGCGCCTGCGGGCGAGGATGCCCTCGTCCTGGGTGGGGCCTTCGGCGCCATGGTTGAAGGACCGGTTCATGTCCGCGCCGTCGCGATTGTGCTCGCCGTTGCCCAGATTGTGCTTGACGTCGTAGGAGACGAGGTCGCGCAGCGTGAACCCGTCGTGGGCCGTCACGAAGTTGACGCCGGACAGTGGACCTCGATCGGAGGTGAACGTGTTGGACGAGCCGGCGAGCCGCGTCGCGAAGCCTCCGATCCCGACCGGAGCGGTGCCCGCTCGGCGCGCGTAGTCGATGTCGCTCAGCCAGAAGTTGCGGACACGGTCACGGTAGCGATCGTTCCACTCCGCCCACCCGGCGCCGAAGTTGCCGGTCTGCCACCCGCCCATCCCGACGTCCCACGGCTCGGCGATCATCTTCACCCCGCGGAGGTCTGGGTCCTCGACGATCGCGCGAAGGAGCGGGTGATCGGGGCGGAACTCGTGACGTGCGTCGCGTCCGAGCGTCGCGGCGAGGTCGAATCGGAATCCGTCGACCTGCACTTCCTGTGCCCAGTACCGCAACGAGTCGAGGATGAGTCGAGACACGGCCGGCGTGGAGGTGTCGACGGCGTTTCCGCACCCGGTGACGTCGATATACGCGCCGTCGTCGTGCTGCCGGTAGTACGAGCGGTCGTCGATGCCGCGGAAGCCGGAGCGGGGCCCACCGAGCTCTCCCTCCGACGTGTGGTTGTAGACGACATCGAGGATGACCTCGATCCCCGCCTCGTGGAGCGCTCTGACCATCTCCTTGAACTCGCGCAGAACGGCGTCCGGCCCCTCGGCGATGCTCCGCGCCGTCGCGTAATCGGCATGCGGCGCGAAGAAGCTCACCGAGTTGTAGCCCCAGTAGTTGGTCAGCCCGAGCTGGCGCAGCCGCGGCTCCGGCTCGAACGCGTGGACGGGCAGGAGCTCGACGGCGGTGATCCCGAGCGACACCAGGTGATCGATCATCGCGGGGTGGCCGAGGCCCGCGTACGTCCCATGGAGCGCCGGCGGGATGTCGGGGTGGCGCTTGGTCAGCCCCTTCAGGTGCGCCTCGTAGATGACCGTCCGGTCCCAGGGGACAGCCGGCTTCACCGTTCCGCGCCAGTCGAAAGAGGTGTCGACCACCACGGACCGCCAGTCGCCGACGCCGCCCGAGACGAGCCCGCGAGAGTAGGGCTCGATGAGGAGCGTCTCCGGATTGAAGGTGTCACCCGGGCGGTGAGGCCCGTCCACGCGGATCGCGTAGCGCGTGCCGGGAACGAGGGAGACGCTGGTCGCCCGCCAGCACCCTGCGCTGTCGCGCGTCATCGGCACGGACTCGGTGATCCAGTCGAGATCGTCGGCGTCGAAGAGCACCAGCTCGACGCTCGTCGCGTGCTGCGACCACACGGTGAGTGTTCCGCCATCCGTCCCGGGCCGCACACCGAGATCGTCGAAGTCCGACGACAGGATCGAGGTGGTCGCGAGCGCCGCAGTCGATGACATGCGATCTACAGTAGTAACGCTCCACGCCGCCTCCTGACGGCGTTGCGGCTCGAGGAGAGGCATGCCGGTCTATCTTGATCACGCCGCCACGACCCCGCTCCGACCGGAAGCGCGGGAGGCGTGGCTGGAAGCCGTGGACACGGTGGGTAACGCGGCCTCGGTCCATGGTCACGGCCAAGCCGCACGGCGCCTGTGGGAGACGGCGCGGGAATCGGTCGCGGCGTCGCTGGACTGCGATCCCATCGAGGTTCTGTTCACCTCCGGCGGCACCGAGTCGATCAACCTCGCGGTGAAGGGGCTGTGGTGGTCGCGGGAGCCCGGCCGCTCCGCGATCGTGATGCCCGAAGGGGAGCACCACGCGACGACGGAGGCCGTCGACTGGCTCCGGCAGGCGGAGGGGGCGGAGGTGCGAGCGGTGCCGCTGACACCGCACGGGGCGCCCGACACATCCGCTTTCGCCACGGCGGTTCCCGGCGCCGCGGTGGCCACCGCCCTCGTCGCCAACAACGAAGTGGGCACTCTGACCGACGTGCCCGCGCTCGTGGGTGCCGCCGGGGCGGCGGGGGTGCCGCTCCACCTCGATGCCGTCGGTGCCGTCGGCGCGCTGGAGGTGTCCTTCCGTCGGTGGCGGGGGTCGTCCCGAAGCCCCACGGGGCTTGTCGCCCTGAGCATGTCGGGGCACAAAGTCGGTGGGCCTGCCGGTACCGGGGCGCTCGTGGTGTCCCGCTACGCGGCGCTCACCCCCTTGATCCACGGGGGCGGCCAGCAGCGCAGTCTCCGCCCCGGCACCGCCGATGTGGCCGGCGCCGTGGCGATGGCGGCGGCGCTGGCAGCCACGGCCGGAGAGCGAGAGACGGAGTCAGGTCGGCTCGCCGCGCTCCGGGACCACCTGATGGCTCGGATCGACGCGGAGCTGCCAGAGGCGGAGATCCTCGGCGACCGTGTCGAGCGTCTCCCCGGAAACGTACACGTGCGGTTTCCCGGCGCGGACGGCGAGACGCTCCTCTTCCTCTTGGACCAGCAGCAGATCTCCGTCTCGACGGGCGCCGCGTGCCAGGCCGGCATCACCGAGCCCTCTCATGTGGTCCTCGCTCTCGGCCGTGATGAACGCGCGGCCCGCTCGGTGCTGCGGATCACGCTCGGACACACCACCACGCGTGCCGATGTCGACGCCCTCGCCGACGCCCTGCCGAGCGCCTATGCCCGCGCACGAGCGGCGGCGGGTGGGCGGGGATGACACGGCCCTCCTTCCCGGCGCGCGTTCGTAGACTGGACGGATGAAGATTCTCGCCGCGATGAGCGGAGGCGTCGATTCCGCCGTGGCCGCGGCGCGGGCCGTCGACGCGGGGCACGATGTCGTCGGCGTCCACCTCGCGCTCTCTCGGGCCGGCGGGACACTCCGGACCGGCAGTCGCGGGTGCTGCACGATCGAGGATGCGATGGATGCGCGTCGCGCCGCCGATCTGCTCGGAATCCCCTTCTACGTCTGGGACTTCTCGGAGCGATTCCGCGACGACGTCATCGAGGACTTCATCGCGGAGTACCGCGCCGGTCGCACGCCGAACCCCTGTATGCGCTGCAACGAGAAGATCAAGTTCGCGGCGTTGCTCGAACGCGCCGTCGAGCTGGGCTTCGATGCTGTCTGCACGGGGCATTACGCGATCCTGGTGGACACCCCCGACGGGCGGGAGCTTCACCGCGCATCGGACGCGGCGAAGGACCAGTCGTACGTTCTGGGGGTGCTCACGGCCGATCAGCTCGCGCACTCCTATTTCCCCCTCGGCGACACACCCTCCAAGGCCGAGGTCCGTGCCGAGGCCGAGCGGCGAGGGCTCACCGTCGCGCACAAGCCCGACAGCCACGACATCTGCTTCATCCCCGACGGAGACACGCGGGGGTGGCTGGCCGACAAGGTCGGTGCCGCGACCGGCGACGTCGTCGACCGCACGGGCCGAGTCATCGGACGGCACGAGGGGGCGCATGCCTTCACGGTGGGACAGCGGCGCGGGCTGTCACTCGGTGTCCCGGCTCCCGACGGCAAGCCGCGGTTCGTGCTGGAAGTGCGCCCGGTGACCAACACGGTCATCGTCGGGCCGAAGGAGGCGCTCGCCACCGCGGAGATCGCGGGGGAGCGGCACAGCTGGGCGGGCCGAGCGCCCCGGGAAGCTGCCTTCGCCTGTCACGTGCAGATCCGGGCACACGCCGACCCCGTTCCCGCCCGTGCGACCGTGGAGGACGGCACGATCACCGTGATCCCCGAGACCCCGTTCGATGGGGTGGCACCCGGACAGACCGCCGTGCTCTATGACGGCACTCGGGTGCTCGGCCAGTTCACGATCGCGCGCACGGTCTCCGCCGTGCCGGTGGAGGCCTGAGGAGACGCCGCTGCGATCGTCCAGAATGTCGGACCCGGAACCTAGACTGACCGGGTGACGGATGCA
>JBMDWQ010000004.1:0-17378 GCA_048594675.1 Microbacterium sp. | reverse complement strand
GACCAGATCGAGATCGGCTTCCTGAGCCAGACGCAGCGCCACCTCGATACGGACGACGCCGACCTGCTCACCCGCGGGGCCGACGAGGCGGACCTCGGGGACGCGGATGCGGTCGTTGGTGCGGGGATCGCTGATGTGCGGGACTCCTGTTCGTGCGGGGACTGCAACCCCGACCCGGGTCCGGGACGGGGGCGGAAGATGACCACGTCCACCCGCTCGATGCGCACATCGGCGTTCAGTTTCACGCCCTGCTCCCCCGCGATCTCTCGACGAGGGACGACCCCGCCTGGACGGGGTGGAGCGCAAGACCCGGTAGCCTGGAGCGGCAAGCGCGGGTGGGATGTGATCCTCTTTCGATCCGGAGCAGAACACTCCGGTGCGCGCCAAGTCTAGCAGAGAGCAGAACGTGGACACGATTCCGTCGCGCGACGACGACTTCCTGGCCGACCAGCCCGCTTCCGGGCCGAGCGATGAGCGCCAGCGCCGCTGGGAGGAGCAGGAGCGCGCCGCCCAGTCGGCGACGCGCGACATCGCCGACGTCCCGGCGGTCGAGGTCATCACCACGACCGCCGTTCACCTCATGAGCGCCGCCGCCGTCAAAGTCGGCCTGGCCGATTCCCCCGAGACGCAGAAGGACCTCGACGAGGCGCGAAAGCTGATCAACGCCCTGGCCGGGCTCATCACGGCCGGGGCCCCGGAGATCAGCGACATGCACGCGCGGTCGCTCCGCGACGGGCTCCGCTCCCTCCAGCTGGCGTTCCGCGAGGCGTCGGTCATCCCCGACCCCATCGGAAAGGGCCCCGGGGAGAAGTACACCGGTCCCGTGACCTGAGGCCTCGTGACCTAAGGCCTCGTGAGCGGACGCTCACCGCCCGCGGCGGAGCTTCACCGAGAGCGAGTCGACCAGAACTGCGATACGGTCGTCCGCCGCCCAGCGCTGAGCGAGACGAGCGAGGATCGCATCGAGCACCGCCGGCTCCAGTCCGTCGATGAGCTCGAGCGTCACGACGAGCTCGGGACCCCGCAGGCGCGCGTCGGGGTCGCCCTCCGCCACCGACACGTCCAGCACCGCCAGTTCGTGCGCGACGCTCTCCTGGAGCGCAGCGAAGACGGCCGGAGAGAGGGGGCTCGGCTCCCACTCCCTGCCCTGCGCGATCGCCCACACCGCCGGGCGACGCACGACGAACTCGGTGTCGGAAGTCGGGTCCAGGACGATCAGGTCGGTGTCGTCGGCGGAGGCCGCCAGCGCTGCGCGCACCGCCTCCACCGGCACGGGGCGTGCGGTGGGATCCCATCGCGCCAGAGTCTCCACCGAGGAGAAGACCGGCTGCACGCGACGGCCATCGGGAGCGGCGACGGTGACGATCGACAGCTCCTGCGTCTTGTCGACGGCGAGGCCGCTGGGCGCGACGCCCTCCTCGCCCTTCTCGGCGACCAGCGGAGCGAGCACCCGCGCCGACCGCAGCGCGTCGACCACCTCGGCCTGCGACCCCTCGCCGGAGCGGAACCGAAGGAGAGCCGCCAGCAGAGCCGGGTCGGCCGACCCGTCGTCGCCCGCGTGTGGGTTCTCCTCGAACCGGCGACCGGCCCACGGCACCCCGGCCGAGTCTGCGGCGGGGTGGCAGGCGTCCTCAGGCTCCGGCGACATCCAGGGCCTCGGCGAGGGTGAACGCCCCCGCGTAGAGTGCCTTGCCGACGATCGCGCCTTCGACTCCCAGGGGCACGAGCTCCCGCAGCGCGGCGATGTCGTCGAGGCTCGACACACCGCCGGAGGCCACCACGGGCTTGGGCGTGCGTGAGACGACTTCCCGCAGCAGGTCGATGTTCGGGCCCCGCAGGGTGCCGTCCTTGGTCACATCGGTGACGACGTAGCGGCTGCACCCGGCGTCTTCGAGGCGATCCAGCACCTGCCACAGATCGCCGCCCTCGCGCGTCCAACCGCGGGCCGCCAGAGTCGTCCCGCGCACATCGAGTCCGACCGCGATGGCATCGCCGTACCGGCCGATCACATCGGCCGCCCACTCCGGGTTCTCCAATGCCGCGGTGCCGAGGTTGATGCGGGCAGCGCCCGACTCCAGCGCCGCCTCCAGCGTGGCGTCATCCCGGATGCCTCCGGAGAGCTCCACCTGGACGCCGCGGAGCTGCTTGATGACCTTGCGGAGCACCGGCGCATTGCTGCCTCGGCCGAAGGCCGCATCCAAGTCGACGAGGTGCACCCAGCGGGCACCCTCCTGCGCCCACTGCAGCGCCGCGTCGACGGGGTCGCCGTAGCTCGTCTCGGTGCCCGCCTCGCCCTGCGTGAGCCGGACGGCCTTGCCGTCTGCGACATCGACCGCGGGAAGGAGGATCAGTTCAGGGGTGGACGCGAAATCGTTCATGGCTCCGTGGGGTGGTTCGAGACGCGCGGCGGCGCGTGCACACAAGGAGAGAGACTAGCCGTGCGGGAGCGATTCGATCCAATTGGCCAGGAGCCGGATCCCCGCCTCGCCGCTCTTCTCCGGGTGGAACTGCGTGGCAGAGAGCGGTCCGTTCTCGACGGCAGCGACGAACGGCGCCCCGTAGTCGCACCAGGTGACGGCGGGAGCCCGGAAGGGTCGGATCACGTCCAGCTCCCACGCCCGCAGTCCGTAGGAGTGCACGAAGTAGAAGCGCTCCTCCTCCACCCCGCGGAACAGGGTCGAGCCCTCGCCGGCGCGCACCGTGTTCCACCCCATGTGCGGAAGCACGGGAGCATCCAGCTCGACGATCGTTCCCGGCCACTGCCCGAGGCCCTCGGTGACGTGTCCGCGTTCGACGCCCTTCTCGAAGAGGACCTGCATTCCGACGCAGATACCGAGAACGGGAAGACCCCCCGCCAGACGCCTCTCGATCGCCTCGTCCCCTCGATTCTCGCGGAGGGCGGCCATCACCGCCGCGAACGCGCCCACTCCGGGCACGACGAGGCCGGCCGCGTCCTGGATGAGGCCACGGTCCGAGGTCAGTCGCGCGTCCGCACCGGCGGAGGCCAGGGCCTTCACCGCAGAATGGACGTTGCCCGATCCGTAGTCGAGGACCGCGACGAGGGGCGCCGATCCGTCCGTCACAGAGCTCCCTTGGTGCTGGGGACCCCGTGGACGAGCGGGTCGAGGGCCTTGGCCTGTCGGAACGCGCGAGCGAAGGCCTTGTACTCCGCCTCGGCGATGTGGTGCGGATCACGCCCGCTCAGGAGCGTCACGTGCATCGTGAGCCCGGCGTGGAAGGCGATCGCCTCGAAGGTGTGCCGCACGAGGGAGCCGGTGAAGTGCCCGCCGATGAGGTGGAACTCGTAGCCTTCGGGTTCACCGCTGTGCACGAGGTAGGGGCGACCGCTGATGTCCACGACGGCCTGAGCCAGCGCCTCGTCCAGCGGCACGAGGGCGTCGCCATACCGGGAGATGCCCGACTTGTCACCCAGCGCCTGGCGGATGGCCTGCCCGAGAACGATCGCCACGTCCTCCACCGTGTGGTGCGCGTCGATCTGCGTGTCGCCCGACGCCCGCACCGTGAGGTCGGTGAGCGAGTGCTTGGCAAAGGCGGTCAGAAGGTGGTCGAAGAACGGGACCGTGGTCTCGATCGAACTCGTTCCCGTGCCGTCGAGGTCGAGGTCGAGCTCGACCGTCGACTCGCTCGTCGCGCGACGGACGGAGGCCGCGCGGGGCGCAGATGTGGTCATGGGCCGAGTCTATCGAGCAGCGGCCGCTCGACCGGCGCTACAGCGAGGCGAGGGCATCGAGGAAGGTGGTCGACTCCGCTTCCGTGCCCGCCGTCACGCGCAGGCTGTGCGGGATCCCGACGTCACGGATCAGCACGCCCCGTTCATACAGAGCGGACCACGTGGCCGCCGGGTCTTCCACCCCCGAGAAGAGGACGAAGTTGGTCGACGTCTCGTGCGGAAGATAGCCCAGGGCCTCCAGGGTCGCCGAGATCCGGTCGCGCTGCGCGACGATCTCGTCGACCATCCCCAGCATCGTCGGGGCGTGACGGAGGGCAGCCACCGCGGCAGCTTGCGTGAGCCCGCTCAGGTGGTAAGGCAAGCGCACCAGACGCAGGGCGTCGATCACGGCGGGGTCGGCGGCGAGGTATCCCACGCGCGCCCCGGCGAAGGCGAAGGCCTTGCTCATGGTGCGCGAGACCACGAGCCGGCCCCGCCCGGGGAGGAGGCTGAGAGCGGTCGGCTCGTCACGCGGGGCGAACTCCTGATAGGCCTCGTCGACCACGACGATGCCGCGGCTGTGCGCGTAGACCGCCTCGATCACCTCGAGAGGGAGCGGGGTGCCGGTGGGATTGTTCGGCGCGCAGAGGAAGATGATGTCGGGGTCAGCCTCCTCGACCTGCCGCACGGCCGAATCGGCCGAGAGCGAATAGTCGGAGTCCCGCCGGCCCGACACGTACTCGGCACCGGTCGCACGCGTCAGGAGGGGATACATCGAGTACGTCGGGCTGAATCCGAATGCACGCCGTCCCGGACCGCCGAAAGCCTGCAGCACGTGCTGCAGGACCTCGTTGGAGCCGTTCGCCGCCCAGATCTGCTCACGTGTGAGCCCGTGGCCGAGGTAGTCGGCGAACCCCTCGCGCAACGTCGTGAACTCGCGGTCCGGGTAGCGATTGATCTCACGCAGTGCCTGCGCGATCGAGTCGAGGATGTCGTCTGCGACATCCTCCGGGACCGGGTGCGTGTTCTCGTTGACGTTGAGGGCGACCGGGAGGGGCGCCTGTGGCGCGCCATACGGCACGAGCCCACGGAGATCGTCACGAAGGGGCAGGTCATCCAGACGAAGCGTCACTCCACCCATGGTAGGGCGGGTCAGCGCGCGTCGACGTACTCCGCGGGAATCGCGAGCGTCGACCCGGCTGCCAGCTCGGACGATCCCAGCGCGTTGAGGCGGACGATCGCGTCCACGACATCACGGGGGTCGGCGGCGGGCGCCACGTCCTCCGCGATCGACCACAGCGAGTCGCCGGGCAGCACCGTGACGGTCTGGAACTCTCCCGCCGGCGCTCCCGCCTCCCCCGAGGCGAGGGCCGCTCCCCCCGAGACCACCGCGATGGTCAGAGCGACGACGGCGGGCAGCGACGCCAGGACGGCCAGCGCACGTCGCCCACGCCGCGTGATGCGGAGCCGCGTGTGGCGGGCGGGCATCGTGCGGGCGGCGAACTCGATGGTGGTCATGGCTCCTCCTGAGGATCAGAGATTCGCACCCGACGCTCGGCCGGGAGAACCGGGTGCGAATCTCTTTTCCGAATGTATCTTCGATATTCTGGTGCTGTCAAGCGGAGAGTGATCGCAGATGAATCGAACGCGACACGCGCACGGGTCCGGAAGTTCTCCATCGATACCGGATACGGTTTCGATGATCAGACCCCATCACCTACCTCCGACATTCGAAGGCGAGTGCCTTCCGGAGCACCGAGAGGAGCCTCGTCCATGGACGACATGCGGAGTTCTCGCGAGAGGTCCCAGACCCGGCGACGCAAGAGTCTGAGCGACAAGCAACTGGCGATCCTCGAAGTGATCCAGCGCTCGATCGCCCGGCACGGCTACCCGCCGAGCATGCGCGAGATCGGCGACGCGGTAGGGCTCAAGTCGCTGTCCAGCGTGACTCACCAGCTCAATCAGCTCGAGTTGAGCGGCTACCTGCGCCGCGATCCCGGAAAGACCCGCGCGATGGAGGTGCTGATCGACCTCCCCGGCACCGCCGCGGAGAACCCCGCCGACATCGCACCCGCCGTGGGCGATGCGGCCATGGTGCCGCTGGTCGGCCGCATCGCCGCAGGAGTTCCGATCACGGCCGACCAGCAGGTCGAGGAGATCTTCCCGCTCCCCCGCCAGTTGGTCGGCAAGGGAGAGCTGTTCATGCTCAAAGTCAGCGGCGACTCGATGATCGACGCCGCCATCTGTGACGGCGACTGGGTCGTCGTCCGATCACAGGCCACGGCCGATAACGGTGACATCGTCGCTGCGATGCTCGACAGCGAGGCCACCGTGAAGACCTTCCGTCAACGCGACGGACACACCTGGCTCCTCCCCCGCAACAGCGCGTTCGAGCCGATCCTGGGCGATGACGCGGTCGTGCTGGGAAAGGTCGTCGCGGTTCTTCGCGCCGTGTAGACGTCCCGGACCCAGTCCCGCTTTCCGCACCCGCCAGAAGAGGCCGCCTGCGTCGACGGGGCCCTGGCGCTTCGGAGGATCCGGATGCGCCAGGGCCCTTCGCTCAGGCGCGCTGTGTCACGCGCGCTCGTGCCGTCGCCGTCGCCGCGACGAGGTTCCGAAGAGCTTCGACGGTCTCGGCGTAGCCGCGTGTCTTGAGCCCACAGTCCGGGTTGACCCACAGTTGCCGCAGGGGCAGCGCAGAGGTGGCGAGCTCAAGGGTCGTCGCGATCTCGTCCGCGGACGGCACTCGTGGGGAGTGGATGTCGTATACACCCGGCCCGACGCCGTGCGCGAAGCCCGCCGCCGCGATGTCCGCAACGACCTCGCCGCCGCTTCGGGCGGCCTCGATCGAGGTGACATCCGCATCGAGTGCCGCGATCGCCTCGATCACGACGTCGAACTCGGAGTAACAGAGGTGGGTGTGGATCTGGGTCTCGGCCCGCGCCCCCGCCGTCGCGAGGAGGAATGCCCCCACCGACCAGTCCAGATACTCGGGCTGTGCTGCCTTCTGCAGAGGCAGCAGTTCACGAAGCGCCGGTTCGTCGACCTGGACGATCCGGATGCCCGCCTCCTCCAGATCGGCGATCTCGTCCCGCAGGGCCAGTGCTACTTGGTCGGCGGTCTCGCGGAGCGTCTGGTCGTCGCGGACGAACGACCAGGCGAGGATCGTCACCGGGCCGGTCAGCATCCCCTTCACCGGCCGCGAGGTGAGCGACTGCGCGTACTCCGACCACCTCACCGTGATGGGTCCGGGTCGTGACACATCGCCCCAGAGGATCGACGGGCGCGTCGCGCGTGATCCGTACGACTGCACCCAGCCGTTACGGGTCACGGCGAAGCCGTCGAGGTTCTCGGCGAAGTACTGCACCATGTCATTGCGCTCGGCCTCGCCGTGCACCAGGACGTCGAGACCCAGGTCTTCCTGGACGGAGATGACCCGGGCGATCTCGTCTCGGAGGAAGCCCTCGTACTCGGCGTCAGACAGCTCGCCGGACAGACGCGCGGCACGTGCCCGGCGGATCTCGGCCGTCTGGGGGAACGAGCCGATCGTCGTCGTCGGCAGGAGCGGCAGGTCCAGGTCCTCCTGCGCCGACAGCCTGGTCGCGTAAGGCACGCGCCGCGCGGACTCCGAGGTCCGCGCCGCCAGACGCTCCCGGACCTCTCCGTCCCGCACTCCGGGCGCGCTCTGGCGGTCCCGCCAGGCGGCCGATGCCGTGGCGAACTCGTCTCGCACGCTCTCGCGCCCCTTCTCGAGCGCGCGGGCGAGGGCGGTGACCTGACCCGTCTTCTGGTCCGCGAACGCGAGCCACGACGCGAGTCGGGGGTCGAGATCCGGCTCGTCGTCGACGTCGTGGGGAACGTGCTGGAGCGAGGTCGACGTGCCTACGGACACCTGCGCGGCACCGAGTCCGCGAAGACTCTGCAGACGCTCCCATGCCGTCTCGAGGTCGCCTCGCCACACGTTTCGACCGTCGATCACTCCGCCGACCACCGTCTTCTCCGTCAGCCCCGGCACCACGGCGGGCACCTCGCCACGCGTCAGGTCGAGCGCGATCGCCTCGATCGGCGCGTCCGCCACCGTGCGCCATGCCGCGTCGGAGAGCTGCCCGTACGGTGCCGCCACCAGCAGGGACGGCCGCGCGGAGCCGGCTCCGAGGGCCGCATAGGCCACGCGTGCAGCAGCGGCAAGCTCGTCGTCGTCATAGCCGAGGGACTGGCTGACCAGCGCCGGCTCATCCAGTTGCACCCACTCGGCCCCGGCTTCCTGCAACTCGGACAGGACTTCCCGGTAGACGGGCAACACGTCCGACAACCGGTCGAGAGGCCGATAGCCCTCCGGCGCGCCGGCGGTAGCCTTCGCGAGTGCGAGGAACGTCACCGGCCCCACGAGCACGGGCCGCGTGAGGTAGCCCTCGTTCCGAGCCTCCCGGACCTGGTCGACCACCCGACGGTCGGAGAGCGAGAAGACCGTCTCGGGCCCGATCTCGGGAACGAGGTAGTGGTAGTTGGTGTCGAACCACTTGGTCATCTCCAGCGGCGCCCGCTCTTGATCCCCGCGCGCCGCGGTGAAGTATGCCGACAACGGTATGCGCCCGTCCTCCGTGCGGAGATCCGCGAAGCGAGCGGGGAGCGCTCCGAGCGTCACGATCGCGTCGAGCACCTGGTCGTAGAAGGAGAAGCTCTCGGGAATCGCGGAGTCACGTGTCCCCAGCCCCAACTCGGCGAGCCGCGCCCGGGTGCGGGAGCGAAGCCCGGCGGCGGCCTCCTGCAGGCCGGCCTCGTCGAGGTCTCCCGCCCAGTGGGACTCGATCGCACGCTTCAGCTCGCGCCGACGCCCGATTCGGGGGTAGCCGAGGATCGTGCCGGAGGGAAAGGTCATGACAGCTCCTGTTCGGGAAGAGGAATGCCGGCGTCGCGGAGCACCGCGAGCACCGTCTCGTGATTGTTGAAGGCATAGAGATGGATGCCGGGCGCACCGCCGGCCACGACGGCGCGGACGAGATCGGCGGCAGCGGCCACCCCGACCTCTCGCTGCCGACGCGGATCGGTCTCCCGCTCGAGCGCGGCGGCGAGCGCCGTCGGACGAGCCTCCCCCGTCAACTCCAGCACGCGTTCCAGGCGCGAGCGCGACGTGATCGGCATGAGACCGGGAAGGATCGGGATCACGACCCCGGCGGCCCGGGCACGATCGACGAAGCCGAGATAGTCATCGGCGTGGAAGAACAGCTGGGTGATGGCGAAGGTCGCTCCCGCCGCCTGCTTGGCCAGCAGTGCATCGATGTCCTCGTGCCGGTGCCGCGACCGCGGGTGCCCGTTCGGGAACGCGGCGACCGCGATCTGCACTTTCTCCCGAGGCGCGACGCGAGCAGCGCCCGGCAAGCCCGGGACACTCTCCTCGCTGTACGGCGCACGCTCGGCCTGCACGCGGTCGATCAACTGCACCAGCTGTGCCGCGCTCTCCAGGTCACCGAGGAAGTCGTCGCCTTCCGCCGAACCGGCGGGGGGATCCCCGCGCAGGGCGAGGAAGCGGGTGATGCCGGCATCGAGGAACTCACGGATGAGGGCACCCGCCTGCGCGTACGTGCTTCCGACGCAGGTCAGGTGCGCAAGCGGCGAGACCCGCGTCTCGGTGAGGATGTGGGTGAGGACATCGAGCGAGGCTCCACCGTGGGATCCCCCGGCACCGAAGGTGACCGAGATGAACGACGGGTCCGCGGAGGCCAGTTGGCGGATCGTCTCATGGAGCGCCGGCATACGCTCGGGGGTACGCGGCGGATAGATCTCGAACGAGACGGGCACCGATGCGGGTTCGGGGGTCGACATCACAGCTCTCGGGTCAGGGGCGGGATGCGCATCGCGCATCGAGGGAGGCCGGCGGGCCGCGGCCATCGCTCCGACTCAGGTCGGGGACGGTCGTCGCGGGCGGGTGCCGGGCTCGGCTGTCGCTCCTGCCCGGCAGCACCGGGCGTCGATGGGACCACTATAGGGCGCGGCTCCCGCGGCCTCGGATGTGTGACGTCGTGTTGCAGGCGGGCGTAGCGTGGGGGCATGCGTGCCTCGCTTCCCTACGGTTCCTGGCCCTCTCCGCTCTCCGCCGCCGACGCGGCTGCCGCCGCCCCGCGGTTCGAGGGCGCTGCCTTCGTCGGCGACGAGATCTGGTGGGGTGAGTCGGTCGCCGCCGAGGGCGGCCGCACGGCGATCCTCCGGCGGACCGGTACGGGAGAGGCCACCACCGTGCTCCCGGCTCCCTTCAGCGCGCGCTCTCGCGTCCACGAGTACGGCGGCGGCTCGTGGGCCGCCACGGCCGACGGCACGCTGTTCTTCGTGGAGAAGTCCGACCAGCGCGTATGGCGGCTCGCGCCGGGCGCCGCCCCGTCACCACTGACCCCCGAGGCGGACTCGACGCGGTTCGGCGGCCTCACCGTCCACGCCGGTCGGCTCCTGGCGATCCGCGAGGTGCACGACGACCGTCCGGTGCCGGCACGGTCGATCGTCGCCATCGACGTCGACAGCGGGCACGTCGAGGTGCTGGTGGAAGGGAGCGACTTCCTCGCCCAGCCCGCCCTCTCCCCCGACGGCAGCCGAATCGCCTGGGTCGCCTGGGACCATCCCGACATGCCGTGGGACCGGACGGTGGTCCGCGTCGGCCGTCTCGGCGCGTCCGGCATCGACTCGGTGCAGGACCTTACCTCGGGCGCGACGTCCGCGCTCCAGCCCACCTGGACCGACGACGGCGATCTCGTCTGGATCGATGACCACACCGGGCGGTGGAACCTCTACCGAGGAGATCTTGCGGCGCTGTCCGCGGGCGCCCCGGCCGACGCGCTGGCTCCCGCCGACGCCGACACGGGCGGGGCCCTCTGGACCCTCGGGTCGCGGTGGTACGGACTCTGCGGAGCAGGCGGTGTCTTCGCCGTCCGCACTGACGGAGACGATGAGCTGGTGCTGATCGCACCGACGGGGGCGACCACGGTCGTCCCGGTGCCCCCGCGCTCCCGCCTCCTCGTGGAAGCGTCACGGGCGGACGCGGTCCTCGTCTCCGGAGCGGCGCCGGGTGTCACCGGGATCTGGCTCGTGGGCGTCGACGGCGCGGTCGAGCTGGTTCGGGGCGCCACGTTCCCGCTCGATACGGACTGGCTTCCCGAGCCGCGCCGCCTCACCGTGGAAGGCCCACACGGCCCGGTGCATGCGTTCGATTATCCCCCGACCAACCCCCAGGTCACCGGTCCGACAAGCGAGCGCCCGCCCTACCTCGTGTGGGTCCACGGCGGCCCGACCTCGCATGTCGCCGGCGTCGCCGACACGAAGACGGCGTTCTTCACGAGCCGCGGGATCGGAGTACTCGATGTGAACTACGGCGGCTCGACCGGCTACGGGCGGGAGTACCGAGAGCGTCTTCGCGGTCAGTGGGGTGTCGTGGACGTCGATGACGTCGCCGCCGCCGCGCGTGGTCTCGTCGCCGCCGGTGCTGCCGATGGCGATCGCATGGCGATCGAGGGCGGCTCAGCGGGAGGATGGACGGTGCTGGGCGCACTCGTCGGCACGGACGTGTTCGCCGCGGGTGTCTCCCGCTACGGCGTCGCCGATGCGCGCACGCTCGCTGCCGACACCCACGATTTCGAGGCGCGTTACCTCGACGGCCTCATCGGCCCGCTCCCCGAGGCCGAGGAACTGTACATCGAGCGTTCCCCGCTGCAGCACGCCGACCGGCTCCGGGTGCCTCTCTTGATCCTCCAGGGAGATGAGGACGCCGTCGTCCCGCCCTCGCAGTCCGAAGCGGTGCGCGACGCCCTGGCGGCGCGGGGCGTTCCACACGCCTACGTGCTCTACGAAGGTGAGGGACATGGTTTCCGCCGGACCGAGACGATCGTGCACGCTCTCGAGAGCGAACTCGCCTTCCTCGGCAGCGTCTTCGGCTTCGCCACTCCGGGTGTGCCGCCGCTCCCCCTCACGGGTGGAGGCGAGACGATCGACGACGCCGGTCAGCCGGCGGCGACCGCGTAGGGAGCCAGTTCGGCCGCGAGGCGCTCGTTCACGTGGGCGTGCAGCACCGTGCCGTCCTCGTGGTGCTCGGTCGAGATCAAGTGGCCCGATTCATGGACGGCGTTGACGAGGTCACCGCGCCCGTAAGGAACCAGGGCCCGTACCTCGACGGCGGGAAGCGGCAGGGCCTCCTCGATCGCCGCTCGCAGGTCGTCGATGCCTTCGCCGGTCCGCGACGACACGAACACCGCCTGCGGCTCGAGTCCGCGCAGCACGAGTCGAGTGTCGTCGTCGACGAGGTCGGCCTTGTTGAAGACGATGATCTCGCGGGTGGAGCGGGCGCCCACGTCGGCCATCACCTCGCGCACGGTCGTCACCTGCGCGGCCGGGTCCGGGTGCGACCCGTCGACGACATGGACGATGACGTCGGCGTCGCCCACCTCCTCGAGGGTCGAGCGGAAGGCCTCGACCAGCTGGTGCGGGAGGTTCCGGACGAAGCCGACCGTGTCGGTGAGGGTGTAGATGCGGCCGTCCGAGGCCTGTGCGCGGCGCACGGTCGCATCGAGCGTCGCGAACAGCGCGTTCTCCACGAGCACCCCGGCGCTGGTCAGCCGGTTGAGCAGGCTCGACTTGCCGGCGTTCGTGTACCCCGCGATCGCGACCGACGGGATCGTGTGGCGCTTGCGCTCGGCACGCTTGGCATCGCGTGCGGGCGCGAAGTCACGGATCTGACGGCGCAGCTGGGCCATGCGCGTGCGGATGCGACGACGGTCCAACTCGATCTTGGTCTCACCCGGACCGCGGGATCCCATTCCGGCCCCGCCCGCCCCCACTTGGCCACCGGCCTGCCGGGACATCGACTCACCCCAGCCGCGTAGGCGCGGAAGCAGATACTCGAGCTGGGCGAGCTCGACCTGCGCCTTGCCCTCGCGGCTCTTGGCGTGCTGGCTGAAGATGTCGAGGATCACGGTGGTGCGGTCGATGACCTTGACCTTCACGACGTCTTCCAGGGCCCGGCGCTGGCTCGCAGCGAGCTCTGTGTCGGCGATCACCGTGTCGGCGCCGACGGCAGCGACGAGGTCGCGGAGCTCGGCCGCCTTTCCGCGGCCGATGTAGGTCGCCGGGTCGGGATGCGGCCGTCGCTGCAGGACCCCGTCGAGGACCACGGCCCCCGCCGTCTCGGCGAGCGCCGCGAGCTCCCGGAGTGAGTTCTCGGCGTCCTCCTGGCTACCCTGCGGATAGACGCCCACGAGAACGACGTTCTCGAGCCGAAGCTGGCGGTACTCCACCTCGGTGACGTCTTCGAGCTCCGTGGACAGCCCGGCGACCCGCCTCAGGGCGGCGCGCTCTTCGCGATCCCACTGCTCGCCATCGGTGTCACCGTAGGCGACCGTCGACTCGTGCTGCAGGGCCTGCGCAGCCCCGAACACACGCACTCCGCTGCGTCCCTCGGCGTGCGCGAGCACCCGATCGACCGGGTCGACCGAGGTCTCGTCGGTGTCGTGGGAAGTGCTGGTGTCTGTCATGTCATCCTTTTCCTCGTCGATCCGCGGACCGACCCGGGTTCACCCGTGAACTCTAGCCTCCCGCGCGCGGACTGTCCTCCGCTACGCTCGAAAGCCATGGCCAGCGATCACTACTTCAGCGCGACGCCGGCCAGCGCTGAGAACCTCCGCCGTATCCGTGTGACCCTCGCGGGCCGATCCGTGGAGGTCACCACCGCTGGCGGCGTCTTCAGCCCCGATCACGTGGACTCGGGCACTGGAGTGCTGCTTGCCAACACGCCGCCACCGCCGGCGGGCGGCCACATTCTGGATCTCGGCTGCGGATGGGGGCCCATCGCCCTGACCCTGGCGCTCGATGCCCCTCACGCCACGGTGTGGGCGGTCGACGTCAACGAACGTGCACTGGATCTCGTGCGCCGGAACGCGCGCGATCTCGGCCTCTCCAATGTCAACGCGGTACTGCCCGACGATGTTCCCGACGACGTCGCCTTCCGCACGATCCGCTCCAACCCGCCCATCCGCGTCGGCAAGAACGAGCTCCACGGCCTGCTCGAACGCTGGATCCCCCGCTTGGACGAGCGCAGTGACGCGTGGCTGGTCGTGCAGCGAAACCTCGGATCGGACTCACTGCAGAGGTGGCTCGATGCGACATTCGCCGACGGATACACCGTGACGCGCGCGGCGACGGGTCGGGGCTTCCGTGTCATCAAGGTGCGCCGGCACGGCAGTCCTCCGACGGGGGCCATCTCCGTCCCGTGACGCGCGACTGACCTCCCCGCGCTCCGCCCGGCTGATCAGGCCAGGGTGACCTCGCCCGAGAACACCAGGGTGGCGGGCCCGGACAGGAACACGTGCTCGCCGTCGGCGTGCTGTTCGACACGCACGCCGAGGGTCCCGCCGGGAACGGCCACGCGCCACTGGGCAGGGGCCGCCGGCCCCGCCCACAGTCGAACGGCGAGCGCGGCCGCCGCCACTCCCGTCCCGCACGACAGCGTCTCGCCGACGCCGCGCTCGAACACGCGCAGGGTGATGCCGCCGACTCCGTTCTGGACGAGGGGCTCATCGGGAACGACGAACTCGATGTTGGCTCCCGCCGCCGGTGCGGGCTGGAGGAGCGGTTGGACGCTGAGGTCCAGGTCATCGAGTTCGTCCGAGCTGGAGAGCGCGACGACGACGTGCGGATTGCCGACATCGATCCCCTGACCGGGGCGCGCGACATCGACACCCCGCGCCCGTACGAGCACCTCTCCGGCCTCGGGGCGCCAGGCCCCGAGATCGACCTCGAAGCCGCTGTCGGTCCTCGTCAGGGTCTTGGTTCCCGCCCGCGTCGCCACGCGCAGCGGCTGATCCGCCGAGATCGTGGCGAGGCCGGTCTCGACCAGGTACTTCGCGAACACGCGGATCCCGTTGCCGCACATCTCGGCCACGGATCCATCGGCATTGCGGTAGTCCATGAACCACTCGGCTTCGGTCTCGGCATCAGCGTCGGCCACGAGGCTTGTGCGCACCACCCGCAGCACTCCGTCGCCGCCGATCCCGAAGCGACGATCGCACAGCGCCGCGACCTGTCGTTCGGTCAGCGGCAGAGCGCCGTCGACGTCGGGCACGATGACGAAGTCGTTGCCGGTGCCGTGGCCCTTGGTGAACGAGATGGTGGTCACTGGTCAAGTCTAGGTTCCGCCAGCGACGCCTCCGCCCGAGCCCGTCAGTCGGAGATGAGGCGTTTTCCCGTCGTCCAGGTCTCGAACGGCTCGAATCCGAGCGCCGAGTAGAAGTCGTGCACCTCGAGGTTCTCCGTCCGCACCATCAGCTGTACCTTCGGGCACCCGAGGGCGATGAGCTTCTCCTCGGCTGTCTCCACGAGACGGCGCCCGATGCCCTGCCCCCGACGAGCGGGGGCACTGGCGAGGTAGTAGAGCCAGCCGCGGTGCCCGTCGTATCCGGCCATCACCGTGCCGACCACCTCGCTGTCGTCGACGGCGACCAGGAACAAGTCGGGTTGTACGGTGAGCTTCCGGCGGATGTCCTGGTAGGGGTTGTTCCAGGGACGGGTGAGTCCCGTCTCTTGCCACAGGGCGACGACGGCATCGGTGTCGGCGAGGTCGAAGGCTCGGATCGCGACGGTCATGCGTCCGAGTCCGCCAGGCGCACAGCATCGACGTCTGGAGCCGTCCAGTGCACATCCGGATAGCGACGGAACCACGACACCTGGCGACGCGCGTAGCGACGGGTCAGGCTCTGCGTCTGGGCGATCGCCTCATCCTGATCGAGCCGGCCGTCGAGCTGGTCGAGCGCTTGCGCGTAACCGATGGCGCGCCGGGCGGTCGTGCCCCGCTCCAAACCGCGCTCCCGCAGCTCGCGGACTTCATCGAGAAGCCCCTCCGTCCACATTCCCTCGACTCGGCGATCCAGACGCTCCACCAACTCCGCACGTTCGAGGTGGACACCGATGACAGTCGTGTCGGGGCGCCAGAGCACCGGCTGGTCGGGGAGGGCGGCTCCGTGGCCCGCGGCCCCCTGCGCGACCACTTCGAGCGCACGCACGACGCGCCGTCCGTTACGGGGATCGATGCGCCCAGCGCTTGCCGGGTCGACCTGGCGGAGTCGTTCGTAGAGGGCTGCGGCCCCTTCCTCCGCGAGCTCGCGTTCGAGCCCGGCCCGCACCTTCTCGTCCCGCGGGGGGAAACGGAAGTCGTAGAGGACGCTCGACACATACAGCCCGGAGCCGCCCACCAGGATGACGTCGACGCCGCGGGAGAACGCCTCATCGGCGGCCTCACGCGCGGCCTGCTGATACCAGGCGACGGCGGCGTCCTCACTCGGTTCGAGCACATCGAAGAGGTGATGGGCCACACCCCGTCGTTCCGACGGGGGCAGTTTGGCGGTGCCGATGTCCATGCCGCGATAGAGCTGCATCGCGTCGGCGTTGACGATCTCCGCCCCTCGACCGCAACCGATCAGGGCCTCGGCGAGTCGCAGCGAGAGGTCGGTCTTGCCGGTTCCCGTCGCCCCTACGATGGCCCACAGGCGCGGGCCCCTCTGGTGGGCGGCCGAGGTCACGATCCGACGCGGAGTGTGGGCATTCCCAGCCCCACGGCGCGGGGGCCATCGGCCGGGGCCGTTGCCGGCACGCCGCAGGACTCGGCCTGCGCGCGGTCCCAGGCGTCGCCGGCGCGGGTGCGTCGCACCACCAACGGTGCGCCGTCGAGGCTGTCGGCGAGAAGGTGGAAGGGCGCGGCGTGAGTGACCGTCACGGTCACGATGTCTCCGGGACGAGGAACCTCCGACCCTTCGGGCACCTCGAAGTGCACGAGTCGATTGTCCTCCGCACGACCGGTGAGGCGCCGTGTCGCCGTGTCCTTCTTCCCCTCGCCCGTCGACACGAGGACGTCGAGCCGGCGTCCTCGCTGCCGCTCGTTCTCCTCCAGGGAGATCCGCTCCTGCAGCGCGACGAGGCGGTCGTAGCGTTCCTGCACGACATGCTTGGGAACCTGATCGGGCATCGTCGCTGCCGGCGTGCCCTCCCGGATGGAGTACTGGAAGGTGAAGGCGCTCGCGAAGCGCGCCTTCTCCACCACGCGCAGGGTGTCCTCGAAATCCTCGTCGGTCTCACCGGGGAAGCCGACGATGATGTCCGTCGTGATCGCGGCGTTCGGGATCCGCTCGCGAACGCGGTCGAGGATCCCGAGGAACCGCTCACTACGGTACGACCGCCGCATCGCCTTGAGGATGCGGTCCGATCCGGACTGCAGCGGCATGTGCAACTGCGGCATGACCGCGGGCGTCTCTGCCATGGCGTCGATCACGTCGTCGGTGAAGGCGGCCGGATGGGGGCTCGTGAAACGGATGCGCTCCAGTCCCGGGATCTCGCCGGCAGCGCGCAAGAGCTTTCCGAAGGCTTGGCGATCGCCGAACTCCACGCCGTAGCTGTTCACGTTCTGACCGAGGAGGGTGACCTCGATCGCCCCGTCATCGACCAGGAGCCGGATCTCACTGAGGATGTCGCCCGGCCGCCGGTCCTTCTCTTTGCCCCGAAGGCTCGGGACGATGCAGAAGGTGCAGGTGTTGTTGCACCCGACGGAGATCGAGACCCACCCGCTGTGTACCGCGTCGCGCTTGGTGGGAAGGGTGGAGGGGAAGACGTCGAGCGACTCCAGGATCTCCAACTCCGCCTCACCGTTGTGACGCGCGCGCTCGAGCATCCCGGGCAGCGACCCCAT
>JBMDWQ010000039.1:0-12691 GCA_048594675.1 Microbacterium sp. | reverse complement strand
CGGCACCCTCGTGCGCGTTGACGTCGCCGAAGACGACGAGCGGATGCCGGGCCTGCTCACCCTCAGCGACGTCTACGGCACCGGCTGGCATGCGGCCGTCACCGGCGGGGTCTCTGCGGAGACCACCGTCACCGTCATCGGCGACGGTGCCGTGGGGCTGCTCGCGGTGCTCTCGGCGCGACAGCTGGGCGCCGAGCGCATCATCCTCATGGGCCGGCACGAGGCGCGCACCGATCTCGGCCGGCGGTACGGGGCGACCGATGTCGTCGCGGAGCGGGGCGAGGAGGGCGTGGAAGCCGTGCGCTCGCTCACCGGCGGCGACGGCACCCACGTCGTCATCGACGCGGTGGGGCACCTCCCCGCGTTCGAACAGGCGATGGGCGTCGTCCGCGACGGGGGCCGCGTGAGCCGCGTCGGCGTTCCGCAGTACCGCACGGGGCCGATCGGCCGGGACCAGTTCGTCCGCAACGTCACCGTCACCGGCGGCGTCGCGCCCGTTCGTGCCTGGATCGATCGCCTCCTCCCGGGTGTGCTCGACGGCTCGGTGGACCCGGGCGCCGTCTTCGACACCGAGTTGCCGCTGTCCGAGGCCGCCGAGGGCTACCGGCTTATGGACGACCGCGAGTCGCTGAAGGTGCTCCTGCGGCCCTGACGCGCCGCCCTCGATCCGATCACGAGACCGGCAGCCACACCCGCATCGTCGAGGGTCCCCGTTCTGCCCACTCGTGGTACGGGATGAGCGCGGCCGGGGTCGCGGAGCCGGTCGTCCTGGGGCTGCTGCCCCCGTACGGCCAGGGGGCGTCGGCAGCGTCATGCGTGCGCACGTCGACCCACACGCGACCGTCGCGGTCGACGGGGCCGCCCGTCACCGTCACGAGTCCCACGTCGTCCAGGCCCTCGATGTCGGTCGATTCCAGCGCGAGCACCTCTGGCCCGCGTTCGACGGCGATGCAGCCTCGCACCGCATCGATCCGGGGATCGGCGTGGACCACCCGCGGCTGCATCGGCAGGTCGAGCTCGATCACGTCGCCCACCTGGAACGCGCGATGGACGCGCACGAGCCCTGGAGAGGCGGCCTGCGCCTCTTCGCCGGGGACCCGCAGTCGCGCGCCGTCGGCCCACGCGGGAACCCGGAGGCCGAGCGTCCACGCGCCTTCCGAGGCGACGACCTCGACGCGCACTCGGCCCTCGACCGGATACGTCGTCTCCAGCCGCAGCGCGATCCTCCGGCCGTCGGCGAGGGTGGTGTCGATCTCCGCGGGAGCGTACTGGTGCACCTGGATCCCGTCGGCGTCGGCCGTGGCGACGTAGGCGGCGAGACTCGCCATCGTCCGGGCGACGTTCGTCGGGCAGCACGACACGTCGAACCACGGCGCCCGCAGGGACGCGGAGGCCCGGGGAGAGGTCGCCTCGGGATCGGCGGGCTGGCGCGCCACGCGCTGATGGAGGGTGTTCGCGTAGTAGAAGGCACGGCCGTCCCTGCTGGGGGAGGTCGCCACGACGTTGTACAGCGTCCGCTCGATGAGGTCCGCGTACTGCTCGCCGCCGTCGGCCAGCAGCAGCCGCCACGCGAACATGATCGAGCCGATGCCGGCGCACGTCTCCGAGTAGGCGCGGTCGGGCGGGAGCTCGAAGTCGTCGCCGAACGCCTCGTCCTGATGGTGTGAGCCCTGGCCGCCCGTGACATAGGTGCGCGTCGCGACGGTTCGGCGCCACTGTCGGCGAAGGGCCGCCAAGAGATCGTCGTCGGCGTCCTCGACCGCCACGTCGACGGCGCCGGCGGCGAGGTAGTTGGCGCGCACGGCATGGCCGCGGAGGACGTCGGCCTCCCGCACCGGGATGTCGTCCTGGAAGTACGCGCGTCCCCACTCGATGTCGCGGAGGGTCTGGGTGCCGCGGCGCTCCACGAACAGGCGTGCCATCCGGGCGTATCGCTCCGAGTCGGTGACGCGGGCCAGCTCCGCCAGGCCCACCTCGACCTCGGCGTGGCCGCACACCGACTCGATGCCGCCGTCGTCGAACACCGTGCACACGAGATCCGCCGCACGTCGTGCGACCGCCAGCAGGCCGTCGTCTGCCCCGGGGCGCGTGCGTTCGCGGGCGACCGCGGCCTGGAAGAGGTGCCCGAGGCAGTAGAGCTCGTGGCCCCATTCGAGGTCGCTCCAGCGCGGAGGCTGGCCCGGGCGGCCGAAGGCGGTGTTGAGGTAGCCGTCGGATTCCTGCGCCGCCGCGACCCGGGCGACCGTCCGGCGAAGCCGTGCCTCGTGGGCGGGGTCGTCGCTGCGGCCGATCTCCCAGGCGAGCGCCTCGAGGAACTTGTAGACCTCGGAGTCGGCGAACTCCCGTCCCCGGCGTCCCGCGGGGAGGGTTCCCTCCGCCGCACGGTCGAAGTTGGGCAGCCACCCCTCCGACTCCAGCTTCGCCTCGATGTGGGGAAGCGTGGCGGCGGTGTTCGTCTGCTGACGGTCGCCCCAGAATCCTCCGGTGATGCGGACCTCGTCGAGGCCGAGCGGCCGGAGCTCTCCCCGTGTCGGTGCGACGGGAACGGAACGGATGGACATGTTCACCCCTTGAAGGCGCCGGACATGAAGCCGCGGACGTAGTGACGTTGGAGGACGAGGAAGAGCAGGATGCAGGGGAGGGCGAGCACGACGACGCCTGCTTCGGTCGCGCCGTAGTCGATGACGCCCTGCACCTGGACGCGGAGGTTGGAGACGGCCAGCGGAAGGGTCATCCGGTTGGTGTCGGTGATGAGGATGAGGGGCGCCATGAAGTCGTTCCACGCGGCGAGGAAGGCGAACAGTCCCACCGTCACCATGCCCGGTTTGACCGCGGGAAGGAGCACGCGCCACAGCGCCTTCCACGTCGAGCAGCCGTCGACGAGGGCGGCTTCGTCGAGCTCCCGCGGAATGGACTCGAAGGAGATCCGCATCATGAACATCGAGAAGGGCAGCTGGAACATCGTGAGGACGATCGCGACGCCCACGAGCGAGTTGCTCAGCCCGACGCGGTTGAGGATCACGTAGAGCGGAATCAGTAGGGTCGCGTACGGCACCATCAGGATCGCGAGGGTGGTGAGGAACAGGGCGTTCTTGCCGGGGAAGCGGAAGCGCGCGAACGCATAGCCGCCCAGGAGCGAGACGAAGAGAGTGAGCACGACGGTCAGCACCGAGACGAACAGCGAGTTGCCGAGGTACACCCACACCCCGGCCTGGTAGTTCGCGAGAGCGATGTAGTTGCCGAAGCCCCACCCCTCGGGCTGGCTGGTGCCGGCGCGTCCCTGCACCGACGAGACCGCCGTCCAGACGAGCGGGTAGAGGAAGAGGATGGCCAGCGCCGTCGTGAACAGCCACGAGGGCATGCCCACCACGGTGCGCACGAGCGGGCTGCGCCCGGGTCGCGGTCGGGGCTCTTCGACGCGGACGAGGTCGTCGGCGGCGGTGATCTGGGCGGTCATGGTTCAGCTCTCGTCGGGGCGGCGGAACGCGCGCAGCTGGAAGACGTTGATGACGATGAGGGCGAGCAGCACGATCACCGAGAGGGCGCCGGCGATGCCGAGGTGGTTCTGCCCTTGGAAGGCGACGTTGTAGATCAGCTGCACGACGGTCATGGTGCTGTTGTCGGGGCCGCCCTTGGTGAGGATGTAGAACTGCTCGAAGGCCAGCAGCGATCCCGTGACGCACATGACGGTCGTGAGCGCGAACGTCGGGCGCAGGAGCGGCACCGTGACGTCGCGGAAGGTCTGCCATCTCGATGCGCCATCGATGCGGGCCGCCTCATAGACGTCCTCGGGAATGCCCTGGAGCCCCACGAGCATCAGCAGCATGTAGAAGCCGGCGTAGCGCCAGACGATGAGAAAGACCGTCGACCACAGGGCGCCGTCGGGGGTGCCGAGGAACGTGAATCCCCACGAGCGCATGAGGTCGGCGAACGGACCGGCGTAGGGGGAGTAGAGGACATAGAACAGGAGCGACGCCGACGCGAGGCCGAGGGCGCTGGGGACGAGGAACGACGTGCGGAGGATCGACTTCCACCGTGTCGACTCCTGCACCAGCAGGGCGAGGCCCAGCCCGAGTCCGATCAGGAGGACCGTCGTGATCACGGTGTACTTCAGGGTGAACCAGATGGAGTCCCAGAAGAGGCGGTGCAGGACCGCCTTCTCGTAGTTCTCCGGGAGGTTCCACCCCTGGTTGCCGCCCAGCAGCGACCAGTCCGACGCCGACATCTGGAAGACCAGCAGCAGCGGGACGATGAAGACGAACAGGACGAACAGGGCGGTGGGCGCAGCGTACGCCCAGCCCTGCAGCGCCTCGCGACGCGAGCGGCGAGCGGTCTGCCGCGTGCGGGGCGGCGCCGTCTCAACGGACATGGGAGACCTTTCGGGAGGGGATGGGCCGGGGGGGTGGGCGGCGGCACCCACCCGGCGGCGATCACTGCTGGAGGATCGCGGTGATCTGGTCGTTGTCGGCGGCGACCGTGTCGGTGCCCTCCAGCACGGCATTGCGCACGAGGGTCAGCCAGGGGCTTCCCGGGGCGTTGAAGGCCTGCTGGAAGTTGAGGGCGACGGGGGTGTCTCCCTTGCCGGCGACCTCGTTGATCGTGACGAGGCGCGGGTCCTTCGCGGCGTACTCGTTGTTGGCGAAGTCTGCGCGCGAGACGACGTCGTTGTTCTTGGCGAGCACGCCCACCTGGGCGTCCTCCGACATCATCCAGTTGAGGAAGTTCCACGCCTGGGCAGATTTCTTCGAGTCCTTCGAGACGCCGATGCCGTCGCCGCCGACGAAGGTCGACGCCCCGCCCTTCGGTCCCGGGATTCCCGCGACACCCACGTCGAACGGCGTGGAGGACAGGAGCGTGGCGGGGTAGAACATCAGCCCGACCTTGCCCTCGGTGAAGGCGGCCGTCCAGGTCGGTCCCGCCTCGTCCTGAGAGCTGGGGAGCACCGCGCCGGAGGTCCACAGATCGCGCCACGTGTCGTAGACCGACGTCGCGGTGTCACTGGACAGGAGCGAGGTCGCACCGCCGTCGCCGAGCACCTGCTCGCCGTCGGCCCAGATGCTCGGGAACCAGGTGAACACGAGGCATCCGCCGCAGTTGAGGCCGGTCGCGGTGCCGTAGACGCCGTCCTTGCCGAGCGCCTGGACCTTCTTGGCGGCCTCGGCGTACTCGGTGAGGTTGGCGGGCGCCTTCTCGGGATCCAGGCCCGCCTCGGCGAAGAGCTCCTTGTTCCAGAACATCATCGACAGGTCGAGCACGAAGGGCAGGACGTGCTCCTTGCCGTCGGCGGTTCCGGCTGCCAAGTGGCCCTTGTTGATCTGGTCCTTGAAGTCGAGGCCGTCGATCTGGGCGGAGATGTCCTGGAACAGACCCTGCTTCACCCAGTTGGGGACGTAGACGATGTCGGCGGCGAACAGGTCCGGAAGGCCGTTGGATCCGGCGGCGGCCCCGACCTTGGCCACGTAGTCGTCGTTGGGGACGACCGTCAGCTCGACCTTGTTCTCGTGGCTGGCGTTGTAGGCCTCCACGAGGAGCTTCGCCTGCTTCTCGAGCGGCGCGCGGGTCCACAGGGTGAGCGTGGAACCGTCGTCGACTCCTTCGGGGGAGATCGACTGCGGGGGTGCGGGCTGGTCGGTGCCGCCGGCACAGCCGGCGAGACCCACCAGGGTCGTCGCGGCGAGGACCGCGGTCAACGCGCGCAGACCGCGGCGTCTGGGGGTGATCATGCTGAACTCCTCTTGCTCTTCGTTGAGCGGGGCCTGCTGCGGTGCCGGCACTCCCGCGGGGCTTCGAAATTTCCGAAAGCCTTTTCGGAAACATATCCAGGGGTCTATGGTCGTGTCAAGGATCGTTTCCGATAACCTTTACGACGAGGGGGACACGTGAGTTCGGATGTGGAGGGTCGCACGGCGACCCTCAGCGACGTGGCCCGGCGGGCCGGGGTGTCGATCGCGACGGCCTCCAAGGCGCTCAACGGCCGGGAAGACGTCGCCGCCGCGACGCGCCGGCGGGTCGAGACGGCCGCGAGGGAGCTGGCGTTCGTCCCGAACCCGATGGCGCGCGGGCTCCTCGCCGGTCGCACCGGCACCGTGGGACTGCTCACGAGCGACCTCGAAGGCCGGTTCATGCTCCCGATCCTCATGGGTGCCGAAGACGCCTTCGGGGCCGGTCAGGTCAACGTCTTCCTCTGCGACGCCCGCGGCGACGCCATCCGCGAGCAGCACCATCTCAAGGCGCTGCTCAGCCGCCGGGTCGACGGCATCATCGTCGTCGGGCGGCAGACCGACCCTCGCCCATCGCTCGGGCAGGAGCTGCCGGTGCCGGTCGTGTACGCCTACGCCCCGTCCGACGATCCCCGAGACCTCTCGCTGACCCCGGACAACGAGGCGGGAGGCCGCATGGCGATCGAGCACCTCCTCGCCTGCGGCCGCACCCGTATCGCGCACATCTCGGGCGACCCGGCCTACGCCGCCGCGCAAGACCGGCTCGCGGGGGCGCGGGCTGCCCTCGCCGATGCCGGACTGGAGCTCGTGGGCGATCCGATGTTCTCGGAGTGGTCGGAGCACTGGGGGCGCGATGCGGCCGCCCTGCTGTTGGATCGCCATCCCGAGATCGACGGCATCTTCTGCGGGTCCGATCAACTCGCCCGCGGCGTGCTGGACACCGCTCGGGACCTCGGCCGCCGCGTCCCCGACGATCTCGCGGTCGTGGGCTACGACAACTGGGAAGTGCTGTCCACCGGCTCCCGTCCCGAGCTCACGAGCGTCGATGCCAATCTGCAGCAACTCGGACGCCTCGCCGCCCAGCGCGTCTTCGATGCGATCGACGGGATCGACACGGGGAGCGGTGTCAGCCACGTGCCGGTGCGCCTCGTCATCCGCGGTTCCACGATCGCCCGTCGCTGACCTACGCGCCCCCTCCCCCGTGAGCCCCGTCTCCATGGAGCGGGCAGGTCAGGGGCAGGACAGGTCAGGGTCAGACCTCGTCGCGCCACGAGTGCGTCGGCCGGTAGCCGAGGAGTCGCTGCGCCTTCGCGGTGGAGAAGAGCGAGTCGTGCACGCCGAGATCGCCCCGCACCTCGACGCCCGGGAACACCTCGGCCACGAGCTCGGCATTGGGCCGGGACATGACGGTGTCGGCGGCCGCGATGAGGAAGTGGTCGAATCCGGCCGGTGCGCTCTCCAGTGCCCGCTGGACGGCCTGCGCGCCGTCGCGGGCGTCGATGTAGCTCCACAGGTTCCACTTGCGCTGGCGGGGGTCGGCGTCGAACGAGGGGAACTCCGCGTAGTCGGCGGGGATCATGACGTTGGAGAACCGCAGGGCGGTGATCGAGACTTCGGGGTGCCAGCGCACGAGCTCGATCGCCATCGTCTCTTCCAGGTGCTTGACGAGGGAGTAGACCGACTCGGGCCGGGCCGGATAGTCCTCGTCGACCGGGATGTAGGGCGGCGGCACATCGAACGGGAGCCCTTGCACCGTCTCGCTGGAGGCGTAGACGATCCGCGTCATCCCGAGGCGGATCGCGGCCCAGAAGACGTGGAAGGTGCTGAGGATGTTGTTGCGGAAGGTCTCCACGTCGGGCCGGATGCCGGGGGCGGGGATCGCGGCGAGGTGCACGAGGGCGTCGAAGCCGTCGTGGCGATCGCCGACCGCCGTGAGGGCGTCGATCACCTGCCCGTAGTCGGTGAGGTCGACCTGGACGAATCCGGCCCCGCGTCGGCCGACGGTGTCGAGGCCGATCACCTCGTGACCTGCCTCGGTGAGCTCTCGGACGACGACGGTTCCCAGCTTTCCGGACGACCCGGTGACGGCGATGCGCATGCCCCCAGCCTGTCACCTCCGGCCGGGGAGTGACACCTCGTCAGGAGGGCGGGCGCGTCGAGTCGCGCACGATGAGGTGGGTGGCCAGGGGAGTGTCCTCGGTGAGCTGGTCGGGCTCTTCCACGGCGACCAGCACCTTCTGCATGATCAGCTCGCCGAGCGCCCGGAAGTCCTGTCGGACGGTGGTCAGGGGAGGCAACAGGTAGGGGGCCTCCGGGACGTCGTCGAAGCCGACGACACTCACGTCGTCGGGAACCTGCAGTCCCCGCCCGCGGAGGGCCGAGACGAGTCCGATCGCCATGTGGTCGTTCGCGGCGAACACCGCCGATCCGGAGGTCACCTCCAGCGTCGTGCCGATCTCGTGCCCGCTCGCCGCCGACCAGTCCCCGTGCCGGGGATCGACGGCGGGAAGACCGCGCGCGGCCAGTTCGTCGCGCCATCCTCGGATGCGCTCGAGCGCGTCGGGATTGCTCGCCGGACCCGCGAGGTGGTGGATGCGGGTGTGGCCGAGCTCCGCGAGGTGGCGGACGGCTGCGCGCGCTCCGCGGTACTGGTCGATCGAGACGAGGTGGGGGTGTCGTCGCGGTGTCGCGGCCGCCGCGACCACGGGAAGACTCAGCTCCAGCCCCCGCACGACCTCGAGCACGCCGATGTCGTTGACGATCAGGACGATGGCGTCCACCCGCTGGCGCAGCAGCCCCTCGATCGCGGTGCGGACGGCCACCGGATCCGGCCCGGGCGAGGTGACGGCATCGACCGAGTAGCGCTCGGCGCGGGCCGCGACATTGAAGTGCATCGCGATCGACGCGGGGCCGAAGTCGGCGGTGTTGGGCGTGACGAGACCGATCGTGCGGGTGCGGCGCGTGACGAGAGCGCGCGCGGCGGGCGACGGACTGTAGCGGAGCTGGGCGATCGCCTGCTCCACGCGGGCGCGGGTGGCCGGGCGCACGTTGGGGAGGTCGTTCAGCACGCGGGAGACCGTCTGGTGCGAGACGCCGGCCAGCCGCGCGACGTCGAAGATGTTCGCGGACTTCGTCCCGCGCTCCTCGCTCACGAGGCGTCCTCCGGCTGCACCACGAGGGCGAGGAGGGCGTCGGGGGTCAGCTGCTCGGCGGGGATCGTGTCGACGATGCGCCCGGCGCGGAGCACGGCGATGCGGTGGGAGACCCGCAGCACCTCGTCGAGCTCGGCGGAGATGAACACGACCGAGAGGCCGTTGTCGGCGAGCTCCCCGACCAGCCGCTGGATCTCCACTTTGGCGCCCACGTCGATCCCGCGCGTGGGCTCGTCGAGGACCAGCACGCGGGGGGAGAGGGCGAGAAGACGCGCCAGCAGCACCTTCTGCTGGTTTCCGCCGGAGAGGGTGCCGGCGAGGCGATCGGGGTCGGCGGGGCGGATGTCGAGCGCCTCGATCCAGCTCTGGGCGAGCTCGCGCCGGCGCGCGTTGCCGAGGCGATGCACGATGCCGCGCTCGGCCTGCAGCGCCAGGGTGATGTTCTCCTGCACGCTGAGGCCCCCGATGATGCCCTCGGTGCGCCGGTTCTCCGACGAGTAGACGACCCCGAGGGCGATCGCCCGTCGCGGCGAGGTCAGCTCGGCGGGGCGTCCGCCGACGGCGAGGGAACCGGTGTCGAGGCGGTCGACCCCGGTGAGAGCGCGCGCGAGCTCGGTGCGACCCGAGCCGAGGAGCCCGGCAAGTCCCAGCACTTCCCCTTCGGCGATGTGGACGTCGGCCTCGGCGATCCCACGGCCCACCGCCACGCGGGTGATCCCCGTCGCATCCAGCACGGGAACCGTGGCGCCCGCGGGTGAGTCCGGGCGGTCGATGACCGTGAGCTCTTCGCTGGTGCGCCCGAGCATCTTCTCCACGAGCCCCACGCGCAGCAGCTCCGTGGGCACGTACTCGCCCACCAGGCGCCCGCCGCGCAGGACCGTGATGCGGTCGCTGACCTCGTACACCTGGTCGAGGAAGTGCGAGATGAAGAGGACTGCGACGCCGCGCTCGGTCAGTTCGCGCATGACGCGGAAGAGCTCGGCGACCTCGTCGAGATCGAGGCTCGAGGTGGGCTCGTCGAGCACGAGCACCCTGACGTCGGTCGAGGTGGCGCGGGCGATCGCGACCAACTGCTGCACCGCGAGCGAGTGCGTTCCGAGCACCGACTGCGGGTCGACGTCCAGGCCCAACGCCTGCAGTGCCTCGGCAGCGCGGCGGTTCATCGTGCGCCAGTCCAGCGCGCCGAACCGGCGCGGTTCGCGCCCGAGGCAGATGTTCTCGGCCACCGTGAGGTTCGGCAGCAGGTCGATCTCCTGGTACACCGTGCCGATCCCCGCGGCGATGGCGGCGGCGGGTGAGGGGAACCGGGTCTCCTCTCCGGCGACGCGGATGGTCCCCTCGTCGAGGGGGAGCACCCCCGTGAGGGCCTTGATGAGGGTGGACTTCCCCGCGCCGTTCTCGCCCATGAGCGAGTGGACCTCGCCGGGGAGGAGACGAAAGTCGACGCCGTCCAGCACGGTCTCGGCGCCGAAGCGCACCGTGGCGCCCGTGATCTCCACGACGGGGTCGGCCGCCCCCGCGGGGCGCGGCGGTGCCGCGGGGGCGCCGTCGCCCTCCTGCGCTCGCGGATCCATGGAGACCATCATGCCCGGCCCCGACCCTCCCGCACGGGAGCGCCGGTCGCGATCACCGCCGGTTGGTCGCGGTGCGGGTCACGATCACGCGCTGCATGACCACGAACACGAGCAGGATCGCGCCGATGATGATGCGCGTCCAGGACTGTTCGGCCCCGAGGAAGGAGATGACCGTCTTGATCGTGCCGTAGACGAACACCCCGATCATCGAGCCGAGGACGAAGCCGCTGCCGCCGGAGAGGAGCGTGCCGCCGATGACCACCGCGGCGATCGTGTCGAGCTCGGTGCCGACGCCGGTGAGCGGGTAGGCGGCGCCGGTGTAGGCGGTGAAGACGACGCCCGCCAGGCCCGCGCACACGCCGCTGGTCACGTACACGAGGAGCTTGGTGCGCACGACGGGGAGACCCATGAGGCGCGCGGACTGCTCGTTGCCGCCGATCGCGTAGACGGTACGACCGAACCGCGTGTACTGCAGCACGAGGATGCCGGTGAGCACCACGAGCAGGGCGATGATGCCGGTCGGGGTGATGTAGAAGGTGCCGGGTGCCGCTTGCAGGCGGGTCGACTGGAGCCAGAGGATCGCGGGGTCCTCGACCTTCACAGACGACAGGCTGACCATGAAGGCGAGGCCGCGGGCGGCGAACATCGCCGCGAGCGAGGCGATGAAGGGCTGCACGTCGAAGAACTGCACGAGCACGCCGACGACGAGCCCCATCCCCGCCCCCAGCACGATCATGAGGGGAACGACGAGGGCGGTGGGAAGTCCCTGGCTCAGCAGACTCGCCCCCATCATCCCGGTGAAGGCCATGACCGCGCCGACGGAGAGGTCGATGCCCCCGGTGAGGATCACGAACGTCATCCCGACGGCGAGGATCAGCAGGTAGGCGTTGTCGAGCAGGAGCGCGGAGAGCACCCGCGGCGTGAGGAAGTTGCCGAAGTAGGCCTGGGCGCCGACGAGCATCGCGATGAAGATCACGACGGCGGCGAACACGGGCAGCCACGAGGCGTGCCGGCGGCGGAAGCGACGGATGACGTCCATCGCCCCCGTGGTCTCTGTCGCGGGAGCTGCGGTCAGGGTGCTCACGAGGCCACCGCCTTCGAGTCGGAGCGGGAGAGGGAGGGGATGAGCTTGCCGAGGTGTCCGCGGGTGCGGGGCGACTGCACCAGCACGACGACGACCACGACGATCGCGAGGAACAGCGGGCTCACCGCGGGCGGGACCCCGAGGAAGGTGATCGTCGACTTGAGAGTCTGGATCGTGAAGACTCCGACGACCGTGCCGGCGATGGAGAACTTCCCGCCCATGAGCGAGGTGCCGCCCAGGACGACGGCCAGGATCGCGTCGAGCTCGATGTAGAGACCGGCGGCATTGGCGTCGGCGGCCATGATGTTGGAGCTGTAGAGGATCCCGGCGAAGCCCGCCAGCAGGCCACTGGCGGCGTAGGCGCCCCAGATGATGCCGCGGGAGCGGACGCCGGCGAGGCGGCTGGCTTCGGGGTTGATCCCGACCGCCTCGGTGAGGACGCCGAGGGCGGTTCGCCGCTCCAGGAGCGCCACCACCGCGATCGCGAAGAGCGACACGTAGAACGCGAAGGGGAGTCCGAAGACATAGCCCTGGGCCATGAACTTGTACGGCTCGCTGTTGATCGTGGTGATGAAGCCACCGGTGATCAGCAGGGCCACCCCGCGTCCCGCGAGCATCAGGACGAGGGTCGCGATGATCGGCTGAATGCCCACGACCGCCACGAGGAACCCGTTCCACACTCCCAGCACGAGCGCGACCCCGACGCCGAGGAGGACCGCGATGATCACCGTCGGCAGTCCGTTCGGATCGTCCGAGCCGGAGATGAAGGTGAGGGCCACAGCGCCGGAGACCGCCATGATGGCCCCGACGGAGAGGTCGATCCCGCGCGTGGCGATCACGATCGTCATCCCGAGCGCCACCAGCATGAGCGGCGCGCTGTTGCGGAGGATGTCGATGAGCGGACCGTAGAGCTGTCCGTTCTGGACGGTCACGGAGATGAAGCTCGGCCGCGCGATCGTGTTGATGACGATGAGGGCGAGGAGGGCGACGATCGGCCAGAACAGCCGATGCGTGACGAGGGCTTTCATGCCGCGGACTCCGGGTTCTCGAGGGAGCGGGGGGTGTCGTGCCGCCACGGCCCCCGCGCGGGGGGGGGGGGGGGGGGGGGGGGGGCCCCCAGTGGGCAAAACAACCCCCCGTCGGTGACCGGAATGACCGGCC
>JBMDWQ010000038.1:0-19578 GCA_048594675.1 Microbacterium sp. | reverse complement strand
CAGCGCGACACCGAGGGACTCGTATGAGCCCGGCCGACGACGAGGAGATCACCGGCATCCACTGTCGCCTCGACGAACTGCTCGCCGAGCGCGGCATGACCCTCACCCGGCTGTCGGAGATCGTGGGGGTATCGGTCGTGAACCTCTCGATCCTCAAGAACGACCGGGCGCGGGCGATTCGCTACTCGACGCTGTCGGCGATCTGCCGCGCCCTCGACTGCGAAGTCGGAGAGCTCCTGGTGCGAGCCGACTGAGCGGCCAGGCTCCGTCAGCCGATCGGGATCGAGCCTCCCCCGAATCGGTCGCCTCCGACGAACGACAGGGTGGCGTCACGCGAGACCTCCCCCTCGACCGTCGCCACGGCGACTCGTGGCGCCATGTCCATCGTGCACGGCTGATCGGCGGCGACCTTCGCAAAGGTCACCACGACCTCGGTGGGTGCCTCGGCCCGCGCGGACTCGACCACCGGAGCGCAGGAGGATGATCCCCAGGTCACCAGCGCGAGCACGCCGTCGTCGACCCAGCCTGCCGAGGGCGAGTACTCCTCGACCGGTCCCCCTGCGTACGGCGCGAGCTCCGCCTCACCGAAGGCGTCGTCGAGCGTGACCTGCACGGGAAGCCCCTTCGCCGGGTCCACTCCGTCGGGGAGCCCGACGAGCGTGCCGCGCGGAACGAGATCGCGGGTGCAGGCCGCGGCAGGATCCGTGCTCAACGACACCACCAGCACTCCCTGGTCGAGGACGACCTCGTCCACCAGCGGCGCGCACGCGAGCGATGAGCTCCCCGGCGTGACGATGGCGACCGCCGACCCGCCCGAGAGCCAAGCCGCACCCACATCGAGGGCGTCGCCGTCGGCCGGGGGCGCCACGGAGGGCGAGGAGCCGCCGCTTCCCGGATCAGAGCCGCCCGGTTGCGCGGCAGACGCGCATCCGCTCAGAAGGACGGCGGTCAAGAGGATCCCGCTCACCACGGGAAGACGACGGAGGGGCATCGGGGTCCTTTCGACGCGGCCGGATAGAGCAGTCACTGGGTCAGTGTCGCGGACGACACGATCGTCTCACTGGAGCGCGGAGGTCAACCTCGCGAGATTGTCGAGCACGGTCGAGCGCAGGGGCTGCTGCTTCCATTCCTCGAGCGTGAGCTCTCGGGAGTCGGCGCGGTACTGGTCCTCCACGGCGCGCAGCTGGGAGACGAACTCCTCGCCGCGCACCAGCATGGACATCTCCAGGTTCAGACCGAACGAGCGCATGTCCATGTTGCTCGACCCGATCACCGCCACCTCGTCGTCGATCGACATCGACTTGGAGTGGAGGATGTAGGGCCGCTTGTACATCCAGATCCGCACGCCCGCCCGCAGCAGCGCCTCGTAGTAGCTGCGCTGGGCGTGATACACCATGGCCTGGTCACCCTCTTCGGAGACGAACAGCTCCACGTGGATCCCGCGCTGGCATGCGGTCTGGATCGCGGTGAGCAGACCCTCATCGGGGACGAAGTAGGGGCTGACGATGATGATCTTGTGCTGCGCGGCGAACAGCAGCCCCATGAACAGCTTGAGGTTGTTCTGGAACTCGAACCCGGGCCCCGACGGGATGACCTGGCAGTCCAGATCGCCCGAGCCCTCGTGCACCGTGAACAGCTCGATGCCCTCGACGATCTGGTCGGTCTCGCTGAACCAGTCGCTCAGGAAGACGGCGTTGATGGAGGCGACGACGGGGCCGTCGATCCGCGCCATCATGTCCACCCAGTGCAAGCCGCGCTTGATGTTCTTGCGAAGGTTGTAGGTCGAGTCGGTCACGTTCTGTGAGCCCGTGAAGGCGACGACGCCGTCGATCACCAGGAGCTTGCGGTGATTACGGAGGTCGGGACGCTGGTACTTCCCCTTCAGCGGCTGCACGGGGAGCATCACGTGCCAGAGCGCCCCCATCGCATCGAGACGCCGCACCGTCTCCTTGTAGAAGGGCTTGTTGCGGTTGGCCCAGTGGTCCATCAGCACGCGGACGGTGACCCCGCGTGCCGCCACCTCCTCCAGCGCTCGGAAGAACCCGTCGGTGGAGGCGTCAGCCTGCAGGATGTAGAACTCGACGTGGACGTACGAGGTCGCCTCGCGGATCGCCGCCGCCATCGCGTCGAGACTCTCCTGGTACCCCGAGATCAGGGTCGCGCCGTTGTCGCCGGACAGCGGGAGGGCGCCGAGGTTGCGATTGAGACGCACGAGTGAGCGGAACCACTCGGGAGCGTTCGGCCGCAGCGTCCCGAAGTCGAGGCCGCGGCTCGTCTCGCGGATGTAGTCGTTGATCTCGCGTTGCTTCTTCCGCCGCTTGCGGGGCAACCGCGGATTGCCGATCAGCAGGAACAGCAGGACGCCGATGAAGGGGATGAAATAGATCGCGAGCAGCCAGGCCATGGCGGCCGTGGGCCGGCGATTCCGGGGGACGATGATGATCGCCAGGATGCGGATGATGATGTCGACGAGCAGCACCAGCGGGACCCACCAGGTCCACGTCCAATCGATGGTGATGCTCAGCACGGGCGCGCTCCCAGGGTTCCGATGGCCTCAGCGTATCGGGTGCTCCGACATCGCGAGCGAGATGAACGCCGCTCGCGCGCAGCGATGGCGTGATCAGGAAGCGGGTTCGTCGCCGATTCCGGAGACCATCCCCCGCTTGGCCCGCTCCTCCGCCTCGATCTGGGCGTACACGCGGCGCTCGGAACGATCCATCCGCAGGATCGAACGCAGCACGAAGATGAACAGCCCCAGCACGACCACGGTGGGCGCGAGCGACCACACCACGGCAGCCCAGTAGTCGTTCAGCATGACTCCATCGTACGCGTCGCGGGGCGGCGAGCGGGGCCCCCACCGACCGTCCCACGGCCAGCCCCTCCTCCCCCGCGCCACTCGCCTCGCCACAGCCGCGCTTCTCTGTGGATGACGCCGGATCGAGTGCGCCGGGTCGGCACGCTCGAGGGATGACAACGATCGTGAAAGCCGCCGACGCCGCGCAGTTCCTCTCCCTCGTCCCCCGCATCCTCGGCTATCTCCCCCGACGCAGCGTGGTCGTCGTGCCCATGGGGGGAGCTCGGAGCCTGGGAGCGATGCGGATCGACCTGCCGGAGGCGCCCGACGATGTCGCGGCCGGCGAGGAGGCGAGCTGCGATCGCGTCTCCGACGAAGGCGCCACCCTCGACTGCCTCGCGGCGACCATCATCGGCATGGTGTGCCGCGTGACAGGGGCTGACGGCTTCGCCTCCGTCGTCTACACCGATCGGTGCGGCGGCCCCCGCCTGCCCCACGCGGCTCTCGCCACGGCGCTTCGCCGCGCCGCTGATGCCAGCGGGCTCCGGGTGGTCGAACTCCTCATGGTCGGCGCGGACGGGTGGGGCTCCTACCTCGATCCGGTGCCGCGCCTGTCTCCCCTGTCGGATCTGATCTTGACCCCTTCCCTCGCCGAACCGAACTCGTCGTCTGGGGCCGCGGATGCAGGCCCGGCCTCGCTGGATCCCGTCACGGGGGATCAGACCACGGGTTCGGAGCTTCCTCGATACACCCCGACCGAGCGCGCCACGGTGGACGACGCACATGCTTCTCTCGCGGCAGCCCTCGAGGTGCTCTGCGGCATCCCTTCTGAAACCGAACACGGGCCCCGCCTCGACCCGGCGGCCCTGGAGTCCGCCTGCCTCCTCGATGACCTCCCGGCACTCTTCGAGCGCGCGCTTCGCTGGGACCCGGCCGCCCTCATCCCCTCGTCGGCGGCGGTGATCGGTTGGTGTCTTGCTCGCCCGGCGCTTCGTGACGTCGCGTTGGTCCAGTGGGCCAGCGACATTCTCGGAGGAGAGATCGCGATGGAGGCGCAGCGGCGCTGGGAGGCTGGCGAGGAGTACCCTGCAGAACTCGCCGCGGTCCTGTGGGGAGAGGGCGTCCGGCCGGATTCCGACAGGCTCCTGCGGGCACGCGAGCTGTGCCGCCATGTCGCGGCGCTGTCTTCCGATGGTCGACGAGTGGGGGCTCTCGCCGTCTGCGCCTGGCTGTCGTGGGCGCTCGGCGGTTCCACCCATGCGGGCCTGTACGCCGACGCGGCGCTCTCCCTCGACGCCGACCACGGTCTCGCCGACATCGTGCGGTCTTTCGTCGCCGCGACCCACCTGCCCGATTGGGCCTTCCGGCGCGGCGAGGTCGACTGATGCACCGACGCTTCACGCGCCGGCGTCCATTGCGGGTGGTCCTATTTGACGAGCGGGAAGAGGATCGTCTCGCGGATCCCGAGCCCCGTGATCGCCATCATGAGCCGGTCGATGCCCATGCCCATTCCCCCGGTGGGCGGCATGCCGTGTTCGAGGGCGCGCAGGAACTCCTCGTCGACGCGCATGGCCTCGTCATCTCCGCGCGCCGCAAGGGCGGCTTGCGCGACGAAACGCTCGCGCTGGATGACGGGATCCACGAGCTCCGAGTAGCCCGTCGCCAACTCGAACCCGCGCACGTAGAGATCCCACTTCTCCACCACACCCGCCACCGTGCGGTGCTCCCGAACGAGGGGACTGGTGTCGAGAGGGAAGTCCATGACGAAGGTCGGGCGCTGCAGACCGCCCTTGACGAAGTGCTCCCACAGCTCTTCCACGAGCTTTCCGTGGGTCGCGATCTTCTCGGGAACCTCGACGCCCACCTCGGCGGCCAACGCCTGCAGCTCGGCGAGCGAGGTCTCGGGGGTGATCTCCCGGTTTGCCGCCTCCGACAGCGATCCGTACATCGAGATGCGATCCCACTGACCGCCCAAGTCGTACTGCGTGCCATCTGCCCACGTGACCGTCGTCGACCCGGCCACCGCGATCGCCGCGTTCTGCACGAGTTCCTGCGTCAGATCCGCGATGCCGTTGTAGTCGCTGTAGGCCTGGTAGGCCTCGAGCATCGCGAACTCGGGGCTGTGCGTCGAGTCGGCGCCTTCGTTCCGGAAGTTGCGGTTGATCTCGAACACGCGATCGATCCCCCCCACGACGGCGCGCTTGAGGAACAGCTCGGGCGCGATGCGCAAGAACAGCTCGGCGTCGAACGCGTTGGAGTGGGTGACGAACGGGCGCGCGGCCGCGCCGCCGTGCTGCACCTGCAGCATCGGGGTCTCCACCTCGAGGAAGCCGTGCTCGGTGAAGGTGCGGCGCAGACTCGCGTTGACCTTCGCGCGGGCGACGACCGTCTCTCGGGCGAGGTCGCGGACGATGAGGTCGAGGAAGCGCGAGCGCACCCGGCTCTCCTCGCTCAGTTCGGTGTAGAGATTGGGGAGCGGCAGCAGCGCCTTGGAGGCGATCGTCCACGCCGAGACCATGATCGACAGCTCGCCGCGACGGCTGGAGATCACCTGGCCGGTGACCGACACGTGGTCGCCGAGGTCGACGAGCTCCTTCCAAGCCTGGAGCGATTCCTCCCCCACCTCGGCGAGAGACACCATCGCCTGGATGCGGCTGCCGTCACCGGCCTGGAGCGACGCGAAGCAGAGCTTTCCGGTGTTGCGGCTGAAGACCACCCGACCGGCGACCGATGCGATGACTCCCGTCTCTTCACCGGCCTCGAGCTCGGCGTATCGTTCGCGGAGTTCGGCGATCGTCGCGGTGACGGGGACGCTCACGGGGTACGGCCCCCCGGCGGCGTCCGCCCGCTCGGTCAGCAGGCGGTCGCGCTTGGCGAGACGCACCGCCTTCTGCTCGAACACGTCTTCCGCAGACGGCTCTTCCGCCGACGCACCGCCGATGGGTGCGGTGGCATGGGGAGCGGTGGGCTCGGGCGCGGCGGTCATGTCAGGCTCCTCGGGAATCGACCCTCCATACTATCCGCGGCTCCGGCGCCCTCCCGGCGGCGCAGACCCTCCGCGAGGCGGGGGTCACCCCTCCGACGACGGCAGCGCCTGCAGAGCGGAATCGATCGTGGAGTGGACGAGCGCCGAGAGGTAGCGGGCGGGGTCGGCGACGCCGGCCTCGGCGAGCAATCCGGCCGACTGTCGCAACAGCGCTGCCGAGAACTCCGTGGCGGTGGCGATCGCCTCGCCGTAGGCCGCGCGATCGGCCTCGGCGACCACGACGGGCTCGCACCCCAGTTCCACTGCGAGTGCCTGAGCGATCGGCAGCACCGCGGGCGGGGCGGTCACGGCGGCATAGGCGTCGTGCAACTGGCGCAGGTCGATCGAGGTTCCCGTGAAGGTGATGGCCGGGTGCACCGCCAGCGGTATCGCGCCGCGCGCGACCGCGGGCGCCAGGACATCGAGGCCATACGACGGGTCCGTGTGGAGCACGAGCTGTCCCATCTGCCAGGCGCCGATCTCGGCGAGACCCGCAACGATCGGGCCGAGCTCGTCGCGAGGCACCGCGACGATCACCAGTTCACTACGCCGGACGACCTCGTCGGCGTCGAGGGTGGGGACGCCAGGCAGCACGGCCTCGACCCGGTCGGGGTCGGAGCCGAGGGTGATGCCGATGATCGCGTGTCCGGCGCCGGCCAGTGCCGCCGCAATCACCGGCCCGACGCGGCCGGCGCCGATCACTCCGACACCGAGGCGACCCGATCGCGTCATACGCGGGGCTCCGCAACACCGTCGTCGTGCGGAGGTACGCCGGGAGATCCGGCTCCCGAGGATTCCGAGGAAGCCGGCGGAGCCTCCGTCGCGCTGGCCTGCGTCGGCGCGGGCACCTCGAACGCCAACGCCGCGGAGACGGAATGAGACTCCTCGGGACCGTCGTGAGAGCCCTCGGGACCGTGGTGCGAGTCCTCGGGACCGTGGTGCGAGTCCTCGGAGCCGGCTTCGCTCCATCGATGGGAACGGTCGCGAGACGAGGCCTCCACGATTCCGTGCGCCGTCTGATCCCACACCGTCACGGCCGCAGCGCGGTCGAGGATGCCGAGGGATCCCGACACCTGGCCGAGCACGGTGTGGCCGGTGAGGTTGGCGACGTTCAAGGCGCGATCCACGGGCCCCTGCGAAATCCTGATGGACTGCAATCGCGCCAGCGGAAGAAGCACGAGCGCGCGGCGGAAGACGCCGCTGCGCAGCAGCAGCGCGTCGGGCGTCAGCAGGAATCCGTTCCTCCGCCACGACAGCGGGCGCAGCACCCACGCACGCCGCGGAGTCGTCGTGTACGGATCGCCTTCCGCAGTCGGTCCGAGGATCCCCCGGTCGAACACGTCCGGCCACGCGTCGGCGGGGAGGGACGGCAGAAGGAGACGCATGACACGCTCCACGTCGGCGCGCGTGCCCACCGGCAACACCTCCGCGGACTGCTGCGACGACGAGTCGGTGGCCGCCCGGCCGGACAGCCGGTTGACACGGATCCGGAACCACCCCACCGAGCGCCAGAGGAGCGGCTGCGCGATCTCGACCGCATGGATACGTCCGGGTGGGAGGGTCTCCGTGATGGTCGTGAACAGACCGAACGTGACGCGCACGCCCGACGGCGTCGGGGCGATCGAGTAGCGCAGCGATCGCGTGATCTGGCGGAACCAGTACGCACCGAAACCGATCATCGCCGGCACGATCGAGAACAACACCCATGGCGTGCCGACGACGGAGCCGACGATCACCGCGGTGAGGAGCGCCAACAGCCAGATCGTCGATCCCGACAGCACGTGCGAGCCGATCAGGCGGCCGGCGGGGATGTGGACGACAGACTCCGGCTCGGCGTCGGGGCCCTCCGCACCCTCGATCAGCTCGGTGAGCCCGGCCGCGACGACGGCGGTCGCCCGCGACCGCACCGATCCGCCCTGGCGCGCCTGCACTTCGGCCAGCTGGCGTCCCGATGCGAGACGCAGGATGTCGCCACGCACGGCTTCGGCGTTCGACGTCGACAGGTACTCCAGCTTCACGTTGGAGTCGAGTCCGGCTCCCACGACCTCGAGCTTGGCCATGCCGAGCAATCGCGCGATCATCGGCCGAGTGAGGTTGACCCCCTGCACTCGGTCCAGCGGCGCTCGGCGGTGCGTGCGGAAGAGGACGCCGCTACGCACCTCCACGTCGTCACCGGTGATGCGGAAGGTGTGGAACCGCCACGACATCCAGAAGATCCCGATCAGCACCAGCACCACGCCGAGCACCGCGAGGGCGGCCCACAAGACCAGGTTGTTCGCGACGACGAAATCGATCGGATCGCCCGTGTACTCATAGTCGAACTCGTCTGCGCCCGGCAGGAAGAGGTTGATCAGGCGATCGCGGAGATTGGCGACGATGATGCCGATCACGACCACGAGGAAAAGCCCGCCGCGCAAGAGCGGGGTGAGCGGGTGGAGACGGTGCCATTCGCCGTCGCTGAGAGGCGAGCGGACCTCGGCGACAGCGGCGGGGCGAACCGGTCCACCATCCCCCGCGGCGAACACTGCACCGCCGTACGGCGGCGGCGTGCCTGCGGGCGACTCCGGCACAGGCGGAGGGAACGCGTGCGGCTGGTCGCTCACAGCCCGGTCCGCCGGGTCTCTGCGACGTCGATGAGCGTGTCACGCAGCCGTTCGGCGGCCGCCTGCGACAGACCCGGGATCGTGACGCCGGTGGCGGCAGCCGCCGTCACGAGCTTGAGCTGGGCGATGCCGAACCCGCGATCGAGGGGGCCGTGAGTGATGTCGACGAGCTGCATGCGGCCGTACGGCACCGCAACCATGCGCTGCCACAGGATCCCGCGACGGAAGACGAGATCATCGGTCCGCAGCTGGAAGCCGATCGACCGCGCCTGCCGCGGGAGCACGACGAGCGAAGCGAGGGTGATGACGACGGCGACGACCCCGGGGATCCACACCCATTCCTGCTCGAACCCGAACCACAGCACGAGCCCCGCCACCACGATGAGAGCGAGGAACAACGCCCCGGAGATGAACTGCACGACGACGTACTTCGGGGAGACCTGATGCCACGTCCCATCACCCAGCGGGAGCCGGTTGGCGTTCCGGGGTTCGGGGATCCGCGTGAAGGTGCCGGCGTCCATCACCTCGTCGCGGCCGCTCGGAGCGGCGACGTGAGCGAGGCCGTCAGTCCCGATGGGAGAGTCCGAAGTCGGGTTCGTCGGGTTCGGGCTGGTCGTCATCATCGTCCTTCCGAATCGTGCAGAGGTGCTCGGCCACGAGGCCCGCAGCCACCAGCAGCACGCCGCCGATCGCCGCGGCGATGGCCGCACTCATCGAGCCTAACGAGGGCGCCACCGGTCGCGAGACCAGAAACAGCACGAGACCGCCTCCGGCTCCAGCCACCGCCGCCCCCACGATGCTCGAGGCGCGGGCCAGCATGGCGATGCGCAACGCGCGGAAGGGATCGACGGGGCGCGTGTTCGTTCCGGTCGTGGCTCGGCGAATGGGCAGAGCGAGCGCCACCGCCACCAGTCCCAGCAACACGAGGAGCACCGGCAGCATCAGCGACGGCGTGAACGTCGGTCGCCCCGTGGCCGTGAGGATCTGATCGAGGAGGAAACCGGCGGCCAGTCCCGCCACCGCGACGACGACGAGAAGACCCGGACTCGTCCGCTTCATTGCACACCGTCCGGTCTCAGGGCACGGATCAGATCGGCGACCGCACCGCGCCCCGGCAGCACGGCGCCTGGATCGATCGAGGCCCACGGCAGGAGCACGAAGTCACGGTCGGCCGCGCGAGGATGCGGCACCGTGAGGCGGGGGGTGTCGATGCGCAGGTCGCCATACGCGATGAGGTCGAGATCCAGAGTCCGGTCCTGCCACCGCGTCGCCCCATCGACGCGCGGGGGGCGCCCGTGGCGCTCCTCGATGGCATGCAGATAATCCAGGAGGACGGTCGGAGCGAGTCGCGTTTCCACGATCGCCACCGTGTTCAGGTAGGACGGCGCCGACGAATCGCGGCCCTCGGGGGTCAGCGCGACGGTCTCGATCGGATCCGCGGCAACCCTCACGCGAGTCAGGGGCGTGCGGTCGAGGTCGGCGAGGGCCGCGGCCAGCGTCTGAGACCGATCGCCCAGGTTCGCGCCCAGTGCGATCACGGCCTCGCTTGCGGCCGCGTCCGAGGCGGCGACATCGGCATCGAGCCCCTGCGCGAGTCGTCGGTTCATGTGTGCTCCTCTCGGCTGCGGCGGATCGTGATCGCGACGTCACCGAAGGGCACCGCGATCGGCGCCTGCGGCTTGTGGACGGTGACGGTCACGGCGTCGACCTTCGAGAAGCCGAGAACCCCGTCGGCGATGCGCTCGGCGACGGTCTCGATGAGGTCGGCGGGCTCTCCGGACAGCACCGCGGCGACGCCTTCGGCCACCTCCCCGTAATGGACGGTGTCGGCGACGTCGTCGGAGGCGGCCGCGGGCCGGAGCGAGAGCTCGAGCACGACGTCGGCGACGAACTCCTGACCGTCACACCGCTCGTGGGGATAGACGCCGTGGTATCCGATGGCGCGGATGCCCGTGATCGAGATCCTGTCGGTCATCTGCCGCCCTCCCACCTGCGCCATACCGTGAGCGCGTCGCGGGTCGCTCCGACATCGTGCACCCGTACGGCCCACACGCCCGCCTGCGCCGCGAGCACGCTCGTCACGGCGGTCGCGAGATCTCGGCGCCGCTCATCGACGCCGTCCGGCGCCTCCTCGCCCGCGAGGGCCTCGGCCAGGAACCGCTTGCGACTGGTTCCCACGAGCACGCGCGGACCCATCGCGCACACACGGTCGATCGCCCGCAAAGCCTCCCAGTTCTGCGCACCACGCTTCCCGAACCCGATCCCCGGATCCAGCACGATCCGCGCCGGGGGGATCCCCGCGGCTGCGGCAGCCGCCACGCGCCCCTCCAGTTCGACCACCAATTCACGCGCGAGGTCACGGTACTCGGCTGCGGCATACATGTCGGCGGAGTGTCCGCGCCAGTGCTGCAGGATGATGTCGGCGCGTAGTGACGCGACAGCCTCCAGCATCTCGGGGTCGGCGAGCCCACCCGAGACGTCATTGACGAAGGACGCCCCTGCCTCGACCGCAGCGACGGCGGTCGCGGCGTTCATCGTGTCGATGCTGATGGGGATGCCGTCTTCGGCGAGCGCCGCCACGACCGGGAGCACCCGCTCGCGTTCGACGGCAGGATCCACGCGCTGGGCGCCCGGTCGTGTGGACTCGCCCCCGATGTCGAGGATGTCGGCACCCGCGGCGCGCAGTTCGCGGCCGTGAGCGATCGCCGCCGTCGGATCGAGGTGGCGCCCCCCATCGCTGAACGAATCAGGGGTGACGTTGACGATCCCCATCACGAGCGTCATGACGCCGGCTCCGTCATGTCGACGACCCGTGGCCGCTCAGGAGCAGCATGATCTCCGACCGCGCCGCCGGCTCCGCGAGTTCGCCGCGCGCAGCGACGGTCACCGTCGATGCGTCGGGCTGTCGTCCGCCCCGCATCGTCACGCACTCGTGCGTCGCATCCAGCACCACCACGACGCCGCGCGTGTCGAGGGAGCCCGCGATCACGTCGGCGATCTGCTCCCCGAGGCGCTCCTGCACCTGGGGGCGAGCGGCCAGCACGTCGACGACGCGCGGCAGAGCGCCGAGCCCGACGACCTGTTCCCCCGGCAGATACGCGATGTGCGCGTGCCCGGCGAAGGGCAGCAGGTGGTGCTCGCAGACCGAGCGGAACCGGATGTCGCGGAGCATCACCGCTCCGGAGGGCAGCGTGTCGGGCGCGGGACCGCGGGTCACCGAGATCGTGTGGGCGAGCGGGGCAGCGGGGTCCTCCCCCACACCCGCGAAGAACTCGGCGTAGGCGTCGGCCACACGTTGCGGGGTCAGTCGCAGGCCGGGACGATCGGGATCCTCTCCGATCGCCTCGAGCAGGTCGCGCACCAGAGCGGAAACGCGGTCACGATCGACGGCCACGAATCGAGCTTATGCGGTGGCCGGTCGCGCCTGCCCGCTCGGACGCCGGGCCGGCGCCTTCTGCGCCGCCGCATCGTCCTCAGCCGAGACGCTGGCAGCGAGACTCGCCTCGTCCCGCGTGCGCGGCACCTCGACGGGCGGCAGCGTGGACACGGGACGCTCCTGGCTGGAGAGCCACTGCGGACGAGGCGGCAGCTTCTTGACGTCGGAGAAGATCTCGGCGAGCTCGAGGTGGTCGAGCGTCTCCTTCTCCAGGAGCGCCAGCGCAAGCTTGTCGAGGATGTCGCGATTGTCGTTGATCACCTGATACGCCTCGTTGTGCGCCTGCTCGATCAGCTCGCGCACCTGGGCGTCGACGCGCTCGGCGATCCGCTCGCTGAAGTCACGGCCGTGCCCCATGTCACGCCCCATGAAGACCTCACCCGACGACGATCCGAGCTTGACGGGACCGATGTCGTCGGTCATGCCGTACTCGGTGACCATCTTGCGGGCGATCCCCGTGGCCTTCTCGATGTCGTTCGAGGCTCCCGTGGTGGGGTCGTGGAAGACGATCTCCTCGGCCACGCGGCCACCCATCGCATAGGTGAGCTGATCCTGCAGCTCGTTGCGGGTGACGGAGTACTTGTCCTCCAGCGGCAACACCATCGTGTAGCCGAGCGCCTTGCCGCGCGGAAGGATCGTCACCTTCGTGACGGGGTCGGTGTTGTTCATCGCCGCCGCCGCCAGGGCGTGGCCGCCCTCGTGGTAGGCGGTGATGAGCTTCTCCTTGTCCTTCATCACACGCGTGCGACGCTGCGGACCGGCGATGACACGGTCGATCGCCTCGTCGAGCGCACGCATGTCGATCAGCTGGGCGTTGGAGCGCGCGGTGAGCAGCGCCGCCTCGTTGAGGACGTTCGCGAGGTCGGCACCCGTGAAGCCGGGGGTCTTGCGCGCCACGACCGAGAGATCGACCGACGGTGAGAGCGGCTTGCCGCGCCCGTGGACCTCGAGGATCCGCTGGCGCCCCTTGAGGTCGGGGGCATCGACGCCGATCTGCCGGTCGAAGCGTCCCGGACGCAAGAGGGCCGGGTCGAGGATGTCGGGGCGGTTGGTGGCCGCGATGACGAGCACCGACGCCTTCGGGTCGAATCCGTCCATCTCGACGAGCATCTGGTTGAGCGTCTGCTCCCGCTCGTCGTGACCGCCGCCCATTCCGGCGCCACGGTGACGACCGACGGCGTCGATCTCGTCGATGAAGATGATGGCCGGGGCGTTCTCCTTCGCCTGGTTGAAGAGATCACGCACGCGGCTCGCGCCGACACCGACGAACATCTCCACGAAGTCAGAGCCCGAGATCGAGTAGAAGGGGACGCCGGCCTCTCCGGCGACGGCGCGGGCAAGCAGCGTCTTTCCGGTTCCGGGAGGGCCGTACAGGAGCACACCCTTGGGGATGCGCGCGCCGACCGCCTGGAACTTCGCGGGGTCCTTCAGGAAGTCCTTGATCTCCTGCATCTCCTCGATGGCCTCGTCGGCCCCGGCGACGTCGGCGAAGGTGACCGTCGGCGTTTCCTTGGTCACGAGCTTGGCGCGCGACTTGCCGAACTGCATGACCTTGCTGCCGCCGCCCTGGGCGCTGGAGAGGAGGAACCAGAACAACAGACCCAGCAGGATGAGCGGGATCATGAGGGACAGCAGGCCGTCCCAGAAACTGGCCCGCGGCACGACGTCGTCGAAGCCTTCTTTCGGCTTGGCGGCATCGATGGCCGCGACGACCTCGTCGGCACGGGCGGAGTTGTGGTAGAACTGGACGTTCTTGGAGCCCTGGAAGTCCTTCGACAGGGTGAGATCGACCCGCTGGTCACCGTCGGTCATGACGACCTTGGTGACGGTGTCGCCATCGAGGAGACCGAGGCCCTCCTGCGTCGTGATCCGCTTCGCGCCGGTGAGCCCGGAGATCAGCGACATGCCGATGAGGAACAGCACGCCGATGAGCAACACGTAGACGAACGGGTTGCGGGTGAGCTTCTTGAAGTCCATGATCCGCTCAGGCTATCGCGCGCCGACTATGCGCGGTCTGTGCATTCGCCCACGGCGTACCGTGCGTTCACGCCCGCCCGCGGGGCGTGGGAACGCTCAACTGTAGACGTGCGGCGCGAGCACGGCGACATCGCGCAGGTTGCGGTAGCCCTCGGCGTAGTCGAGGCCGTAGCCGACGACGAACTCGTTGGGGATGTCGAACCCCACGTAGCGGCAGTCGATCTCGACCTTCGCCGCTTCGGGCTTGCGCAGGAGTGCCAGCACCTCGATCGATGCCGCGCCGCGAGACGCGAAGTTCTCGAGCAGCCAGCTCAGGGTGAGGCCGGAGTCGATGATGTCCTCGACGATGAGCACGTGCTTGCCGGTGAGGTCGGTGTCGAGGTCTTTGCGGATCTGGACGACGCCGCTGGACTTGGTGCCGGCGCCATAGGACGAGACGGCCATCCAATCCATCGCGATCGCACGGGGAAGCGCGCGGGCCAGGTCGGCCATCACCATGACCGCGCCCTTGAGCACGCCGACGAGCAGAAGGTCCTTGCCCTCGTAGTCGGCGACGACCTGGGCGGCAAGCGCGTCGAGTCGTTCCTGGATCTGCTCCTCAGTGACGAGGACGGTGGTGAGCTGATCTGCGATGTCGGCCGCGCGCATCCTTCGAGTGTAGGCATTCGAAGGATGCTCCCCGAACGCCGCGGGCCGGATGATTCGGGCGAGAGAGAGCGGGAGGACCGGGAGCGCGTGGCTCCCGGTCCTCCCGATGTCAGCGCGCGAGCGCTCTCACTCCGCGCGAGCGGTGCGGCGGGTGCGGGCCCAGACTCCGAGGCCGACCAGCAGTGCTCCGATCGCGAGGATGCCGTACGCCGGCTCCCCACCCGTGATCGCCAGGCCCGGAGGCGGCGGCGTCTCGTGGTGGTGGTCGACGCCGGTCGGCGGCGGCGTCTCGCTCCCCGGCGGGGTCACGGGCGGCGTCGCCGGCGGGGTCGCCGGAGGCGTGACCGGCGGCGTGGGCGGAGGGGTCCGGGTGAGCGTGTTCGTCACGGTGACCTGAACCGCTTCGCCCCGCCCGATCGTGATGGACGTGGCCGACAGCCGCGGGGTCTCCCAGGTGGCTCCGTCGATGGTCACGGGCGCCAGTTCCGACAGCGAGAGCACGGCCCCCACGGGCAGCGGCGACGACGTCACGACGGTGCCGTCGGCCGGCAGGACGAGCGTGCCGGATCCTGCGGCGAAACCGTCACCGGCGGGGTACTCGTACGCGAGCGTGAAGGTGGTGTCGCGGGCGACCAGGTCGGCGCCGTCGCCCTCGATGACCTTCGAGGCCGAGAACGGTGCGCGCGCGACGGTCGCCTCGTTGGTGAGGGTCACCGCGACGGTGCTGTCGGCCCCGAGAACGAAGTCGTTCTGCGAGAACTGCGGCTCCGCCCAGTCGATGCCCGCCGGGCCCGTCGGGACGATCTCCTCGACGTGCACCCGCGACCCCGCGTCGAACTCCGGGCTCTTCCACGTGTCGCCCTCGGCGACCTGGAAGGTCCCCTCGGTGACCTCACCGTCGGGGGCCGTCACGGTGTAGGTGCCCTCGAACTCCAGACCCGCGATCGGCTCGTCGCTCCAGCGGACCTCCTTGGTGATCGAGAAGTCGCCCACGCGGTCGCCGCCGCCCACGCCGCCGCCGCCCTGGCGGGTGACCGTGCCGGTCACGGTCCGGGTGGTCTCGCCGGCGATCGTGATGTCAGCCTCGTTCGTGTACGTGCGCGCGGCGCCACCGTCGGTGACCTTGACGTTGCCGTGCACCGAGTAGAACCATCCGCCCTGCGATCGGAACGAGACGAGCACCGCGTCGCCGTCTTCCGTGATGGTGGCGCCGACCTGGGAGGTCACGCGCGTCCAGCCGGTGGGCTTGCCGGTGGCATCGACTTTGTTGGTGCCGATGACGAAGATGTCGATCGCGCCCGAGTCGGTACGCGCCCACTCCTGGTTCTCGCCCAGCCGCTCCCGCACCGTGACGAGCTGGTCGTCGGCCATGCCCTGGCGCGGCGCCTTGATGTCGACGGCCCACGCGATGGTGTCGGTCTCGCGGTCGTACTTGCCGGACTTCTTGTTCGGCATGCCCTCGAACGTGCAGTCGGGGCAGGTGGACGAGCCCGGCGTGACCGTGACCGACGCGTCGACGTCGCCGAAGTCGTAGGTCACCTCGGTGGTCTCGGTGACCTCCGTCTTGACCTCGACCCAGAAGTCGAACGTCCCCTTGAGGTTGCGAGGATGCTCGGCGAGGTAGTCGGCGTCGAAGTCGCAGACGATCTGCGTGGCCTCGACGGTGCACGTGCCCATCACCTCACCCGCGGCGTCGCGCAGGGCGAACGAGTCGGACAGCCCTTTGAGGTCTTCCGGCAGCTCGACGACGAAGCCCGCGGGCGGCGTCGGGTTGTTCGGAAGCGACCACGCCCCCGTGAGCTCCGCCTTCTGGCCCGACTCGACCGTCGACTGCGAGAACGCGATCGACGTCACGTTGGCCTCGGTCTCATACGGCGGCGCGGCCTGCGCCGCCGTAACCGCCGACAGCGCCATGACACCGCCGATCACGAGCGCCAGCGCTGCGCTCACGCGCTTTCGCGCACGCGCGAATCTGTTCATTTCGTCCCTCCCCCAGGTACGAGCGCACTCGCCCCCCGGCGACGTGCGATACGCGGGGAGGAATCGCCTCACCCGCCATAGATGAGATGGGCGGAGGGGCGTTCTATTACGCGGAGGCGACGAACTCGATGCGCGAGCCCCGGCGGAGAGCTCGGCATCCGGGAAGGTCGATCGGCCCCTGGCCGGTCCATTCGGTGACGAGTCGGGCGACCTCCCGCGTCTGCGCGTGGGTCAGGCTCTGGCCGAACTCGCTCGCCACCACGTGGCGGATGATGCGGTGCCGGAGCGCGGGCGGATTCGCGGCGAGCGCCCCGACCGAGACGGCGATCCCGGCCTCGGCGGGCTCCACGATGTCCTCGATCGTCTCGTCGATGATGGCCGCGAAGGCGTCGGCGTCTTCCCGCAACTGGTCGGCCGTGCGGGCGAGGGCCTCGGCGACCCCGGGACCCAGCGCAGTCTCCAGCAGGGGAAGGACGTCGTGGCGCACGCGCACGCGGAGGAAGCGGCGGTCGAGGTTGTGCGGGTCGTCCCACGGTTCGAGCGATTGCGCCGCGCACGCGGCGCGGGTCGTGGTGCGGCGCAGGCCGAGCAGAGGTCGGAGCCACCGCAGGCCCTCGACCTCCCGTTCGGGCGAGATGCCGCCGAGGCTCGCGGCGCCCGAGCCGCGGGCGAGCCCCAGGAGCACCGTCTCGGCCTGGTCGTCGAGCGTGTGGGCGAGGAGCACGCGGTGCGCGCCGACCTCGCGGGCCGCGGCGGCCAGCGCGACCCGGCGGGCGTCGCGGGCGGCGGCTTCGGGGCCTCCATCGGAGCCGACCTCCACTCGCACGACGCGCGCGGTGAGCCCGAGTGATTCGGCGGTCGCCGCCGCCCGCGCCGCGACAGCGGCGGACTCGTCCTGGAGCCCGTGGTCGACCACGACGACCGTGGCCGCGATCCCCGCCCGGGGGGCCTCGAAGGCCACGGCCGCCGTCAGCGCGAGGGAGTCGGCGCCGCCGGACAGCCCGACCACGGCGGGCGAGTCATCGCCCGCGAGAGCCTCCCGCACGGCGCGTCGCACGGCGGCGACGGCGGGATCGAGTCGGGGGCGGCGGTCCATGCCTCCACGGTATCCGGGTCGCCCTCTGCACAACTCCTCCAATCCCGCGCGGCAAGAGCTCTCCGCGGCGGGAACGGCCCGGTCGTCGCCCGAACCTGGAGGAGTTCTGCAGGTCACGGACGCGTGACTAGGCTGGTCCCCGGCATTCCACAGCTTTCCGAAGGAGAACCGTCATGGGCGCGTACGACGCCGTCATCGAGATCCCGCGCGGCAGCCGCGTGAAGTACGAAGTCGACCACGGAACCGGTCGCGTGTTCCTGGACCGCGTGCTGTTCACGCCGATGGGCTACCCCGCCAACTACGGCTTCTTCGAGGACACCCTCGGTGAGGACGGCGATCCGCTCGACGTGCTGCTGCTCCTCGACCGCGACCTCTACCCGGGCGTTCTCGCCAAGGTGCGCCCCGTCGCCGTGCTGAAGATGCTCGACGAGGCCGGCGGCGACGACAAGGTGGTCGCCGTGCTCGCCAAGGACCCGCGGTGGGACCACATCCAGGACGTCGACGACCTCGACGAGTGGACCAAGGGCGAGATCAACCACTTCTTCGAGCACTACAAGGACCTCGAGCCCGGCAAGTGGGTCAAGGTCGACCAGTGGGCCGGGGCCACCGAGGCCGAGCGTCTGGTCGCGGAGGCGTTCGAGCGCTTCCAGGAGAACGACGCGCAGACCGCCACCCAGGGTGAGGGCCACGCACCGAAGACCATCTGACACGCGTCAGCTCAAGAGGGGCGGATGCCGGGAGACCGGCGTTCGCCCCTCTTTCTTGGCGGGGACGGCGGGACCTCTCGCCGGAGCGGGTCAGACCGAGATGCCGCGGGCGCGCAGGAACGGTGCGGGGTTGATCCGCACGCCGCCGCTGTAGACCTCGAAGTGAAGGTGGCATCCCGTGGAGACACCGGTGTTGCCGATGTAGGCGATCGTCTGGCCGGCCCGGACCCGGTCGCCGTAGCCGACGTTGTACCCGCCGGGCTTGATGTGGGCGTAGCCGGTGACGATGCCGTCGCCGTGGTCGACCTTGATGTAGTTGCCCCACGCGCCGCTGTACCCGGCGAAGATCACGCGGCCCGATGCGGCGGCGTAGATGGGGGAACTGCAGCCGCCCGCGAAGTCGATGCCGCGGTGGCCGCTCGTGCAGTAGCCGTTGGAGCAGATGGTGCCGCGGGCACCGAACCACGCGCTGATGTAGCCGTAGGCGGGGCGCACCCATCCGGAGGGCTGGACCTCGCCCGCGGAGCCACCGCCACCGCCGCCACCGCCACCGGAGCCGCCGCTTCCGCCGCCGCCATTGTTGGCCGCCTCTTCTTCGCGGCGCCGACGCTCTTCCTCTTCCTTGGCCCGGCGGGCGGCCTCTTCGCGCTCGCGCTTGAGTCGCGCTTCACGTGCTTTGCGGCGCGCCTCGACGCCGGCCTTGTATTGGGTAACCGTCTTGGCGGTGGTGTCCTTCAGCGCGGCGAGCTGGCCTTCCAGCTCTTCGCGATGCGCGCTCTGCGCCTCGAGCGCCGCCTGGGCCGCGGAGGCCGCATCTTGCGCGCGGATCATCTTCGCCTCGGCCTCCTGCTGCAGGCGGTCGCGTTCGGCACGGGCGACCTTGGCCTGGTTGGAGAGGTTCTGGGCGTTGTCGCGGGCGCTGACGGCCGCGGTGTAGACGCTGCGGTTGGCGTCGAGGAGCTTGTCCATCGTGCCGAGGCGGGCGAGAAGTTCGTCGGCGTTGGCGGCCGAGCCGGAGAAGAAGAGCTCGAGCGAGGTGTCGTCGCCGCCCATGCGGTAGCGCTGCGCCGCGAGGCGACCGAGCTTGTCGGCGGCGTCCTTGGCCTTGGCCTCTTCCGCGTCGGCCTGCTCCTGGAGGGCGGTGGCGCGGTCCGCGGCCTCTTCGAACGCTTCCTGCGCCTCGTTGTACTCGAGCCCGAGCCGCTCCGCCTCGGCCTGCTTGGCGGCGACGTCGTTCTCGAGGTTCGCGATCAGGCCCTCGATGCGCGAGATCTCCGAGGCCTTGGATTTCTCGTTGGCCTTCGCACGCTCG
>JBMDWQ010000037.1:0-10139 GCA_048594675.1 Microbacterium sp. | reverse complement strand
TCGGTGCATTCGTCCGCGTCGCCGACGGCATCGAGGGCCTCGTGCACATCTCGGAGCTCTCGGGCAAGCACGTCGAGCTCGCCGAGCAGGTCGTCTCCGTCGGTGAAGAGGTCTTCGTCAAGATCATCGACATCGACCTCGAGCGCCGCCGCATCTCGCTCTCGCTGAAGCAGGCGAACGAGTCGGTCGACCCGAACGGCACCGAGTTCGACCCGGCCCTCTACGGCATGGCGACCGAGTACGACGAGAACGGCGAGTACAAGTACCCCGAGGGCTTCGACCCCGAGTCGGGCGCCTGGCTCGAGGGCTTCGACGCTCAGCGCGAGAAGTGGGAGCAGGAGTACGCCGCTGCCCAGGCTCGCTGGGAGCAGCACAAGGCCGCCGTCGCGAAGGCGCTCGAGGCCGAGGCAGCTGCTCCGGCCGAGACCGGCGGATCCTCGTTCTCGTCCGACTCCTCGAACGCCGGCGGAACGCTCGCCGACGACGAGGCGCTGGCCGCACTGCGCGAGAAGCTCTCCGGTCGCTGATCGGACACGCTCAACAGGGGCCGCGACCATTTGGTCGCGGCCCCTTCCTCGTCTGGCCCGACGGTTGGCTGTAACGTCAGAAGGTGATCATCAGCGCGGCAGCGAGCCCGACCGGCATCATCGGCCGTGGACGTGATCGCTCACTGTTGCTCAACCAGGTGCTCCTCGGTTCGGTGGTCTTGCTGGCGGCCATCCTCGTCGTGATCTTCGACGCCGTTGCCGACGGAATCCTGCTCATCCTGGGCGTGACCGTCGTCTTCGTTGCCACAGGGGCCGCATTCGTCCTCCCGTGGAACCGTTTTCCCGCGCTCGCGATGCTCGTGCTTCCCCTCGCCGACATCGGGGCGATCGTCCTCATGCGCGGCGCCGCGCCTGATGCCGCGCTCGGGCTCATGTGGGCTTTTCCTGCGATCTGGATCGCCTCCGCCTTCGGCGGCTGGGGAGCGCTCCTCGGCAGCGGCCTGATCACGATCGCCTACTGGGCTCAGAACCTCGCGGACTCCGCGCAGACGATCAATCCGGGCACGTTCCTGTTCCCGGTCATGATCGCCGGACTCGCCACCATCGCCGCGATCGGGTCACGTCGTGCGATGGCTCAACGGACCCTCCTCGACAAGCAGTCCCTCTTCCTGCAGCGCTCTGTCGACCGTGCCCGGCGGCAGGAGGACCTCGTGACCGAGGTGCTGCAGGCCGTCGACTTCGGTGTGATCCGCTTGACCCCCGACGGGTCGATGGTCGTCACCAACGAGGCGCACGGGCGGCTGCAGCGTGCGAGGGCAGAGACGTCGCGCGCGTATGCGGCGGATGGCATATCGCCTCTCGACGACGAGGATCTCCCGTTGGCTCGTGCCCGGCGGGGCGAGGTGTTCGAGAACGCCTTGGTCTGGCACGGCGACCCCGGTGACGAGAGCCGACGCGCGCTGCGGTCGACGGCTCGAAGGCTCGTCGACAAGGATCTCTCGGACGCGGGCATGGTGATCGTCACGCTCGATGTCACCGCGGAAGAGCTCGCCCTGCGCGCACGAGCGGACCTGATCGCATCGGTGTCCCACGAGCTTCGTACCCCTCTCACCTCGATCACGGGTTACGTTGAGCTCGCTCTCGACGATCCCACGCTCTCGCCCGTGAGTCGTCGGAGCCTCGAGGTGGTGGAGCGAAACGCCGGCCGTCTCCTGGACATCGTCGCCGACCTCCTCACCGCATCGGCTGCCTCCCATCAAGGCGTCGAACTCACCCTGCGCACCGTTCCCACAGACCTGTCCGCCGTCGTCGAGGCTGCGGTGGAAGCGGCCCTCCCGCGTGCGCAGGAACGACGGGTGGAGATCGACACGTCCGCCGTGGAATCGGTCCACGCGATCGCCGATCCTCACCGAATGCGTCAGGTCGTCGACAACCTCCTCTCCAACGCCATCAAGTACAACCACGTCGGCGGCCGCGTGGAGGTCGGGCTCACGGGTGACGCGAGCCACGTCTGGCTCGCCGTCGGCGACAACGGGCCCGGTATCGCCGAGTCGGAGCTTCCGAGGCTGTTCGAGCGCTTCTTCCGCTCCGGCCTCGTGCGCAACTCCACGACGCACGGGAGCGGTCTCGGCCTCGCGATCAGTCGCGAGATCGTCCGCGCGCACGGCGGTGACATCACCGTTCGCACCGTTCTGAATGAAGGAGCCATGTTCATCGTTCGTCTGCCGGCTCTGACGACGAGAGAGGGGAAGCGATCGTGATCGACCTCTTCACCGTGAACGTCATCGTGGCGGTCGTGACGATCACTGCGGGAGTGCTGTACCTGGTCGAGACGATCCTGCGTCGAGAAGTGGGCGCGGGCCGGGTGTGGGCGCTCGCGTTCCTCGGCGGAATGCTCACCGTCGTCGCGTATCTGGTGTGGCAGCAGGCGTCGGAGCCGTGGATCGCGATCGCCATCGGCAATGCGTCGCTCGTGGCCACTTCCGGCTGCTTCTGGCTCGGGTGTCGCACCTTCAACGGCCGCGCGACGAGACTCCCGGGAGCAGCTGTGGCCTCCGTGGCCGTGGTGACGATGCTGTCGGCGCTCCTCGCGGGTCCGCGTGGTGGAGAGTGGGCGGGGTCCGAACTCATGTTCCTCGGCATCGCGGTGTTCGCCGCGCTCGGTTCCTTCGAGTCCCGCCGAGGCGCCATGGGAGCGATGTGGAGCTCGCTCGGCTTCACGATCGTGCTCGCGTTCGTGGCTGTGTTCTACTTCGCACGGGCCGTGGTGCTGGCCGTCCTCGGGCCCGATAGCGACCTCTTCCGAACGTGGCTCAACTCCAGCATCACCGGCATCGTGTCCATCGTCCTCACGTTGGTCGCGCTCACGACCGCCACGATGCTGCGCAGTGGCCGAGTGACGGTGCGGCAGGATCACGACGGCAACCTCCTCCGCGTCTCCCCGGAGGGGATTCTGGAGGAGACGTCGTTCCGGGCGGCAGTGCCGGCCGTCGCCGCCCGATCCGAAGCGGCGGGGCGCATCTTCGCCGTCGTCGCGATGCGCATGGATGACCTCGCCCAGATCAGCCTGGCGTTCGGAAGCACGGAAGAAGAGGCACTCCGCACGCAGTTCCGAGCCGGCGTCCGCCGGTTCGCCCCCACCTTCGCGCTGGTCGGGCACGGCGCGGACAACTCGATGGTGCTGGCGTTCGAGCCCGATTCCGCCGCCGAAGCCGGCCGTGTCGCGAGCCGCATCCAGCGTCGACTCCTCGACGGTTTCGCCGAGCGGGGGAGTGCGGTGATCCCGGTGCTGGGAGTCGGAGTGGCCGTCAGTCTCGATATGGGCTATGACGCCGTGGTGCTTCAGGACGCGGCCAGCCTCGCTGCTCGTCGGTCGTCGGTCAGCGTCGACGCATCGGTGATCTTCGCGGAGCCTTCCGGCGACCTCGCGGGTGGCGACACCGCCATCGCGGGGGAGTAGCGCCGTCGTCCCACGCCGGTGGCAGGGCTACGGGCAACGTCACAGGGTCAGCCGGTAACCGATCCCTCGCACGGTCTCGATCCATCGGGGATGCGTGGCGGACTCACCGAGCTTTCGACGCAGGTTGGCCACGTGGACCTCGATGGCGCGCGTGTCGTGATCGCTGATGTACGAGACACCGAGGTGGCTCTCGCCACGCAGCATCAGCGCGAGCTCGCCCTTACCCACCACGCGCCGGCCGGCCGCGAGAAGATCGTGGAGGATGTCGAACTCACTCCGGGTGAGATCCAGATCTGCTCCGTCTGCGCTGGCAACCCTCATGTCGGGGTGCAGACGCAGCCCTTTGTGGTCGAGCCATCCGGCGCCGTCCGGTGCCGTCACGGCCGCCATCGGCCCGGTCGCAGCCGCATCGGTCGTGGTCGCCTCACTCCCGAGCGTCCGCGGACGCCGCAGCATCGCCTCCACCCGTGCCCGGAGCTCTCGCGGACGGAAGGGCTTGGTGATGTAGTCATCCGCTCCGGACTGAAGCCCCTGAAGAGTGTCGATCTCGTCGGCCCGCGCCGTCAGCATGACGATGTACGTGTCGCTGACAGCGCGAATACGGCGAGCGGTCTCGAACCCATCCATTCCGGGGAGGCTGACATCGAGCGTGGTGACGATCGGCTGGTGGTCGCGGATCAACTCGAGGCCGTCAACTCCGGTTCCGGCGGGGTGCACCGTGAATCCGGCCTGGTCGAGTACCTCGGAGATGAGCGATCGGATGTCGGGGTCGTCTTCGATGACGACGGCGACCTTCGAATCCGGCACCGGGGATACCTCCGTCTGCCGGTCGACGGTTCCGCGAAGAGGACCGGCACCGGCGATGATATCCCAGAAGGAGTGTCGGAACGGGACCGCGGTCGGATGTGTCGGCGGGTTCATCCGCAGACCGCGCCCGTGGACGAGCGGTCTTCGGTGACCTGGAAGTAGATCGAGCTGCTCTGACCCCAGCCCCAGTTGGTGGGGGTCTTGGCGGTGAGCATGGGCAACTGGGCACAAGACCAGCCGTTGTCCGGGATGGCTTGTTGTGCCGGGGCGACGAGACCTGCGGTCGACCACGAGAACGGCCCACCCGCGACGGAGAGATCGATCGTGAACTGGATGTAGCCGCCGCCGGCGTTCGAGTTGAACACGACTGAGTAGCCCCGTGTGCGGGCGCCAGGGTTGCCCCACTCGCCCTGGAGCTGGATCGAGGTCACCGAACAGCGTCCGCCGGGCTTGGGAGTGCCGTTCGGGTTCATCGCGGTGCAGCCGACCGCGGAGGCCGGAACCCATGAGCCACCCGTCGCGACGACGGACGCCGATGTGCTGTCGGTCCATGCCGCCGAGGTGTTACCGATCGATGCGGCGACACCGCTGCCCGCGAGGAGGCAGCCGAGAGCGATGAGGAGAGTCGTCACGCGCAGGCGTGTCCTCTTCATGAGAGCTCCTCCCTCGCGTCAGCGGGCCGAGCGTGACGGCGGGTCGAGGCGAGAACGATGCCGCCGGCCATCAGTAGACCGCTTCCGATGAGGATCAGCAGGAGCGGAAGCTGAGCGCCGGTCGCCGGGAGGCCGGGGATGGCCGGGTCCACGCCGCCGCCGGTCGCGCCCGGCTCGGAGACGCTGCTGTCGACGTCTGCCTCGACCAGACGAATCACGCCGTCCGCGGAGATGTCTGCCGTGCTGGCGTCCTCGGGGAGAGTCAACCCGAGGATGAGGCGGTAGTCGCCGGAGTCGAGGATCTCACCCTTCAGGCGAGACAGATCCCGGCAGAGGCCCTTCGCGCTGCACACGGTGGTGCTCCAGGCGCCATCGCCGTCCAGCAGGAACGTCGCGTCGAAGACGGTGGCGCGGTTGTCCACATGGAACGTGAGCTCGTGGGAGACCGTCTCGCCGGGCAGGACGACACCGAAGTCGTGCGTCAGCGGGACGGACTGAGCGACAGCAGGAGCGGGCTGCGCGAGGGCGGCGACGCCTCCGGCGACGAGGACCAGGAGCCCGAGCGTCAGGATGCGGGTTCCGGTCATCGTTGGGCCAGCTCTCGCCATTGCGCGCGTGTCATCGTCAGCGCTGTCTCGGACTCGGACCGGGGCGCCCCCGACGCCACCGATCCTTCCGCGCCCGAGATGGCCACCGGGGCAGCAACCGCCGCGTCTGCAGACCCTTGCTGAGCGTCGGCCGGGACCCCCCGTCCCCGTGGTGCCCGACGTGTCGGCGCCGGGAGCAACAGCGTGATGCCGAGCAGCGCGACCAGTCCGATCACCAACGGGATCGCGACCCCGGGTGTCGTGAGGCGCTGGACAGCGGATCCCCATCCGCTGAGTTGCACGGCGGGCTGCCACACGCGGTTGCCGACGGTGTAGTCCAGCGCGTCGGAGGCGGCGTTGTTGTCGCCCTTCATCGAGATCTGATATGTCCCGTCGCCGGTCGCGGCGACCTTCTCGATGCGGTGCGTCACGAGGTTACCTGTGAGCTCGGACGGAAGGCTCACGACGTCACCCACGTCGAGGCCCTCCGTTTCGACAGGGACATCGATCAGCAGATCTCCCGTCATGATCTGGGGCTCCATCGAGCCCGAGATGACGATGAGAGGCTTCACGAGGCCCATGGCGGTCGCTCCCCAGAGGACCGCGCAGAGCAGACCCACCGCGGCGAGCGTCCACAGCACGACTTCAGCAAGGCGGCGCAGCATCTGCATCGTCATCCCTCTCTCGTGGTGTCGTTCGTCGCGGTGGGTCGGTGGGGTGTGCTTACGGGGCGACCGCGGTGCCGGTGACCGTGACGATGATGGTGCCCGACTTGCCCTGGTTGCTCGCGGCCCAGTTGCTGTCGGTGGTGACCTTCAGCTGGAACTGGTCGGAGGCGCCGTCGCCGGACGCAGCCGTGAGCGAAGCCGACAGGCCCTCCACGGTGGCGCTCGGGTTGGCGGTGAAGGTGGACGCGGGCGAGGTGGCCCATTCGACCGTCGGGGTCAGAGCGGCGCCGACGCTGCCGAGGTTCTTCACCCACAGGTCGATGGTGCGGGACTCTCCCGGAACGAGGTTCTGAAGTGCCGTGGCGGGAACGACCAGCTGGATCGATCCCTTGGAGTCCGACTCCTGCCAGGTGGTCCCGTTGAGGGAACCCTGGAGGTTGAAGGTCGCCGCCTCCGCCTTGGCGGAGAAGAAGACGTTGTCGCTCCAGGCCGCGCTGGTCGCCGCGGCACCGATGCCGCCGACGGCGAGGGCTGCGAGCGTGAAGGCGAGAACGGTGCGCCGCTTGCTCTTGCGCTGCGGCTGTTCGACGGAGGTGGTGTTTTCGGGCGTGCTCATGACGTGCCTTTCGGGCTGAGAGCCGGGCGCCACGGCACGCCGACCGGACCCCCGTTCCGGCGGGCGGTCGTGCGCGCTGGAACGGGGATCAGGTCGGTCTGTTCGGGCAGACCGGACTGTTCGGGTAACCGAGTCGGGTTCGGGTCCAGCTCGGTGGGGGCTTCGTTTCGGGTTCGAAGCCAGCAAGGAACACGTTATGACCCGACTCTCAAGAAACCCTCAAGGCGGGCTCAAGCGTCGCTTGGCCTTGTCAGAGAACATCGTCAGCGCCGACGCATGGCATCCTCAGTGTCATGGCTCTCATCGCGCTCACCGGCGGAATCGCCTCGGGGAAGTCGACGATCGCGCACCGACTCAGGTCGTGCGGTGCTGTCGTCGTCGATGCGGATGCGGTCGTGCGCGACGTCCAGAGGGCGGGTTCCCCCGTCCTTCGGGAGATCCGAGAGGTGTTCGGCGACGCTGTCGTCGGAGAAGACGGTGAGCTCGACCGCGCGGCTCTGGCCACGATCGTCTTCGCGGACGAGGCAGCGCGCCAACGGCTCAACGCGATCGTCCATCCTGCGGTGCGGGCCGAGTCGGCGCGGCGGTTCGAGGAAGCGTTCGCGGGCGATCCCGACGCGATCGTCGTCTACGACGTTCCGCTGCTCGTCGAGGCGCGTGCCGACGAACCGTGGGATCTCGTCGTGCTCGCCCACGCGCCGGCCGCGGTCCGTCGGGAGCGGCTCGTGAACCTCCGCGGCATGACCGACGAAGAGGCGCGAGCGCGCGTCGCCGCCCAGGCCAGCGACGCGCAGCGCCTGGCGATCGCCGACGTCGTGATCGACACCGCGGGTTCGCTGGAGGACACGCTCGATCAGACCGACGCGCTGTGGCGTCGGTTGCGGGGTCAGCCCGATCCGTCCTGACCGGCGGCGGCGTTCCGACGCGCGGCGAGGGAGCGGCGTCGCCGCCGCACGACGAACACCGCGGCGACGACGAGTCCCGCGAGCAGAAGCCCCGCGAGGATCGGCACGAAGATCGCCGCGAGCGTCAATGCGAACGACGATGCGTCCTCCGCAGTGGACACGAGCGGTGCCGCGAGTCCCGCCGTCGCCAGGTTGGCGAGAGGGCGCGCCGCGGCCTTGACCGCATGTACCGCGAGCGCGAGCAGAACCCCGACGAGCACCGGGATCCAGGCGTTGTCAGCGAAGAAGGAGGCCGGGTCGTCGATGCGGACGGTCTCGGAGGCGGCGCCCGCGCCGAACACGATGCCGCCGGACGCAGGACGCACCACGGTCTGGATGATGTCGTTCACGGAATCCACGGCGGGGATCTTGTCCGCCACGATCTCGATGACGAGAAGGATCCCGGTGACCCACAGCGCGATGTCGCTGGAGATCCACGCCCACGCCTCGGGGATGTGGACCGCCGGTACCACCCGGTCGGCGAGCCCGAGCACGAACAGGGGCATCCACGCGTTCAGCCCCGCGGCTGCGGCAAGGCCTGACCCCACGAGGAACTCGAGCATGTCGTCCACCCTACGGCGTCGCGACATTCGGAAACGGCGAGGCAATACCTCGTTCATCTCCGCCGCGTATCGTGCGTGCACAGCGCTGAAGGAAGGAGATCTCCGATGCGACGGACGGACGACGACCACGAGTGGGACGATTTCGCCGTGGGCGACTTCGAGTCGGGCGAGGACGACGAGGTCTGAGCCTCGCCGAGCGCGAACACCGGTCCCGGTGTCGGAGCCCCGGCCTACGCTGGAGGAATGCAGACCACCCGATCCGTGCGCCCGTTCGAGGTCGTCAGCGAGTACTCGCCCAGTGGAGATCAGCCACAGGCCATCGCGGAGCTGGCGGCACGCATCAACGCGGGCGAGACCGACGTCGTCCTGCTCGGCGCGACCGGCACGGGGAAGTCGGCGACCACGGCGTGGTTGATCGAACAGGTGCAGCGACCCACGCTCGTGCTCGCGCACAACAAGACCCTCGCGGCTCAGCTGGCCAACGAGTTCCGCGACCTCATGCCTCACAACGCGGTCGAGTACTTCGTGAGCTACTACGACTACTACCAACCCGAGGCGTACGTCCCGCAGACAGACACCTTCATCGAGAAGGACTCCTCGATCAACGCCGAGGTCGAGCGGCTCCGGCACTCGACGACCAATTCGCTCCTGAGCCGCCGAGATGTCGTCGTGGTCTCCACCGTCTCGTGCATCTACGGCCTCGGCGCACCGGAGGAGTATCTTCGCGCGATGGTCGCTCTGCAGGTGGGGGAGCGGTATGACCGAGACGCGCTCATCCGCAAGTTCATCGCGATGCAGTACAACCGCAATGACGTCGACTTCTCACGTGGGAACTTCCGCGTGCGCGGAGACACCATCGAGATCATCCCGGTCTACGAGGAGTACGCCGTGCGCATCGAACTCTTCGGCGACGAGATCGAGGCGCTCTACATGCTGCATCCGCTGACGGGGGAGGTCGTCCAGAAGCTCGACAGCGTGCCGATCTTCCCGGCCTCTCACTACGTCGCAGGCACCGACACGGTGCAGCGAGCCATCGGAACGATCGAGACGGAGCTCGCCTCGCGACTGGCCGAGCTGGAGGGGCAGGGCAAGCTCCTCGAGGCTCAGCGGCTGCGGATGCGCACGACCTTCGATCTCGAGATGCTGCAGCAGCTGGGCTTTTGCTCCGGGATCGAGAACTACTCGCGTCACCTCGACGGACGTTCCGCGGGCGAGCCGCCGCACACCTTGCTCGACTTCTTCCCGGATGACTTCCTCCTCGTGATCGATGAGTCGCATGTGACCGTTCCGCAGATCGGTGCGATGTATGAGGGAGACGCGTCACGCAAGCGCACGCTCGTCGATCATGGCTTCCGGCTCCCCAGCGCGCTCGACAACCGACCACTGCGCTTCGACGAGTTCAAACAGCGCATCGGCCAGACGGTCTACCTGTCGGCGACGCCCGGGCGGTATGAGATGGGCATTGCCGACGGGGTCGTCGAGCAGATCATCCGCCCGACGGGCCTGGTCGATCCACAGATCATCGTCAAACCCTCCAAGGGGCAGATCGATGATCTGCTGGAAGAGATCCGCGTGCGGGTGGAGCGCGATGAGCGCGTCCTCGTCACGACGCTCACCAAGAAGATGGCGGAGGAGCTGACCGACTTCCTGGGTGAGCACGGGGTGCGTGTGCGGTACCTCCACTCCGACGTCGACACTCTCCGTCGTGTCGAGCTCCTCACCGAGCTCCGATCGGGCGTCTATGACGTGCTCGTGGGGATCAACCTGCTCCGCGAAGGCCTCGACCTGCCCGAGGTATCGCTCGTCGCCATCCTCGACGCGGATAAAGAGGGATTCCTGCGCTCGGGCACATCG
>JBMDWQ010000036.1:0-2720 GCA_048594675.1 Microbacterium sp. | reverse complement strand
TCGAGGAGGGGCAGACCTACACGGTGCGTATCGTCCGCGACGATCCCCGCACGGTGGAGGCACTGGCGCCCTACGTCCCGACCCGCGAGGGCGTCGGCGGTACCTCCGGCGACTCCTCGACGTGGACGGCGACCACCGTCGAGCCGCTCACCGAGGACGGCGATCACGACCCGTCGCTCGACTTCGGCTTCGTGCTGAAGACGTACGCAATCGGCGACGTCGTGTGGATCGACGCCGACCGCGACGGTGTGCAGGGAGCGGGAGAGAAGCCCCTCGCCGGCGTGCGGGTGGTGCTCCTGGGAGAGGACGGCTCGACGCTCGCGACGACCACGACCGACGCGCGCGGCCGCTACATCTTCGACGAGCTGGTCGCCGGGACCTACCGGGTGCGGTTCGAGCTGACCGAGGAACAGGCGACGCAGTACGCCTTCACGCGAACGGGCGCAGGAACCGACGCCACCGACTCCAACGCCGATCCGGAGACCGGACTGACCGCCACGATCGTGCTCGGCGACGACAACCCCCACCTGACGGGCGAGTACGACTACTTCGAGGTGCGCGCCTCGCAGGGGATCGACCCGACGTGGGACGCCGGAGTGGTCCTGCGCGACACGGCGCCGGGAGAGCCGACGCCGACCCCGACGCCGACTCCGGGTGAGCCCACGCCGGCTCCGACGCCGACACCCGGGGAGACGCCGAGCGGTGAAGACCCGAGGGGTGAAGACCCGTCCGGTGAAGACCCCGGCTCCTCCCTCCCCGGCACCGGTGGTGAGGTTCCCTGGCCGGCGTTGCTGGCCGGCGTCCTGCTGCTGGCAGTCGGAGGCATCGCGGTGACCCGACGCCGCCGCCTCGGCTGATCCAGCGAACAGGGCCCGTTCGACCATGCGTCGGACGGGCCCTGTTGTCTTTCTGCAGGCCTCCCCACATGCTCGCCACGTGATCCCTATATGTTGTTGCTAACAACATAGGAGGAGACATGACTGACGACACGCTCCCATACGCCCGGATACAGGCGCTGGCCGCGACAGACGAAGACCTGCGGCGGCTGCTGGAGGGGGACTGGATCCGGTATCGCACCTCTCCTGCGCTGCAGGAGCTCTCGTGGGAGGCGCACGCGGTCTGCGCCGAGATCACCGCGACGTATTACCGCTCGCCCGAGCGGGCGCGACGCCTCTTCCACGACCTGATTCCGGGCGCCGGCACCGACATCGACTTTCGTCCACCGATCAGCATTGACTACGGCACGCGCCTCGTGATCGGCGATGGCACGTTCATCAATGCCGACTTCCTCGTCATCGGCGGCGGGCAGGTGACGATCGGCGCCGACTGCCTCATCGGTCCCCGGTGCGCCATCTACACGCCCAACCACGCGGAGGACGTGCCTCGGAGGCGGGACGGCTGGGAGCTCCCACTCCCCGTCACGCTCGGAGACAACGTCTGGCTCGGAGGCTCGGTCACCCTCACCCCCGGGGTCACCGTCGGCGAGAACAGCATCATCGGCGCCGGCTCGGTCGTCACCCGCGACGTTCCGCCGAACGTCGTGGCCGCGGGGAATCCCTGCCGAGTCATCCGCCCTCTGCGCGAATCGGAGACACCGCCGGGCGCGGAATAGACGGCAGAGGGATAGAGTTGTCGCCTAGGTACCCCCCGGGGGTATTGGAGAGAGGATCTTCCATGCAGACGACAGAGTTCCAGGTGACCGGCATGACGTGCGGACACTGCGAGAGCGCCGTGCGCGGCGAAGTGTCGCAGGTTCCCGGCATCACCGACATCGAGGTGAGCGCGCAGACCGGCGTGCTCCGCGTGACGACGTCCGACGCGGTCGACACCGCCGCGGTGATCGCCGCCGTCGAAGAGGCCGGCTACGAGGCCGCGACCGTCTGAGATGACCACGACCGACCCCGGCACCGAGCGCCTCGAGCTCGAGATCGGCGGCATGACGTGCGCATCGTGCGCCATGCGCATCGAGAAGAAGCTCAATCGCCTCGACGGCGTGAACGCGACCGTCAACTACGCCACCGAGAAGGCGATCGTCGTGGCGCCCGCCGGCCTCGACCCGGCCGCGGTCATCGCGGAGGTCGAGCGCACCGGGTACACCGCGACGCTTCCCGCCCCGCAGGACGAGGCCGGGAACGATCCCGAGCTGCGCAGCCTGCGTCGTCGGCTGGTGGGTGCCGTCGCGCTGTCGGTACCGGTGATCGTCTTGGCGATGGTGCCGGCTCTGCAGTTCCCCGGCTGGCAGTGGGCCTCGCTCGCGCTGGCGACGCCGGTGGTCGTCTGGGCCGGATGGCCCTTCCATCGCGCCGCAGCCGTCAACCTCCGTCACGGCGCCACCACGATGGACACCCTCATCAGCATGGGGACCGTGGCGGCATTCCTCTGGTCGGTCTACGCGCTCTTCTTCGGAAGCGCGGGGATGATCGGCATGACCCACGGCTTCACGTGGGCGCTGGAGCGCGGAGACGGCAGCGGCAACATCTACCTCGAGGTCGCCGCCGGAGTCACGATGTTCGTGCTCGCGGGCCGTTACTTCGAGAAGCGGGCGAAGCGTCGCGCCGGAGCGGCGTTGCGGGCCCTGCTCGAGCTGGGGGCGAAGGAGGTCGCCGTCCGTCGCGCCGGGGTGGAGACCCGCATCCCCACGGCAGAGCTCCGCGTCGGCGACGAGTTCGTGGTGCGCCCCGGCGAGAAGATCGCCACCGACGGCATCGTCGTATCGGGGA
>JBMDWQ010000035.1:0-3146 GCA_048594675.1 Microbacterium sp. | reverse complement strand
TCGACCATGGCGTCTGGGGCGTCGTCCTGTGCTCGAATGCCGCTCCGCACCACCCGATGTGGCAGTTGCGGGAGTGGCAGCGCGCTCTCAACGCCGAGGTGCTCGCCGCACCCGCTCCGCCTCGCTCCTCCTGACGCGTTGCCGGCGGCGCCTTCCGTGCCAGAGTGGGGACATGGCCGAGCCTCTCGACGACGAACTATCCCGACTGCGGGCACGCGCCTACGGGGCGAACGCCGATATCGCCGGTGATCGCCCGGCGCTCGAACGGCTCCGGATCCTCGAGGCTCGCGTGCGTGAAGAGGCCCGACAGGCCGTCTCCGCCCGGGATACGGCCGCGGGCGCGGCGAGCACAGTCACCGTTCCCGTTCCGGAGATGTCTGCGAGCGACGCAGCGCTGCGGCGGACGGTCGCCGAGCCCCCGACGACGGCGCGCCCCGATCCCGATCTCGCCGGCTCGTCGCTCACTTCGGCGGGCACGGTTGTGGTGTCGCCGCCCGCGCCGGTGGCTTCCGCCCCGGTGGCCTCAGCCCCGACGAGCGCGACGCCCGGGCGCGCGCGTCCCCGGTTCGGTCTCCTGGCCGCAGTGGCCGCCATCTCGGCCGCGGTGACGGCCGCCGTCGCCGTGCCGCTCGCGACTGCCGCGACGTCGGCCCTTCCGCGCCCCTACGCGGTGCTGGCCCCCAGCGGGGGACCCGTCGAAGACGACGAGTTCTCCTTCGAACGTGGCGCCCAGCGCTACGAGGACTTCCTCGGCGTACGGGTGATCAGCGGCAGGGTGGATGCCGTCCGCGGCACCTGCCTCATCATCCGCTACGACTCGGGCTCCGCGGGCCCCGACTCCGGTAACTCGACCGGCGGGAGCCGCGGAGGATGCGGCGCGCCCGGCTTCGGGCCCGTCGTCGACATCGCCGCACGCGAGATCGCCGGCAACATCGCAGACGACGACGCGCTGAAGGACGCGGAGGGCTTCCGATTCGCGCTGGAGGACGGCGAGGTGCGGGTGTACGTGTCGATCGCCGAGCCGGACACCTCGGAGAGCTGAGCGGCACTCAGGGGAGGATGCCGGCGCGCCGTGCCTTGGCGACGGCCGCGTGCCGAGTGGAGGCCTCCAGCTTCGCCATCGCCGACTGCAGGTACGACTTCACGGTTCCTTCGCGCAACTGCAGCGTCGCGGCGATCTCTGCGTTGGTCGAGCCGAGCGCGGCGCACGCGAGCACGTCGGTCTCTCTCGGCGAGAGCCTGACATCCAGCGCCTCGTGGTGATCGGCTCCTTCGTGCGAGAGCGTCGCGAGCCGGTGCTCCAGTGCCGTGAGCCGCTCCCGCAAGGCTCGGTCGGTGACGTCGGCAGAGATGGAGCGCAGCTCCGCGTAGGTCTGACGCAACTGCTCGCGGGCGGCAGCGGTGATGCTGCCGGCGGCGTCGGGGGTCGCCTGTGACAGGCGCCGCTGCACCTCGTCGCGCACGCGCAGCTCGGTGGCGAGGTCTTGCGCGACCGACACCGCGTGTCGGGCGACGTTCTCCCCGAAGGGCGACGGATGGAACGAACCGCAGTACAGCACACCGCGCGTGACGCCACTGACCAGCACGGGCACGGCGAACAACGTGGAGATCCCCTCGCCCAGGATCACGCGGTCGTAGTCGTGCGTGATGTGCCGCGAGGTCTTGTAGTCCAGCGCCAGCCGGGGCCGTCGCTCCACCATCGCCCGGCCACCCAGTCCGCGGCTGGCGCGCACCACGAGTCCGGCCAGATGCGCCGTGCGGTTTCCGACCACGGCGCTCACCTCGACGGCGTCGCTGCGCTCGTAGCCGCCGAACGCGACCGGCAACGCGGTACGCTGCGCGAGTTCGGTGACGGCGTGAGCCATCAGGTCGGCGTCGGAGGCGAGGCTGGGGAGTGCCATCGCGTTACCTACTTCCGGGGGTGACGGCTGCGTCATCCGCTTTCGTATCGTCGACGATACCACCGCGGCGGTCATCGGGGACCGTCGAAGCAGCCGTCGACGACGACGGCTCGACAGGTAAGGAGACTGCCATGTCCGCATCATCCGCACCATCCGCTCCGCCGGGAGGCATCGACTACGTCGCGGTCGAGAACTCCGCGCCGTTCCGGGAGCTCAAACGGCGCCATCGCCGCTTCGTCTGGCCGCTCACGGCGGTGTTCCTCCTCTGGTACTGCGCCTACGTCCTGCTGTCCTCGTTCGCCACGGAATTCATGGCCACCCCGGTGTCGGGCGCGATCACCGTCGGGCTCCTGTTGGGCCTCGGACAGTTCGTCACGACGTTCGCGATCACCATGTGGTACGTCTGGTACGCCAATCACCGTCTCGACCCGGTGTCCGCGGAGATCCGCAGCGACCTCGAGAAGCAGGAGGCGGGCGCGTGAACGAGATCTTCGCGAATATCAACGCCGCGCTCGCCGCGGCGACCACGACGGTGGAGAACAACCCCGTCCTGAACATCTCCATCTTCGGCGCGTTCGTCGCGGTGACGTTGTTCATCGTCATCCGGGCGAGCCGCAACAACAAGACGGCGGCGGACTACTACGCGGCCGGCCGCTCGTTCACGGGCCCGCAGAACGGTTTCGCGATCGCGGGGGACTACCTCTCAGCGGCCTCGTTCCTCGGCATCTGCGGTGCCATCGCCATCAACGGCTACGACGGCTTCCTCTACTCGATCGGGTTCCTCGTAGCGTGGCTGGTCGCGCTGCTGCTGGTGGCGGAGCTGATGCGCAACACCGGCAAGTTCACGATGGCTGACGTCCTCTCCTTCCGGCTCAAACAGGGCCCGGTGCGGATGGCGGCGGCGATCACGACGCTCGCGGTGTGCTTCTTCTACCTGCTCGCGCAGATGGCGGGTGCCGGTGGCCTCGTCTCGCTCCTGCTCGGGATCACCGAGCAGCTGGGACAGTCGATCGTCGTGGCCGTCGTGGGCGTGCTGATGATCGTCTACGTCCTCGTGGGCGGGATGAAGGGCACCACGTGGGTGCAGATCGTGAAGGCCTTCCTCCTCATCGTCGGTGCGATCGCGATCAACGGCTACGACGGCTTCCTCTACTCGATCGGGTTCCTCGTTGCGTGGCTGGTCGCGCTGCTGCTGGTGGCGGAACTGATGCGCAACACCGGCAAGTTCACGATGGCCGACGTCCT
>JBMDWQ010000034.1:0-7108 GCA_048594675.1 Microbacterium sp. | reverse complement strand
ATTCCGGTAGTACGCCATCCGTTCCTCGTCGGGGTCGACGCCGTAGGCGTCGAGCAGGGCCTCCTCCCAGCCCGGCCCGTAGTTCCAGACCGTGCTCATCGCCGCGACCGCGATGTCGGCCCACCGATCGGCGACGCCGAGGACGCCCAGGTCCACATGGCCGAGCCATCGACCGTCGTCGCCGAGGAGGGTGTTCGGGCAGCAGGCGTCGGCATGGCAGACGACGAGCCGGTCGATCGCCGGCGGTTCGCGGAGCGCCGCGTCGACCACGATGCCGCGCTCCGTAGCGCGGGCGAGGCGTGAGGCGACCGACCAGTCGAAGGGGCAGTCGTCGACCGGCAGCGCATCGTGAAGCGCGCGGAGTCCTTCGCCCACGGCCCGCACCGCGACGGCGGGGTGCTCCCGCCAGCGGGAATCGACGGCGGAGAGGCCGGGAAGGGCCGCCGTGACCAGCCACTCGTACCGCCCGTCCGTCCCGGTCTCGCGCACGGTCGGGACCCTCGTGTACCGCGCCGCCCACGCCAGGCGCTCGGCCTCCTCCGCCATGGAGGATTCCGCATTGACGGGGCCGTACTTGATGAACTCGCCCGCACCGCTGCGGAACGTGAGTCCGCCGTAGTCGTTGCGCCAGACGGGGACGAGGGTCGCTCCCCGGGCGAGCATCCGGACGCGCGGGGGCACGTCGACGGTCTCGGCGGGGATCGACATGTTCTCCATCATGGCGGCTCCGTGCCGGTCCGAGGCGGTCCCGGGCGGTCGCTGGGCGGAGTTCACGTGACACTGAGTCCCGCGTATGGTGGTATGCGATCCCCACTCGTTCGAAGGAGAGCGCATGGACATCGTCGGAGCCACCGCCCTCGTCACCGGCGGCGCGAGCGGCCTCGGGCTGGCCGCAGCGCGCCGACTGGCCGCGGCCGGTGCCCACGTCGTGATCGTCGACCTGCCCTCCTCTCCGGGAGAGGCGGCCGCCACGGAACTGGGAGGCGTCTTCGCCGTCGCCGACGTCACCGACGCGGCGCAGGTGGAAGCCGTGGTCCGGGTCGCCAGCGCCGAGGCGCCGCTGCGCGTCGTGGTCAATTGCGCCGGCATCGCCCCTCCGGCCAAGGTTCTCGACCGAGACGGGACCCCGACCTCGATCGCCGACTTCGAGCGTCTCGTTCGTGTCAACCTGATCGGCACCTACACGGTGGTGGCGCACGCGGCAGCCGCCATGTCGCGCACCGAGCCCACCGGGGGCGGCGATCGGGGCGTCATCGTCAACACCGCGTCTGTCGCGGCCTTCGACGGCCAGATCGGACAGCCCGCGTACGCGGCGAGCAAGGGAGGCGTGCACGCCATGACGCTGCCGATCGCGCGCGAGCTCGCCCGACACGCGATCCGCGTCTGCACGATCGCGCCGGGGATCATGGAGACTCCGATGCTCGCCGGCCTTCCCCAAGCCGCGCAGGACTCCCTCGGACAGCAGGTGCCCTATCCGCCGCGACTGGGTCGTCCCGACGAGTACGCCGCACTGGTCCTGAGCATCGTCGAGAACGGCTACCTCAACGGCGAGACCATCCGCCTCGACGGTGCGATCCGGATGGCTCCGAAATGAGGAGTTCTGCAGCACCCACTCGGAGGAGCCCTCGATGACCGACTCGATCCTGTACACGCGTGAGGGCGCCCTCGCTCGTCTCACCTTCAACCGTCCCGCCGTGCTCAACGCGATGGACTTCGAGATGGGTGCGCGGTGGCGCGACCTGGCGCATGAGGTGACTCGCGACCCCGAGGTGGGGGCGGTGCTGATCGATGCGAACGGCCCCGCGTTCTGTGCCGGGGGCGACGTGGTGCAGATGGGGACCTCCGGTGCCGCCGGTTCCGAGGTCACGGCCGCGGCACACGTGATCCACGAGGGGATCCGGGCGTTCGTCACCTCCCGCACCCCCGTCGTGGCCGCTGTCCAGGGGGCCGTCGCCGGTGGCGGCCTCGGGCTCATGCTGACGGCGGACTACATCGTCGCGTCGGGGGCATCCCGGTTCGTCAGCCGCTACGCCAACATCGGCCTGACGCCCGACCTCGGTGTCTCGACGCTGCTCCCCGCTGCGATCGGACAGCGGCGGGCCCTCGCCCTGCTCCTGCAGGATCGGACGATCGACGCGGAGACGGCCCTGGACTGGGGGCTGGTGTCCGAGCTCGCCGACGACCCCGCCGCGCGGGCCGCGGAGGTCGCGCGATTCTGGCTCGATGGCGCGACCGAGGCGTTCGGGCAGGCCAAGCGCCTCGTGCGCGTGGGCGCGCACCGCCCGTTCACCGAGAACCTCGACGACGAAGCCCGCACGATCGGCGACAGCTTCGACACCCCGGAGGCGACCGCCCGGATCGCGGCCTTCGCCGCCCGTACCCCCAAGGAGACCCGATGAGCACGTCCGACGCGACCCCGACGCTGGCCGGCAAGACGATCCTCATGTCGGGCGGAAGTCGCGGCATCGGCCTCGCGATCGCGCTGCGGGCCGCCCGTGACGGCGCACGCATCGCCCTCCTCGCCAAGACGGACACGCCGCACCCTCGCCTCGAAGGGACCGTCCATTCGGCGGCCGAGGCGATCCGCGCCGCCGGCGGTGAAGCCTTGCCGATCGTGGGTGACGTGCGCAACGACGACGACATCACCGAAGCCGTGCTGAAGACGCAGGGCGAGTTCGGCGGGATCGACATCGTCGTCAACAACGCGTCGGTGATCGACCTCTCCGGGTCGCTGGAACTGGCGACGAAGAAGTACGACCTCATGCAGGACGTCAACGTCCGCGGCACGTTCATGCTCTCCCGCGCTGCTCTCCCGATCCTGAAGGATGCCGACAACCCGCACATCCTGTCGCTGTCGCCGCCGCTGAACACCACGGCGCGATGGCTCGGCGCCCACACCGGGTATTCGCTCGCGAAGTTCGGCATGACGATGGCCACGCTGGGGATCGCAGCGGAGTTCGCGCCCGACGGTGTCGCCGCCAACACGCTCTGGCCGGAGACGACGATCGCCACCGCCGCGGTGCAGTTCGCCCTCGGCGGCGACCGGATGATGAAGGTCAGCCGCACCCCCGAGATCTACGCGGATGCCGCCTACGAGGTGCTCACACGTCCGGCACGCGAGTACACCGGTCAGACCCTCATCGTGGAGGACGTGCTCCGCGAGGCCGGGGTCACCGACTTCTCCCGCTACGCCGCGACTCCCGGCACGCCCGACAGCGAGCTCTTCCCCGACATCTTCCTCTGAGGCTTCCGCCCCCCGCAGGGGTCCCTGAACGCGAGGGTCAGAGGAGCCCGAGGCTGGCGAGGGCGTTGTGCACGCCGTCGTCGAGCACGCCGGTGGTCACGTGGTCGGCGAGAGCCTGCAGCTGCGGATCCGCTCCGCCCATCGCGACCGCCGTGCCGCACACCTGGAACATCTCGACGTCGTTCCAGCTGTCGCCGATCCCGATCGCATCGGCCGCATCGAGCCCGAGGATGCTCAGGACCTCGACGATGGCGGCGCCCTTGTTCGTGCCCCGGAGGGAGATCTCGCCGTTCGATCCGCCCGGCATCGGCATACTGCCGGGGATCACGTGGAAGCGCTCGCCGAGCGCCCGCTGCGCCTGGTCGACGCTGTCGGAGCGATCGCTGACGAAGACCGCCTTCGCGATGTGGTCGCGGTCGGCGTCCGAGACGGGGAGATAGCGGTCGGCGGCCTCGGTGAGCACCGTGTTCAGGAGGTCCTGCTGGTTTTCGTCGATCCCGAGGTGGGCGAGATCCTCGGACCGTCGGGCGGCGCGCATCCGCAGGAACGACGTCATCATCCCGAGGATGCCGGGGCTGGCGTACACCTGCTGGTTGGCCTGCAGGAAGTAGTGGACGCCGTTCTCCTCGAAATACGAGGTGAGTCGCTCGACGTCGGCGCGAGGCATGGGATGGAAGAAGAGCTCCTCCTCGCCTCGCGTCGCGTAGGCCCCGCCGTTGGTGATCGCGCCGTCGAAGCCGATCGCCGCGACGTCGGGGTGGATGTCACCCGCCGAGCGGCCGGTGCACAGGTAGACGAGGTGGCCGCGCTCGCGGACGGCGCGGATGGCGGTGACCGTCGAGGGGGTGATGACCGAGCCGTGCTCCAGGATCGTGCCGTCGACGTCGATGAACAGGATGCGGGGCGAGGATTCGGTGGGAGTCACGGCATCCATCCTTTCAAACCGGTGTGACCGGAGCCTGTGCGCGAGCGGTGCCCGCCGCGCGCCGGGCCGAAAGCAGGCTGAGACGGGGGATCTGGGGCTCATCGGGTGCCGGAGGCCCGCCCGCCCTGCTTTTCGCACGCCTCAGCCCGGCGACCCATGCCCCGGCGCCGGCGGGATCAGATGAGGCCGTTGCGGACGAAGGCGTTGTGTATGCCGTCGTCGTCGATCACCGAGGTGACCTGGTCGGCGAGGGACTGGACCCCTGGGGCTGCGTTCCCCATCGCGATCGACACTCCGCACACCTCGAACATCTCCGCATCGTTCCAGTTGTCGCCGATCCCGATCGCATCGGCGGGGTCGATGCCGAGGTGCGCGAGCAGCCGCAGGATCGTGGCGCCCTTGTTCACCCCGACCGCGGAGATCTCGCCCGAGCTTCCGACGGGGAGGGGGATCGTCCCTCCGACGACGGCGAAGGCGCCGTCGAGCTCGGCCACGGCTGCGGCGACCGCGGCCGGATCTTCGCTGAGGATCACGGCCTTGGCAGCCTCGGCGGGGACGAACTCGTGGGCCGCATCGAACGTCTTCATGCCGACGCTGAAGAACTCCTCCTCGTCGACGTCGCGCCCGGAGGCTCGCATCCGTTCCTCGTGCGCGCGCCGGTCGCGGTCGACGTAGCGCTGCATGAGGGCGGGAAGCTCCGCGCTCGCGAACATCCGATCGTAGGTCTGGAAGTACCAGTGCACGCCGTGTGCGTCCAGGCGCTCCTCCAGATGCCGCACCGAGTCGTGCCCGAGGAGTTCGGCGACGATCACGTCGTCACCGATGCTCCCGAATCCGCCGCCGTTGGTGACGGCACCGTCGAAGCCGATGTCGAGGATCGGTCCTTCCAACTCCTTCATCCCGCGCCCCGTGCTGAGGAACACGAGGTGACCGGCCGCGCGAGCCGCTCGGATTGCCGAGATCGCGGACGGCGGGATGTACCGGCCGTCCTGCATGAGGGTTCCGTCGACGTCGAGGAAGACGGCGCGGTGTCGGAAGGAGGAGGGCATGGGGAGGGCTTTCCGGTGAGTCAAGGACGATGGGCACACGAACAGGTGGCGCATATGGTCGCCTCGAGGGGAGAGAGGCAACCATATGCGCCACCTGAGGGGTCAGGAGGTGAGAGAACCACCGTTCGTGCGGATGACCTCGGCGTACCAGTCGAACGACTTCTTCTTGTAGCGCTCGAGCGAGCCCGAGCCGTCGTCGTTGCGGTCGACGTAGATGAAGCCGTAGCGCTTGCTGAGCTGGGCGGTGGAGGCACTGACGATGTCGATGCAGCCCCACGTGGTGTATCCGAGCACGTCGACGCCGTCCTTCAATGCCTCACCGACCTGCACGAGGTGGTCGTTCAGGTAGGCGATGCGGTAGTCGTCGATGACGGTCTTGACGCCGTCCACCTCGACGAGCTGGTCCTTCGCGCCCAGGCCGTTCTCGACGATGAACAGCGGCTTCTGCCAGCGGTCCCAGAACTGGTTGAGGACGAGGCGGAGACCGATCGGGTCGATCTGCCAGCCCCATTCGCTGGCCTCCAGGGTCGGGTTGGGCACACCGCCCATGATGTTGCCCTCACCGGTCGCGCGCTGGGCGGGATCGGCGGTCGCCGCCACCGACATGTAGTAGCTGAAGGAGACGAAGTCCACCGTGTTCTGGAGGTCGTCGCGATCCTGTTCGGTGATGTCGAGCTCGATGCCCTTCTCGCGGAGCGTCCGCAGGAAGTACCCGGGGTAGGCCCCGCGCGTGTGGACGTCGCCGTAGACGAGGTTGGAGTGGTCGAACTCCATCACCTCCAGCGCATCGGCGGGCGAGGGCGACAGCGGGTAGACCGGCATCGACAGCACCATGCAGCCGATCTGCGCCTTCGGTGCCACCTCGCGCGCGATGCGGGTGGCGCGGGCGGAGGCGACGAGCTCGTGGTGCATCGCCTGGTAGAGCTGCTGCTCGGTGAGCTCATCCTTGGGCGTGTTGATCCCACCCGACATGAACGGGGCGTGCAGGAGCGAGTTGATCTCGTTGAAGGTCAGCCAGTAGGTGACCCGCGAGCCGTAGCGCTCGAACAGCGTGCGGGCGTACCGCTCGTAGAAGCCGATGAGGCGGCGGTCCGTCCAGCCGTCGTAGGTCTCGGCGAGGTGGAGCGGCGTCTCGTAGTGGGAGATGGTGACGAGGGGTTCGATGCCGTGCTTCTCGAGCTCGTCGAGCACGCGATCGTAGAAGGCGAGCCCCTCCTCGTTGGGCTGTTCCTCGTCGCCGTTCGGGAAGATGCGGCTCCACGCGATCGAGAATCGGTAGGTCTTGAAGCCCATCTCGGCGAACAGGGCGATGTCCTCCGCGTAGCGGTGGTAGTGGTCGATGCCGACGAGCTTGAGGTTGTCGGGCGTCGGCTCGGCGGTGCGCGCGCCGACGATCCCGCGGGGCATGACGTCCTGGACCGAGAGGCCCTTGCCGCCCTGGTCGTACGCGCCCTCGATCTGGTTGGCTGCCGTCGCGCCGCCCCAGAGGAACGAGTCGGGGAACGGGGTGGTGCTCATGATGCGTCCTTCGTGTTTCTCGGATGGAGAGGGGAAGCCGGGGCGCGGAGGGTGCCGCGCCCCGGCGATGCCGGTCGGTGCTCAGCGCACGCCGGCGACGGAGTCGACCGACACGGCGGTGAACAGCGGCTCACCGTGCGCGATCGGCCCGGAGGCCTCGTCCCGCACCGCGGGGTAGAGGTCGGGGTTGGTGACGACCACGGGGGTGGTGAGGTCGTATCCCGCGCGAAGGATGGCGTCGCCGTCGAACTCCACCAGGAGGTCACCTGCCTTCACCTGCTGGCCGGCGGTGACCTTGGTGGTGAAGTGCTCTCCGCCCAGCTTCACGGTGTCGATGCCGATGTGGATGAGCACCTCCGTGCCGTCGGCGTG
>JBMDWQ010000033.1:0-6643 GCA_048594675.1 Microbacterium sp. | reverse complement strand
ACGGCCGCGTGTGGCCCTCTGAGCGTTTCGGACCCCTTGCATGGTGCCCTACCCGTAGGTATCGCGCGGGCCCCGCCCTGGAACGGCTCTGGGACCCCATTTCCACGAGGGGACGTCCGGTCCGATGAAGCGGAGGTTCTCGACCCCGGCCTCCGGATACCGTCGCCCGATCTCCGTGAGGATGGTCGCGCGCATGAACTGGAGGTTCTTCGCCCAGGCGGTCGAATCGCACTTCACGGTGAGCAGTCCGCGCTCGAGCGACACCGGCTCCGAGTGCTTCGCGGTGTCCGCACCGGCGAGGTCGGCCCACTGCCGGACGAGGTCTTCCCGGGCGAGTGTCGTCTCCCACCCGGACTCGCGCGTCAACGTGTCGAGGACCGCGCCGAGGGTCCCGGGGTCGCGACCCGGGCTGAACGGCGCGTTGTCGTCGTCGACGGTGATCCGTCGCTTGCGCTTCCAGTTCTTGGCGCTCGGCTTCAGCCCCCGCAGTCGCAGATAGGTGGCGACGGTCTCCGGAGCCTCCGCGGCGGCGGCCGTCTCGGCGACGACGTCACTCATCCGGCGCCTCCTCTGCCTGCGGACGATCCCGCTCGTCGGTGATGGTGCCCGCTGCGATGCGGACGACATGGGCGTGGAGCACGTCGGGGATATCCTCCTCCACCGCCGCCGTGACCACCACCTGCTCATACCCGGCGGTGAGCGCGGCCAGCCGCTGACGCCGATCCGCATCGAGCTCCGCGAACACGTCGTCGAGGATGAGCACGGGATCGCCGGCGGGGGATTCGCTGCGCAGCAGCTCGGCGGACGCCAGGCGCAACGCGAGCGCGACCGACCACGACTCGCCGTGAGAGGCGTACCCCTTCACCGGCAGGTCACGCACCTTCAGGACCAGGTCGTCGCGGTGCGGCCCGGTGAGGGTGAGGCCCCGGTCGAGCTCGTGGGATCTCTTCGCTGCGAGTGAGGCGCGGAACATCTCGGCGATGCGCCGCGCGTCGCCACGCACATCCTCCGCCGGGGACGCACCGTCGGCCTCATCCCGGTCATCGACGTCTGCGGGGTCGCCGCCAGCCACCGACAGCGCCCAGTCGAGTCGCGGGCGGTGGTCGGCACCGGCGATCGCCGCGTAGGCGTCGGCGACCGGCTGCTGCAGATCCGCCGCCAACCGCTGCCGCGCGGTGATGATCTCCGACCCGAGGGAGACGAGCTTGTCGTCCCAGACGTCGAGGGTGCTCAGCGCGTCGCCGCGGATACCCCGCGCCCTGGCCGACTTGAGCAGGGCGTTGCGCTGCTTGAGCACCCGGTCGTAGTCGCCCAGCACCGCGGCGAGACGCGGGGTGCGCTGGATGAGGAGCTGATCGGCGAATCGGCGGCGGGCGGACGGGTCGCCGCGCACGATCTGGAGGTCTTCGGGGGCGAAGAGCACGACGTGCGCGTATCGCGGCAGCTCGTTCGTCTTCGAGGGGGAGCCGTTGATGCGTGCCTTGTTCGAGCCCTGCCGGTTGATCTGCACCTCGACGAGCACCCGGCGCTCGCCATGCGAGAGCCGCGCACGGATGACGGCGAACTCCTGGCCGTCCCGCACCATCGGCGCATCGGACGACACCCGATGAGAGCCGAGCGTCGCGAGGAACACGACGGCCTCGGCGAGGTTGGTCTTGCCCTGACCGTTCCGCCCGACGAGGACGTTCGGTCCGCGGTGCAGGGCCAGTTCGGCGGTCGCGTAATTGCGGAAATCGACCAGGCTGAGATGCTCCACAATCACGGAGCCAGCCTACCTTTCGGGTCGGACACTCCCCGGAGGCGTGAACCGGGGATCAGCGCAGGAGGAGGTTGGGCTGGAGGAGGTACTTGAACGAGTCGAGACCCGCCTGGTCCACCGAGGTCTGGCTCGTGATGAGGACCGGGCTCAGCTTGTTGGCGTTGTCGCTCGAGGTGAACGTCACCCGCACGAACTCGCTCTTCACCGCACCGAGGGCTTCGATGAGGTACTGCGGGTTGAGGCCCAGCGTCACCTCGGCGCCACCGGACAGGATCGCATCGACCGACTCGGAGGCGCGGGCGTGCTCGCTACCCGAGGCGTCCATCGTGACGCTGTCGCTCGAGAACGTGAAGCGCAGCGGCGCGGCGCGGTCCAGGACGAGCGACACACGGCGCACCGCCTCGATGAGATCCGCGGTGTTGACGACGGCGTAATGGTCGGTCTGCTCCGGGAAGAGCCGGCGGACCGGGGGGAAGTTGCCCTTGATGAGCAGCGACGTCACGGTCTTGTTGCCCGCCGTGAACGCGATGATCTCGCGGTCGCCGGCACCGGAGAACGCGATCTGGATCGTGCCGGCGTGCCCGAACGTCTTCCCGACCTCGACCAGGGTGCGAGCGGGGACGAGTGCGGTGGCCTCGACGGCCTCGCCGTCCCACGGCACGTCCCGGAGCGAGACGCGGTAGCGGTCGGTCGCCACGAGGCTGAGGGTCTGGCCCGTCACCTCGAGCTGCACGCCGGTGAGCACCGGGGTCACGTCATCGCGGGATGCCGCGAAGCCGACCTGCGCGATCGCGGTTCCGAACTCGTCGGCCGGGACGACGCCCGAGGAGCCGGACACCTCGGGGATCGACGGATATTCCTCGACCGGCATGGCGGCGAGGGTGAAGCGGGCGGAGCCGCAGGTGACCGCGATGCCGCCGTCGTCCTCGACGGCGATCTCGATCGGAGCGTTGGGAAGTCGGCTCGCGATGTCGGACAGCAGGCGCCCATGGACGAGGATCGTGCCGGGGGTCTCGACGGTCGCCTCGATCGTCGTCCGCGCAGACGCTTCGTAGTCGAACGCGGAGAGCGTCAGCCCGGAACCGTCGGCTTCGATCAGGACGCCCGCGAGGATCGGCTGAGGATTGCGCTGAGGGAGGAGCTTGACGACGAAGGACACAGCCTCGCTGAAGACATCGCGGTTGACCTGAAACCTCACGGGTGCTCCCTTGTCGTCGAACATGACGGGTCGTCGTCGGGTCCTGCCACTGCAGGGCTTCCCATGCTAGCCCCACACTCCCGCGGTTCCCTACGCCGGAGTGCTTGTCATGCCTCGGTCGGTTCTCCCCACCGTCTGGTGATCGGATCGCACCCTGAATGACTTAACTCCTTAACGGTGTTAACACCTGTGGATACTGTGGATAACTCGGTGGAAAGCAGGCGCGAGTAAGGAACTACACAGTTGTCACTTGTGGAGACCCTGAGGAATCCGCGGGTGGAGAGGCTGTGGGGTCCGACCCGGTTCCCGACGGTTATCCACAGGTTTCCCCGATCGACCCACATTCACGACGGCGCGTTCCACGGTCATCCACAAGTTATCCACATGTGCATAGACGCATCTATCGTCGACCCCCACCACTGTCGGAGGACGCGAAAGGGACGCCGTCCGGTGTCGGATGCGGCGTCCCTCGGGTGGCGGGCCGTCAGCGACGGCCGAGCTGCGTGGTGATCTCGGTCACCTGGTTGTAGATCGAGCGACGCTCCTTCATGAGCTCGCTGATCTTCTTGTAGGCGTACATGACCGTGGTGTGGTCGCGATTGCCGAAGAGCTGCCCGATCTTCGGCAGGGACAGGCTCGTCCGCTCGCGGCACAGGTACATCGCGATCTGCCGAGCGGTCGCGATCTGCTGGGAACGGCTGGAGCCGTAGAGGTCGTCGACGGTGAGCTTGAAGTACTGCGCGGTCGCCGTGATGATGTCGGTCGGCGAGATGATGTTGTCCTCGGCCGTGTCGATGATGTCCCGCAGCACCGTCTGGGCCAGCGAGATGTCGAGGGCCGACCGGTTCAGGCTCGCGAACGCGGAGACGCGGATGAGCGCCCCCTCCAGCTCACGGATGTTGGAGGACACCACGGTGGCGATGTACTCGAGCACCTCGTCGGGGATGTGGAGCGCCTCGCTCTGCGCCTTCTTGCGGAGGATCGCGATGCGGGTCTCGAGGTCGGGCGCCTGCACGTCGGTGATGAGACCCCACTCGAAGCGGCTGCGCATGCGGTCCTCGAACCCGGTCAGATGCTTCGGGGCGACGTCGCTGGTGATGACCACCTGCTTGTTGTGGTCGTGCAGCGTGTTGAACGTGTGGAAGAACGCCTCCTGCGTCTCCGCACGCCCCTGGAGGAACTGGATGTCGTCGATGAGGAGGATGTCGACGTCGCGGTAGCGGGCCTGGAAGGCGGCACCGCGGTTGTTGGCGATCGAGTTGATGAAGTCGTTCGTGAACTCCTCGCTCGACACGTATCGCACCTTGACGCCGGCATAAAGGGACTGCGCGTAGTCCCCGATGGCGTGGAGGAGGTGCGTCTTGCCCAGACCGGAGTCGCCGTAGATGAACAGCGGGTTGTAGGCCTTCGCCGGCGCCTCGGCCACCGCCACGGCGGCGGCATGGGCGAACCGGTTGGACTGGCCGATGACGAAGTTGTCGAAGGTGTACTTGGGGTTGAGCCGTGACTCGTGCCGCAGCGGCGTGGGCTGCTCCATCGGCGACTCGGCGCGCACCTGCTCCTGACGACCGAAGTCCGCCACGGCGATCGGTGCGGTGGGCTGCTCGGCGAGCTCGTGGTTCACGACCACGCGGTACGAGGTGACCTCGTCGCCGATGTGCGACAGCGCCTCCATGATGGGCAACCGGAGGCGCTTGTTGATCTGTGCGGCGGTGAGGTCGTTCGGCACCTCGAGGTACAGCGTCGCCGACATCACGCCGGCCGGCACGGCGAGACTCAGGAACCCCTGGAGCTGGGGCGTGACCCGGTCATCGGCTTCCAGCAGCTCCTGCACCGTGGTCCAGATCGGGACGTCGGGCTGGGCTGGTGAGGACATGGTGCTCCGGACGACGGATCGGGCGGGGTCGACATGCTGTTCCCCTGTGGATAACTTCGGATGCCACGGTAGTCACACGCGCTCCGAACGGCAACCTGCCCTTGAAAACACGCGCGCGTGTTGTGCGGGCCGGGCGTGCGGAGGTTGTGGATAATGGCTGTGCGGTACGGAAGGAACGACAAGCGCTGCAGGTCGCAGATTTGCCCTGTGCGCCGCCAAGACGTACCCTTAGTCGGTTGACTTATGCCTGTACGGCAGTTCCCCATGTCTCCGGTCGAAGTGAATCCGGTGACAGCATTCCCGGAGTGATCTCATGAGCAAGCGCACCTTCCAGCCCAACAACCGTCGTCGCGCCAAGAAGCACGGCTTCCGCGCCCGCATGCGCACCCGCGCCGGCCGTGCCATCCTCTCGGCACGCCGCGCGAAGGGCCGCACCGAGCTCTCCGCGTAAGCAGCTGTGCTCGCCCGCCCGTTCCGACTGACCCGCGGGAGCGACTACCGACTGGTCGTTCGACGCGGATCACGTTGTGGCGGGGCGCGCGTCCTCACCTCGATGCTGTCGACCGGTGAGGACAGAGCCGCGAGGTTCGGTTTCATCATCAGCAAGCAGGTGGGCACCGCTGTGGTGCGCAACACCGTCCGTCGGCGACTCAAAGCCGTCTGTGCGGAAGCGCTCCCGGGTGTCCCTCAGGGCACGGATGTCGTCATCCGTGCCCTTCCTGCGTCCGCCACCGCGTCCTACGCGGAGCTCCGCAGCGACGTGCACCGCTGCCTGGGACGGCTCACGCCGACCGAGGTCGCATCATGACCGCGCTGCCGGCGTCGTCCGTGGGCACGGGGGAGCTGCACGGACGCGATGTCGTCCGGAGCATCCCGCTCCTCCCGCGCAATGCCGTCCTCGCCTTCCTGGCGGGATACCGCAAGGTGATCTCGCCGATGTACGGGGACGTGTGTGCGTACTACCCCTCGTGTTCCGCCTACGCTGTAGGTGCGGTGCAGCAGCACGGCGCCGTGCGGGGGGCTCTGCTCTCGGCGTGGCGCATCCTCCGCTGCAATCCCTGGTCTCGCGGAGGCGTCGACGACGTCACACCGCATCGACACTTCCGCTACGACCTGACCGCTCACGGTTTCGTCGTCCCCTCCCGAAAGGACTGATCGGTGGGTCTTGACCTTCTGTTCGCCAGTGCCACCCCCAGCCCGGAACCGGCATCCGGCGGATTCGATCTGCTCGGAACGATCCTCTGGCCGCTGAAGTGGGTCGTCGAGCTGATCCTCGTCGCGTGGCACTGGCTGCTCACCGCCGTGGGTCTTCCCGCCGCGTCCGGCATCACCTGGGTCCTCTCGATCGTCGGCCTCGTTGTCGTGGTGCGTGCAGCGCTCATCCCGCTGTTCGTCAAGCAGATCAAGAGCCAGCGGAAGATGATGGAAATCGCTCCTGAACTGCGAAAAGTTCAGGAGAAGTACCGCGGCAAGAAGGACCAGCTGTCTCGCGAGGCGATGAGCCGCGAGACGATGGCGCTGTACAAGAAGCACGGCACGACGCCGATGTCGAGCTGTCTGCCGCTGCTCGTCCAGATGCCGATCTTCTTCTCGCTGTACAGCGTGCTCAGCGACGTCAGCAAGCACGCCACGCAGGGTGTCGGTGGTGTGGGCCTGCTCAGCCCCGAGCTGACGCAGGAGTTCTACGACGCGAAGCTGTTCGGCGTCGCCTCGCTGCACGAGAACCTGGGTAACGCGATCGAGGCGCAGAACGTCACGGCGATCATCATCCTGGTGACGCTCGTCGTGCTGATGATCGCGTCGCAGTTCT
>JBMDWQ010000032.1:0-40834 GCA_048594675.1 Microbacterium sp. | reverse complement strand
CTTGCTGCGCAGACGCAACGACCAGGGCCTGTTCGCACCGGATCAGGACACAGCGTTCGTGGACGAGGTGATCCCTCCCGAACGACTCGCGGAGATCCGCACAGCCCGGCTCTGGGCCCCGAGCGACGATCCGATCGAGCGACTCCCGGAAGTGATCGCTCAGATGCCGAACCTCACGTCGCTCACGATCAGCGGAGGCGGCGCCCGCCCCTCGATGGTGGCGGAGCTCCGCGAGGGGGATCTCCCCGACACGGTGGAAGAGCTCCGAGTTCACTCCGAGCAGGGTCGCGTGCTCGCGTGGCCCGGCGGACTCGTGCTGCCGCGCCTCACGTCGCTCTTCGTCAGCGACGTGCTCCGCTTCGACGCCGGTGCCTTCCCCCGACTCCGACGCCTGTCGATCACGCCCGATCGTGCCCTGGCGAACGTGAGGGAAGGGCTCCAGCTGCCCATCGATGAGTTGAACCTCCTCCGACTTTCGCTCGACGAGCGCGTCTTCGACCTCGTGTCGGCCCGGCCCCTCCGTCATCTCGGCCTGATCTCGGGCACCAAGCTGAGCTCTCTGAACGGGATCCAGTCCCTGGGCGGGCTCGAGTCATTGCGTCTGAAGAACCTCCGAGCCCTCTCGGACATCTCGGCTCTGCGAGAGCTTCCGCACCTGAGACGCCTCGACATCCAGTACTGTCGCCGGCTCAGCAGCATCGACGTGCTCGCCGACCTGCCCGCGCTCGCGCGACTCACGCTGGTCGGCTGCGGCGAGGTCGGACTGGCCGCGATTCAGGATGTCATCGACCGGATCCCGGTCACCACGATCGGCGCGACGACATGAGCGCCTGGGCCGAAGGGTCGAATGCGAGGGAGGCTCGGTGATCGCGAGTTACACGGCCGCGCGGCGCAGCACGGTGCGCGCGTGCCGGAGCACCGGCTCATCGACCATTCGTCCGCGGAAACGGAAGACGCCACCCTCGCTCGCCGCGGCGGCGAGCACATCGCGCGCCCAGGCCAGCTCGGTATCGCTCGGCCGGTACGCCTCGCGGATCGTCTCCACCTGAGAGGGATGGATGCAGGCCGTCGCCGCAAAGCCGCTGGCCGCCGCATCGGTGGCCTCGCGGCGAAGGCCTCGCACATCGGCGATGTCGAGGTGGACCGCGTCGATGGCGGCCTTCCCCGCGGCACCGGCAGCAAGGAGCACGCGCGAGCGGGCGTAGCGCGCGATGTCGCGGTACGCGCCACGCGGCTTTCGGCTGGAGGTCCCCCCGAGAGAGGCGACCAGGTCTTCCGCTCCCCACATGAGGGCGACGACGTTCTCGCGAGACGCCAGTCGCTCCGCTGCCGCGACGCCGCGCGCCGTCTCGCAGAGGGCGATGACGCGGAAGCGCGGGTCGATGCGCCCGATACGCTTCGGGGACTCTGCCTTGGCGACCATGATCGTGCGGTAGTCCGTCTGCGAGAGGGTCGCGACATCCGACGCGAAGGACTCGCTGCCCACAGGGTTCACGCGCACCACGACGCGTGACGGATCGAGCGGCCTGTCGATCAGATGGCCGCGCGCGGCCGCCTTCGCCTCTTCCGCCACGGCGTCCTCCAGGTCGAGGATCACCGCGTCGGAGCGCCCCGTCGCCTTCTCGAATCGCTCCGGCCGGTCGGCGGGACAGAACAGCAGGGCGGGTCCCAGGTCGAAGCTCCGGCTCGTCTCGGTCACCTCGTCAGGCTATCCGTCAGGCGACGCCGAGCGCGCGGGCGATCACGAGCAGCTGCACTTCGGTCGTCCCCTCGCCGATCTCCAGGACCTTCGAGTCCCGGAAATGCCGCGCCGACGCGTACTCGTTCATGAAGCCATTGCCGCCGAGGATCTGCGTGGCGTCGCGGGCGTTGTCCATCGCCGCATCACTCGCCGTGAGCTTCGCAATCGCCGCCTCCGCCTTGAACGGCTGTCCGCTGTCTCGGAGGCGGGCCGCGTGCTGCCAGCCGAGCCGGGCATTGTGCACGCGTTGACGCATTCGGGCGAGGGTGAACTGCACGTGCTGCCGGGAGGCGAGCGGCTCGCCGAAGACACGACGGGAGGTGGCGTAGGCGAGCGCCTCTTCCAGGCACCCCTCCGCGGCACCGGTGGAGAGCGCAGCGATCGCGATACGACCTTCGTCGAGGATGTTCAGGAAGTTTGCGTCTCCCCTCCCCTGCTCGCCGAGCAGGTTCGCCGCCGGCACTCGCACTCCGTCGAAGGTGAGGGGGTGGGTGTCCGACGCGTGCCAGCCCACCTTGTCGTATGCCGGCCCCACCCGGAAGCCCGGCGCATCGGCCGGAACGATCAGGGTGGAGATCTCCTTCCGACCGTCGTGCTCGCCGGTGACGGCGGTCACCGTGACGAAGCGGGTCAACGGTGTGCCGGAGTTGGTGATGAACTGCTTCGCGCCGTCGATCACCCACTCTTCGCCTTCCCGTCGCGCCGTCGTGCGCGTCGCGCCGGCGTCGGATCCCGCTTCGGGCTCGGTGAGTCCGAACCCGGCCAACGCCTCCCCACTCAGCAGCGACGGAAGGAGCTCCCGCTTCTGCTCCTCGGTGCCGAAGCGATAGACGGGCATCGCACCGAGGCCGACGCCGGCTTCCAGGGTGATCGCCAGAGACTGATCCACGCGGGCGATGGCTTCGATCGCCAGGCACAGGGCGAAGTAGTCGCCGCCCTGACCGCCATACTCCTCGGGGAACGGCAGCCCGAACAGGCCCAACTCCCCCATCCCCGCCACGACGTCCAACGGAAGGGTCTTCGTCCGATCCGCCTCGTACGACCGCGGAGCGACCACCTGTTCCGCGAAATCGCGCACCAGTGCGGCGAGCTCGCGCTCCTCTTCGGTCAAGTTCATGTCATCCCCATCGACGTCACGAAGGCTCCCGGCGCTTGCTGGCGAGAGACGCACTGGGTGAGCTCGCGCTCACCGACATTTCGAGGTTAGCGACTGTTAACTGAGATGGCAACGAAGTCACCGACCATGAGCGCAGCACCCCGGACCGCCACCGTTCGCTCGGCCCTGATCAGGCGAGCAGGAGTGTCCGCGCAGGATCGTGCAGCACCTCGCCGACGGCGCGCAGGAACCGCGCGCCCTGCTCCCCGTCGACGACCCGGTGATCGAAGGACAGACTCAGCGTGAGTACGTCGCGCAGGGCCACCTCTCCGCGGTGCTCCCATGGCTGCCGCCGGACGGTGCCCACACCCAGGATGCCGGCCTCACCGGGATTGAGGATCGGGGTGCCGGCGTCCACGCCGAAGACGCCGAAGTTCGTGAGTGAGAAGGTGCTCCCCCGGAGGCGGTCGAGGGGCGTCCGCCCGTCTCGGGCAGTTCGAGCGAGGTCGCCGATCGCTTCCGCCAGCTCGACGAGCGAGAGTAGCTCCGCGTGAGGGATGTGCGGGACGACGAGTCCCCGCTCGGTCGCGGCCGCAATACCGAGATGCACGTGCCGGTACTGGACGATCTCCCCGGCCGTCTCGTCCCAGTGGGCGTTGAGCTCGGGATGACGGGGCAGCGCGAGGCACACCGCCTTCGCGACGAGGGCCAGCACCCCGATGCGGACCTCGCCGGTGGTGCCGTCTTGGCGCAGGTCATCGAGGAAGCGCATCGAGCGCGTGACGTCGATGCTCAGGAAGACCGTCACATGCGGGGCGGTGAAGGCGCTATCGACCATGGCGGCGGCCGTTGCCTTCCGGACTCCCCGGATCGGGATGCGCGTCTCGTCGGCGCTCGGGCTCTCCATGGATGCGCCGAGCCCTACCGTCGTCGGCTGCGTCGGTCGGTCTTGAGCGGTCGCCCGGGCCGCCGCCGCGCGCTCGACGTCGGCGCGCAGGATGAGCCGGTCGGGACCCGTGGGCTCGATGGCCGCGAGGTCTACGCCGAGGTCTCTCGCGAGCGCGCGAACGGGTGGCGTGGAACGTGGACGCTCCCGAGCGGAACCGTCTTCGGCAACCGCATCGACGGCATCGTGCGGCGCGGCAGCGCGGGTGGCGACGTCGCTGTCGGGCGCGCCCCCGCGCGGTCCACGTCGCGGCCGACGGCGCGGACGCTCCGTCGATCGCCGGGGCGCGCCGTACCCGACGAGGTTGGGCGGATCGGCGACGTCGCCGACGGACACCACGCGCGACTCCCGCGACGCTTCCGGCGACGAGGGCGCGTCGTCGGAAGAGACATCGAAGGAGACGAGAAGGTCGCCGACGGCGACGACATCTCCCTCCCGGTGCTGCACCTGCGCGACGACGCCGGCATACGGCGAGGGAAGCTCGACGACTGCCTTCGCGGTCTCCACTTCCGCGAGCGTCTGATTGAGAGCGACCTCATCTCCCGGCGCCACGTGCCACTGGACGATCTCTGCCTCAGGGAGACCTTCGCCGAGGTCGGGCAGGCGGAACTCGGCGATCACGCGACCACCCCCGCACCCGCTTGGGGCACATCCCGCACCCGATCGACGGCATCGAGGAGCCGGTCCAGGTCGGGAAGATGATGCTTCTCGAGCTTCGCCGGCGGATAGGGGATGTCGTGGCCCGTCACCCGCAGGGGCGCGGCTTCGAGGTATGGGAAGCATCTCTCGGTCACCGACGCGATCAATTCGGCTCCGACACCGCCCTCTCGCGCCGCCTCGTGCGTGACCACGACGCGCCCGGTCTTGCGCACCGACGCGGTGATCGTCCGGTAGTCCACCGGCGACAGCGAACGCAGGTCGATGACCTCGAGAGACACGCCCTCGTCCTCCGCCGCGATAGCCGCATCGAGAGCTGTCGTCACCTGCGCGCCATACGTGAGGATCGTCACGTCATCCCCGGGGCGCACGACTCGCGCGACGCCCATCGGAGGGGCATCGGCGATGTCACCCTCGAGATCGACGGGACCCTTGGAGTGGTACAGGCGTTTGGGTTCGAAGAACACGACCGGGTCGTCGCACGCGATCGCCTGCCGGAGCATCGTGTACGCGTCTTGGGGGTGCGAGACTGCCACCACTCGGAGACCCGCGGTGTGGACGAAGTACGCTTCGGGCGACTCGGAGTGGTGCTCGGCCGCCCCCACACCCCCGGCCCACGGGATGCGGATCGTGATCGGCATCTTCACCCGGCCCCGCGTGCGGTAATGGAGCTTGGCCACCTGACAGACGATCTGATCGAACGCGGGATAGACGAACCCATCGAACTGGATCTCCACGACGGGCCGGTATCCCCGGTAGGCGAGACCGACGGCCGTACCGACGATCCCCGATTCGGCAAGAGGCGTATCCACCACACGGTCGCTGCCGAACTCGTCGAGGAGCCCGTCGGTGATCCGGAACACTCCGCCGAGGCGACCGATGTCCTCGCCCATCACGAGCACGCGCTCGTCGTCGCGCATGGCCCGCTGGAGACCCGCGCCGAGGGCCTTCCCCATCGTCAGTTCGCTCGTTCGCGTCGACTCCGTCATCGGGAACTCCCTTCCTCGGGGGCGAAACCCGCCAGATACGAGGCGAAAGCAGCTCGCTGCTCCTCGATCCCGGCGTGCGGCTGGGCGTACACATCGTCGAGCACCTCGAGCGCGGGCCGTGTCACGGCGTTGATCGCGGCGGCACGCATCCGAGACGTGAACTCCGTCGCCGCCGACTCGATATCAGCCCGGAACGCTTCGTCGAACGCTCCTACCGCAGCGAGGTGTCGTTCGAGGCGGAGCAGCGGATCGCGTGTACGCCAGGTCTCGAGCTCCTCGGCGGGGCGGTATCGGGTGGGGTCGTCGGAGGTCGTGTGAGGGCCCATGCGGTAGGTGACCGCTTCGAGGAAGACCGGACCGCCACCGCTTCGCGCGTGATCGAGAGCCCACCGCATCGCCGCAGTCGACGCGATCACGTCGTTGCCGTCGACCCGGAGGCTCGGGATGCCGAATCCAGGAGCCCGCGCGGCAAGGGGCACGGCGGCCTGCACCGAGACCGGTTCCGAGATCGCCCAGTGGTTGTTCGAGCAGACGAACACGACGGGGGCGCCGAAGGAGGCAGCGAAGACCATGGCCTCATTCACGTCGCCCTGGCTCGTAGCCCCGTCGCCGAAGTAGGCGACGGCGACCTGATCGGACCGGTCGCGCTGAATGCCCATCGCATACCCGACGGCGTGCAGCGTCTGTGCGCCGATGATGATCTGCGGCGGTGCGACATGGAGGGCGTACGGATCGATGGTGGAAAGCGCCTCTCCCCGCCACGTCAGCACCAGGTCGGCAGGGGCGGCCTCACGGACGAGCAGGACACCGAGTTCTCGGTAGCTCGTGAAGAGAAAGTCATCGGCTCGGCACGCGCGCGCCGTCCCGATCTGCACCGCCTCCTGACCCTGCGCGGGCGCCCACAGCCCCAACTGGCCCTGCCGCTGCAGTGCGACGCCCTCCGCGTCCACGCGTCGCGCGATGGCCATGTCGCGGTAGAGCGTTCGCAGTCGGTCGACGTCGAGGTCGACAGCCCAGTGGTCCAGTCGCTCGTCGCTGATCCGCTCGCCCTCCGGCGTCAGCAACTGTGCGGGGAGGTCCAGATCGAGGGAGGATCTCTCCTGCGTGGTCGGGGTATACGTCATCGTCATCCCTTCTGTCCGCCGGGTCGTCTCGTGAACGACGCAACGGAGAGCGTCGCGGCATCGTCGCCGGGCATCCGGGATCATGCTCCGGATGCCGCGACACTACGTCGCCGTCGCACCTAGCTCAAGCATCCACGAGCCCATTGAGCATGTTGCACAGTTCTGACACGCACGACCTGCTACCGTTTCGCACTATGGGATCCCTGGACCACGTCGACCTCGAACTCCTGAGCGCGCTCGCCGACGACCACCGCGCGACGGTCGTCGCTCTAGCGGACCGTCTCGGGCTCTCCCGCAACACGGTGCAGGCGCGGATGGCGAAGCTCGAACGCTCCGGCGTCTTCGGATCGTTCGAACGCGCCGTCTCCCCCGCCGCTCTCGGCTATCCGATCGAGGCCATGATCAGCATCGTCGTCCGCCAGGCCGATCTCCCGCGGATCACCGCTGAGCTCTCGCTCATCCCCGAGGTCCTGCACGCGCACGGCCTGAGCGGCCAAGTGGATCTGCTGGCTCGCGTCGCGGCGCGCGACACGCAGCACCTTTTCGCCGTCGACGCCCGGATCCTCGCGATCGACGGGATCGAACGGACGGAGACCTCGCTCGTGATGGGCGAGGTCATCGGCTATCGGGTGCGACCTCTGCTGGAAGCGGCTCGACGGGAACAGTAGCCAGATCCGGCCCACCGCCGTCGAGGCGCACCAGAACGACACCGAGCAGAATCAAGGCTCCGCCGAGGAACTGCACGAGTCCGGGCGCTTCGCCCAGGAGCAGCCACGCGAACAGCAGCGCGAAGAGCACCTCGGACAGGCCGACGAAGGATCCCAGGCGCGCACCCACGCGGGGCACTGCGATGATCCCCAATGCGTAGCCGACGCTCGTGCCGACGGCACCGACCCACAGCAACGGCATCCACCCGGGAACCTCCACGCCACGGAAGACGACCGTCACCTCCGGGGCGGCGAAGGGCAGGAGGCCCGTCACCGCCAGCACCGCCATGACCACGGCTCCGCACAGCAGCCCCCCGGAAGCCAGCGCGAGGGCAGGGAGGTCGTCACCGGTGCGCTCCGACATCACGAAGTAGACGCAGACGCACAGCGCCGCTCCGAGAGCGAAAACGGTGCCCAGCAGGTCGAAGCGGGCTCCCGACACATCGACGACGAGGACGAGACCGACCACCGCCGTCACCGCGCCGGCCAGGACGAGCCGCGAGGGGGCCTTCCGGGTGCGCAACCACACGTAGACGACGAGGAACACGGGAGCGAGGTACTGGATGAGAAGCGCGACGGCGACCGGCATCCGCTGCATGGCAGAGAAGAAGAGGAGTTGGCAGCCCACGACGGGAATGAGGCCGAAGGCAAGGAGGGAAAGCCCGTGGCGCCGGAAGAACGATGCCTCACGCCGCACGGCGCGCACGAGGGCCGGGGACAGGATGACGCCCGCGAGTCCCATCCGCACGATCAACGCGGCCGACAGTGACCACCCCTCCTCCAGGAGCGGCTTGACGAGGGGCCCGCTCGAGGAGAACGCGAGAGCCGACACCACGGCCATGACGATGCCCGCATTGCGTCGCCGCGAGCGCTCGCCGGCGGGAGGTCCGGACGGCGTAGCGTCGAGGGAGGCGATGATGCGGGTCACGGGAGCCTCATCTGTCATGAGTGACCATTGGTTACACTGGTGACAGTACTGCCGAGGAGCGTCAGGAGTCAACATGGTTTTCATCCGTGACACCGAGCTGTCCCTGCGGGCAGCGGTCGCTCTCGTGAACACCCTCCCCGAGACGAACACCGAGGCCATCGACGGCCTGGTGTCACCCACCGATCTCGACGACTATCTCCAGAGATTCCCCTACACCGGCGCGATCGTCCGCGACGAGGAGGAACTGGCCGCCGTGCGACGCATCCGCTCTCGCATCCGCGGTCTATGGGAGGTCGATCGCGTGGGCGCCGTCCCCCTCGTCAACGCGATGCTCCGCGACGGTCAGGCGCTCCCCCAGCTCGTCATCCACGACGGCTACGACTGGCACATTCACGCCACCGAGGCATCCGCACCACTGGCGACGCGCATGCTCGTGGAGGCGGCGATGGCCTTTGCGGAAGTGATCCGGACCGATCAGTGGGACCGCGTCCGGCGCTGCGCGGCCGATGACTGCGAGGGCGTGTACGTCGACTATTCCAAGAACGGGTCGAAGCGCTACTGCGATACCGGCAACTGCGGGAACCGCATGAACGTCAACGCCTATCGTCGGCGGAAGTCCGCAGAAACCGGCTGACAGCCTCGGCCGCCTCGCGCGGGGTCTCGTAGTGGATCAGGTGTCCCACGCCCGCGATCTCGACGAGTTCGGCCTGCGGGAACAGGCCGCGGAGCCGTCGCTCGGCTTCGATCGGGGTGATGTCGTCGCGTTCGGCCGCCACCAGCAGCGTCGGCGTCATGATCGCGGGAGCGAACTGGCTGACGTCGTGAGAGACCGAGGTCACGAACGCGTCGTGGAGAACGTCACGATCGGCGAACCGGGAGAAGTACTGGTCGTGCTGGTCATGGATGAAGCGTCGTAGTGCGGGATCCTTCGTCTTGGCCATCGACACGCTCATGACCTGGACGATGATCCGACTGCGCAGCAGGGCATCGCCCAGGCGCCGCGGAAGTCGGGCACCCGCCCAGTAGTAGAACACCGCGAGCCTGGTCAACACCCCTCGTGGCCCCTCGAGAGCGGGCGCCCCGATGGGATTCACGAGGATGAGACGGGGGGTGGAGAGCCCGCCGGCGACCGCGGCGGCCGCCACGATCGATCCGAACGAATGCCCGAGCACGATCGCCCCCGGATCAACCTCGGCAACGAAATCGGTGAGCCACGCGGCGTATGCGTCGAGTGTGTGCCGACGCCCCGGAAGGGGCGGCGTCTCCCCGAACCCGGGGAGATCGGGAGAGACGACACGGATGCCCTCGAGATGCGCGACGACCGGTTCCAACCCGTGATGCTCGCCGCGGAAACCGTGGACGGCGACGATGGTCGTCGCCGCGTCGTCGGGCCCATACGTCCAGTAGGCGGTGCGCCCGCCCTGCACCTCGACGTCGCGGCGGAGAACCGGGATCGATTCCAGGCGCGCAGCGTAGGGGTGCGGAACGGAGCGGGACACCACCCGAGTCTACGAGTGCGCGTGGCGTTGGCGTGCCATGTCGCCGCCTCGTCGTAGCCTCGATCGCGTGGATGGACGGCTCTGGGACGACGACTCCTGGTTCCTGGGTTCATCGACGCCGCCATCGCCACCTGTCGCCGTTTCCCCGGCCGCAGGGCCGCCGACCGCCTCGGCCTCCGACACCTCACGCCTCGCGGCGCACCCATGGCTGAATCGGATCGGCGTGTTCGATCTGGAGACGACAGGGGTCGATGTCGTCCACGACCGGATCGTCACCGCCCATGTGGGCGTGCTCGACGGCGCCGGGCACGTGCTCAGCGCGCGCGATTGGCTTGCCGACCCCGGCGTGGAGATCCCCGCGGGGGCGACCGAAGTCCACGGCGTCACGACCCAGCGCGCACGCGAGGAAGGCGCTCCGGCAGCGGTCGTGGTCGCCGAGATCGTGGCGGAACTGCGCGCGCTCCTCAGCGCCGGTGTCCCCGTGGTGGCCTACAACGCGGCGTTCGACTTCTCCCTGCTGAAGTACGAGGCGCTACGCCACGCAATCCCGCCCCTCGTCGAACCCGCGCCGGTCATCGACCCGCTGGTTCTCGACAAGGCGCTCGACCGCTACCGTCGCGGCAAGCGCACGCTCGATGTCGTCGCGCGCCATTACGCGGTGACGCTCGATGACGCCCACGAGGCGTCAGCCGACGCGATCGCTGCCGGGAGGGTGGCCTTGGCACTGGCCGCTCGATTCGAACTGCCGCCATCCATCCATGAGCTTCACGCAAAGCAGATCGGGTGGGCGCGCGCGCAGGCGGCGAGCCTGACCGAGTACTTCATACAGATCGGCCGACTCGATCCGGAAGGCGCGTTGGACGGCAGCTGGCCCGTCCGCTGATCGACCGGCTCCCCCGCAGCGCGGGCATCAGCCGTCGATCCGGAGCATCAGCCGCCCGTCATACGGGTATGCCAGGAGCGTGACCGAAGGCCCGCTCGACTCCACGTCGCTCTCGCGCTCGACCTCGTACTCGTCGTCGACCCTGATGAGACTCGCGTCGAGGCGGATACCCGTCGACTTCGCCGCTGACGTGTCGGCGCACGAGCCGAGCGGACCGTCGGGCACGAGGTCGACGACAACGCAGGTCTGGTCGCCGACCTCGCCCCACCACACCAGGGCCCGCTCATCGGCGCTGAGCAGCGTGAGGCCAGAGTCCCACTCTTCGACGGCCAGCGCGCGCTCCCGGCTCTGGTCCACGAGAGCGTCCCCGAGCCCGGGGGCGACCATCGGTGTAGGGATCGGCCGCGGCGCGGCGGCGGGTTGCACAGCCATCGCGGCCAGGAATCCCGCCCACCCGGCCACAGGCAGGAGGATCGCGAGGACCACGACGGCAATCATCAACGCCACCGGTCGCTTTCGCCCGGCAGGCGTGGTCGCATCGGCGGCCGGAAGCTCAACCCGCAGGGGGTCCTCCTCCGCCGCGACCGGCGGCAAGGGGGCCGTGTCGAGCTGCGGTCCGGAGGGACGGCGACTGAGCTCGAGCCGCGCCAGTTGTTGCCATTCGCGTGCCGTGAGCGGCGCTCCGCCACGCCCGTAGGCTCTCTGGCGCAGATCAGCGAGGAGGTCGGCGTCGGCGGTCATGACCCCTAGCCTGTCATCGCCCGCGCCCGGAAACGACGAAGCCCCGCCGGAGCGGGGCCTCGTCGGACGGCTGTCAGTTGCTGGAGCCGCCGAAGTCCTGGGTAGCTTCGTACCGTGGTCCTCGCGTGGGCCCTGCTCCCTTCTCAGTGATCGACTATGCCCGGCCCCTCAGTGCCTCATGAACACGTTGGCCCGCCATGATGGAGGAGCGCATCAAGTGCTCTGGGAGACCTGAGGAGAACTGCGACCGAGGGCGAGCGCACGTCCAGACCCGCCTTAGTCAGGTGCCAAAGCACTTTACCAAGGAACCACTCCATTGTTAGTGACGGCGACCGTCCGGGCATACTCCCGCGTCTGTTCATAGGAAACAGCATCAGAGTGAAGCGTGACAGTTTCGGCCCCTGCCAGTTCGATCCAAGGGTAAGGCGGAGGCTGATGCGACAGCACCGTCTCCTCACAAGGACGATCTAGCCACTGAAGCATCAGAGCAATATAGCCAAGGCTCATCAGCGATCTCCCCACTTTGAGTTGTACGGAGGGGAAGAGGGAGCCATCACGCGGCCAGGCTTGGAAAGCTTCGTAGATCATCATTGGTCTCGTAGGGTCGTCGAAACGAGCGGCTGCAACCCGCACCCACCTTGGTGGCCGCTCGTTTCGCAGGTCGCGCAGCTGCGCAGGAGTGATCATCGACGTACCCACATCGGTCTGCTGGAAGGCCCAACTAGTCTTCATCGCCCACCGGGAGATCAGGGAAAAAGACGCAGGATCAATACTGGCTACCACTCCCTCCATTAGGGGCTCAAGGACGGGCTTGACAGCTTCCTCGGTGCGCGACATCCACTCTGTATTGCAGTCCACACACACAGCAACGGTAAGTTGAGTGATATGCATTGACTTTTGTGCCGCTTCGCGAACCTCGGGGGTCATTATGAAAAGTGAGTCTCCGATGGGCTGAAACGGCGTGGAAGAAACTGTGCGTCGCTTACCCGCACGCGCATCGAGCGTGTAGCTGCGTTTCATAATGTCCACGTCGCGCACCCAACGAGCCACGATGTGCTCGCGGGAGGTGTTGCGCCTGGTCAGAATTTCTTCACAGAAGGGACATCGGCGGGCCCTCGCAGCAGTTTCCGTTGCGCGATCCATGCTCAGCATTGTACCGCGAGGGCATTTTCAGCCTGATGCACATCATGCAGCGAAGCCCGTGATACCAAGGAACGCCTGTTAGGACTCAATGAGCAGGCACGACGAACCAATCTGACCTAGCGGGAGGGACCCCGCGGCCATTAGCGCCTGAGGCTCTCGCGCCGAAAGAGGCACTCACTCGTTCGATTGAGACGACGATCCGCGGCAAGTCGAGCGCCGGCGGTACCATCGTCACGTCAAATAGCTGCTCTATCGGTGAGCGGCGCTCCGCCACGCCCGTATGCTCTCTGGCGCAGATCAGCGAGGAGGTCGGCGTCGGCGGTCATGACCCCTAGCCTGTCATCGCCCGCGCCCGGAAACGACGAAGCCCCGCCGGAGCGGGGCCTCGTCGGACGGCTGTCAGTTGCTGGAGCCGCCGAAGTTCTTGAAGCGCTGGTTGAACTTCTCGACGCGACCGGCCGAGTCCATGATGCGCTGCTTGCCCGTGTAGAACGGGTGCGACGCGGACGAGATCTCGACGTCGATCACCGGGTAGGTGACGCCGTCGAGATCGATCGTCTTGTCGCTGGAGACGGTCGAACGGGTCAGGAAGGTCTCGCCCGAGCCGAGGTCGCGGAACACGACGGCCTGGTAGTCGGGGTGGATGTCAGTCTTCATGGGGTTCCTCACAAGGTGCCCTGGATTTGGCCAGGGACGACGGAAGTCTGCGGTGCGAGCGCACCAAAGAGAGATTCTATCACCGATCCCCGTCGAGCGACGTCGCGGGTCAAGACGACTGGGCTGCCCGCGCCGCGTAACGGCCCTCGGCCTGCGTCAGAACGATCTCGGCACCGAAGGTGGCCGTGAGGTTCTCGGCGGTCAGCGTCTCGGCGATCGGCCCCTGGGCGACCGCCGCGCCGTCGCGGAGCAGGAGCACGTGGGTGAACCCGACGGGAATCTCCTCGACGTGGTGTGTGACCATCACCATCGCGGGAGTCGTGGGCGCCTGCGCGAATCCGCTGAGCAGGCCCAGAAGCTCTTCGCGCGCACCGAGGTCGAGGCTCGCCGACGGCTCGTCGAGCAGAAGCAGCTCGGGGTCGGTCATGACCGACCGGGCGATCTGCACGCGCTTCTGCTCGCCGTCGGAGAGCGTTCCGAAGCTCCGATCGGCGAGATGGTCGAGCTTCCACTCCGCCAGCACACGCCGCGCTCGACGCTCGTCGATCGACTCGTACTGCTCGTTCCATCGTCCCAAGACGGAGAACGCCGCCGTCAGGACCACATCGAGCACCGTCTCCTCGGGCGGGACTCGCCGAGCCATCGCGGACGAGGCGAAGCCGATTCGAGGTCGCAGCTCGAACACGTCGGACCGGCCGAGTTGTTCGTCGAGGATCGTGACGGTGCCCGAGGTCGGGTGGAGCAGCGTCGAGGCGAGCTGCAGGATGGTGGTCTTCCCGGCGCCGTTCGGACCGAGGATCACCCACCGCTGGTCGTCATCGACGCTCCAATCGAGGTGATCGATGATGTTCCTCGTGTGACGGCGGACGACGACATCGGCGAACTCCAAGACCAGCGTCATGTCACCAGCCTATCGGCGCGGTGCGGCGTCGCCGGTCACCTCGCGGTAGAGCGCGGCAGTCGCATCCGCGATCGCCTCCCAGCTGAACTCCGACGCGGCACGCTCCCGCCCTGCCCTCCCCCACGCACGCGCGCGCTCCGGGTCGGAGACGACGTCGGTGAGCGCCGCGGCGAGGTCCGCCACGAACCGTTCCGGGTCGGTGGGGGTCCCGGTGCCGTCCTGAACCTGGTCGATGGGGACGAGCCGACCGGTCACCCCGTCGACGACGACCTCCGGGATGCCCCCCGTGGCGGTTCCGACCACGGCGGCCCCGCACGCCATCGCCTCGAGGTTCACGATGCCCAGCGGCTCGTAGATCGACGGACACACGAAGGTGGTCGCCGCCGTCAGGAGCGCACACAACTGATCGCGCTGCAGGAACTCGTCGATCCAAACCACTCCGTCGCGCTCGGCCTGCAGGTCACGGACGAGCGACTCAACCTCGGCGAGGATCTCGGCGGTGTCGGGGGCTCCCGCGCAGAGCACGACCTGGACCTCCGGCGGCAGCATCGAGGCGGCCCGCAGGAAGTACGGGAGTCCCTTCTGCCGCGTGATGCGTCCGACGAAGACGACGGACGGACGCGAGGGGTCGATCCCGAACCGGTCGAGCAGCGCGGGATCCTCCACCGGACGCCAGGCCTGCACGTCGATCCCGTTGTAGATGACGCGGACCTTCGCGGGATCGAGCGCGGGATAGCTGCGCAGAATGTCACGGCGCATGCCGTCGCTGACCGCGACGATGGCGGCTGCCCCTTCGTACGCCGTCTTCTCGATGAAGCTCGACACCGCGTATCCGCCGCCCAGCTGTTCGGCCTTCCACGGACGCAGCGGCTCCAGGGAGTGCGCCGTGATCACGTGCGGGATGCCATGGAGGAGCGAGGCGAGGTGCCCGGCGAAGTTCGCGTACCAGGTGTGACTGTGCACGACGTCGGCTCCCGCGACATCGCCGACGATCTCGAGGTCGGTGCCGAGGGTCTGAAGCGCACCGTTGGCGGTGGCAAGCTCTGCGGGAACTCCGTAGGAGGTCGTTCCGGCCTCGTCGCGAGGGGCACCGAAGGCGCGCACCGCGACCTCGATCCGCTTCCGCAGCGCTCGCACCAGCTCCGTCACGTGGACTCCCGCGCCTCCGTAGATCTCCGGCGGGTACTCCTTCGTGATGATGTCGACGCGCATGTCGTGAACGCTAGTACACGTGCATGGACGGGCATAGTCTGGTGCCATGCCTGCAGCGCCGAAGGTCTTCGGAATCATCCTCGCCGGTGGTGAGGGAAAGCGACTCATGCCCCTGACGGTGGACAGAGCCAAACCGGCTGTGCCCTTTGCCGGGCAGTACCGTCTCATCGATTTCGCGATCTCGAACCTCATCAACTCGGGGCTCCGGCAGATCGTCGTCCTCACGCAGTACAAGTCCCACAGCTTGGATCGCCACGTCTCCCAGACGTGGCGGATGTCGGCTCTCCTCGACTCGTACGTGACCTCCGTCCCGGCGCAGCAGCGCCTCGGGAAGCGGTGGTTCTCGGGGTCGGCCGACGCGATCCTGCAGTCTCTCAACCTCATCCATGACGAGAAGCCCGACATCGTCGCGGTGATCGGTGCCGACCATGTGTACCGGATGGACTTCCAGCAGATGCTGGATCACCACATCGAGTCGGGGGCGCGCGCGACCGTCGCCGGCATTCGGCAGCCGATCGGCCTCGCGAACCAGTTCGGTGTGATCGACGTCGACCCGACCGACAACGTGACGATCCGCGACTTCCTGGAGAAGCCGCAGAATCCCACCGGTCTCTCCGACAGCCCCCACGAAGTGCTCGCCTCGATGGGCAACTACATCTTCGACGCGCAAGCCCTGATCGAGGCCGTCGAAGCAGACGGCGAGCTCCCCACGTCCAACCACGACATGGGCGGCGACATCATCCCCTACTTCGTCGAGCGTGGTGAGGCCGCCGTGTACGACTTCAAGCGCAATGACGTGCCGGGGTCGACAGCACGCGACCGCGACTACTGGCGCGACGTGGGTACCCTCGACTCGTTCTTCGACGCCCACATGGATCTCATCTCGACTCTGCCCGTGTTCAACCTCTACAACACGGCGTGGCCGATCCACGCTCAGGCGCTCAACTCCCCGCCGGCGAAGTTCGTCCGCGACGGGGTGGGCCGAATGGGCAACGCGATCGACTCGATCGTCTCGCTCGGCTCGGTGCTCTCGGGCACCCACCTCGAGCGCAGCGTCGTGGGGCCGTGGACTCTGTCGGGCGGCGGGTCGACGATCACCGACTCGGTGCTGTTCGATCACGTCAGCGTCGGCTCCGGCGCGCGCGTCCACCGCGCGATCCTGGACAAGAACGTCATCCTGGACCCGGGGGCGACCGTGGGCGTCGACCGCGAACGCGATCTGGCCCGCGGCTTCACCGTCACCGACAGCGGCATCACGGTGGTCGGCAAGAACGTCCACGTCAGCGTCTGAGTCACATCCGTCGCGTGCGGCACAGGCCGGCATCGGCGCACCGGTAGGTTGGAGACGTGCCCGGTGAACGCTTCCTCGTCGTGCTCGACGCCGATTCGACCCTGATCCGCAACGAAGTCATCGAACTGATCACCGACGAGGCGGGGCGAGGCGCCGAGGTCGCCGCCGCGACCGAGGCGGCCATGCGCGGCGAGGTCGACTTCGCACGCAGCCTGGCGTCGAGGGTGGAGGCACTGCGGGGCGTGCCACTCGCCTCCTTCACACGTGTCCGGTCGCGGATCGAGCCGACCCCGGGAGTGCGCGAACTGATCGCAGCGGTCCATGAGCGTGGCGGGACGGTGGCGGTGGTCTCCGGCGGATTCCACGAAATCCTCGACCACGTGGCGCCGGATCTGGGCGTCGATCTCTGGCGGGCCAATCGCCTCGAGGCCGCCGACGGCGCGCTGACGGGCGCGGTGTCGGGTCCGGTGATCGACGCCGCCGCCAAGGCCGAAGCACTGACCGAGTGGGCGCAGGAGCACGGCATCCCCCTCACGCGGACGGTCGCGATCGGCGACGGTGCGAACGACCTGATGATGATGCGGGCGGCCGGCCTCGGTCTCGCCTTCAATGCGAAGCCCGCGGTGCGCGCTCGTGCCGACCTCGTCATCGAGCGCGTCGACCTCCGCGAAGTGATCCCCCTGCTGCCACCGGCCGGGTGAGGCACGAGGCGAGCCCGGAGCCCGCGCCGACGTCGATCAGAAGATGCGGACGACGTTCGCGGTGACCGCCTCGTACTCCTCGAACACGGCGAGGTCGTGGCACGGGAGCACGGTGTCTCCGTTCGCGGCGACCCGGCGGAGGAAGTCCGCGTTTCGATCGATCGAGGCATGCACCCCGACGGCGCGGCGGCTCGTGACGTTCTCCCGCAGGTAGCACTCGTCACCGGCGAGCACGTAGCGGCGGCCTTCGTGGGCACAGAAGACGACGGAGGAACCTTCGGTGTGTCCCGCGACGGTCTCGACGCGCCAATCGTCGAAGCAGGCGCTTCCCGAGACCTCGCGCACCTGCGCGGTCGCCAGCGCTGCACGGACCGGAGGCGCTCCCTCGGCAGCGATACGGCGGTGGGCGGCCGCGGACAGCGTGACGCGGGCCGCCGGATACGTGGCGAGGACCTCGTCGAGATTGTCGATGTGATCGAAGTGCTCGTGCGTCAGGAAGACGTCCCGGACGACGCGTCCCGCGAGCAGGTCCCGGACCTCCGCTGCCACGTCGAGCAGTTCGACTCCCCACGTCCGCGCGACCTGCCGGTCTCGAAACCCGACATCGATCAACGTCGCGTCACTGCCGCGCAGGGCGACGTAGTAGCTCCACACGATCGGGCGCGTTGTGGCCGGGTCGCCGTCGGCGAAGACATGGTGCTCCGCCAACTCCGACGTGCCGTAGCGAACGGCGTAGAGCGCGAGGCTCTGAGGGTCCCCGGCCGCCGAGCTCAGTGCCCCATCCCCAGGCCGCCGTCGACCGGGATCACGGCGCCAGAGATGTAGCCGGCATCGTCGGAGGCCAGCCACGTGACCACACCGGCGACCTCGTCGGCGGTTGCGAAGCGGCCCGCGGGGATCGAGGCCTTGTACTGCGCTTGCGTCTCCGCGGGCAACTCCGCGGTCATGTCGGTCTCGATGAAGCCGGGCGCCACGACGTTGGCGGTGATCCCCCGGCCGCCCAGCTCACGCGTGAGTGAGCGCGCGAAGCCCACGAGAGCGCTCTTGGACGCCGAGTAGTTCACCTGCCCGGCCGAGCCGTACAGGCCCACGACGCTGGAGATCAGGATGACGCGTCCCCATCGCGCGCGCAGCAGTCCCTTCGCGGCCCGCTTGACGACCCGGAAGGTGCCTCCGAGGTTCGTCGCGACGACGGAGTCGAAGTCGTCCTCACTCATCCGCAACAGGAGGGTGTCGCGGGTGATCCCCGCGTTCGCGACGAGGATCTCGATGGGACCGAGCTCCTGCTCGACCTGGGCGAAGGCGGAATCGACCTGTGCCGCGTCGGTCACGTCGGCACGCACCGTCAGCGTGCCCTCCGGGCCTTCGCCCGAACGCGCCGTGACGGCGACGCGATACCCGGCGGCGACGAAACGCTCGGCGATGGCGCGGCCGATGCCGCGGTTTCCTCCCGTGACGAGGACGACTCGATCGGTGGACATGTTTCTCCCGGGACTCGGTGACGGAACGACCCCAGCCTAGTTGTCGGGACCGCCCACGTATCGCGGTCACCCGGCCCTGTCCCGCGGAGGGACGGGTGGCCACGCTAGCCTGGAGTCGACGTGAAGGAGACCCCGTGACCGACCCGATCGCCCCTCGTCCCGACGACGCTGCAGAGCCTCCCTCCGGCGCCACCGCGCCTGGCTCCCCGCCCGCCGCTGCCCCGTATGCGCCTCCCGCACCGAGCGGATACGCGCCGCCTGCCGCGGGCGGATACGCACCTCCTCCCGCGGCGTACTCACCGCCGAGCTATCCGCCGTCGGCGTACGGCCAGTCCCCCGCAGGCGCCGTTCCGCCGGCGACCTACCGTCAGCCGGCCCCCGGGATGCCACCCGTGCCCACGTACGGCGGTAACCCGTACGGCTACGCGCCGACGGCGCCGACGAACGGCCTCGCGATCACCTCGATGGTCGCCTCGCTCGCCGGCGTCGTGTTCGCCTGGACCTGGGTGCTCGCGCTCGGCGTGGTCGTCGGCGTCATCACCGGCCACATCGCACTGAACCAGATCCGTCAGACCGGCGCGCGCGGCCGCGGGATGGCGCTCACCGGAGTCATCGTGGGCTGGATCGCGATCGGATTCGCCGTGATGTCCGTGCTCGCGATCATCATCTGGGCCACCACTGCGCCGTTCGCCTTCGCGGCCCCGTGACGACGGCCCGAGGCGTAGCCTTTAAGGACCGTGAACACGTCGGAATCATCATGAAGTCGCGATCGCCGCAGTCGGCAACATCGCTGCGGCGCGCACCGCACGACGACGCACAGGCGCGCATGAGGAAGTACTTCATCATGATGAGCGTCCGGGTGATCTGCTTCGTGCTGATGGTCGTCATCACCCCGTACGGCTGGCACACCGGCGTCCTAGCCGTCGGAGCGGTCCTGCTTCCCTACTTGGCCGTGGTCGTGGCCAACGTGGGATCGGACGCCGACGTGGTCTCCGCCGTCCCGCCCGAGCGGCAGCTCACGGCGCCCCCTGAGAACGTGCAGGACGTGTCACCCGCACGGCCTCCCGTCGTCCGGATCGAGGAATCCCGGCCCGCTCCCCCGGAGCAGTCATGAGCCTCGCCGCGGGCATGCCCGCGGGCGGCGACGCCGTAGTCTGTTCCCGAGCCGGCTGCCGCGCCGACGCCGTCTGGCAGGTCGTCTGGCGCAACCCCCGCATCCACGCGCCGGAGCGCCGAAAGATCTGGTCCGCGTGCGACGAGCACCGCGCCTTCCTGCGGGACTATCTCGCCGCCCGAGATTTCCCCGTGGTGGTGGAGCCCCTGGCCGAACGGGCCAGCTCGTGACCGCGCGCACCGCCGCCCGCTGGGCGGGATACGTGGCCTTCGCCGTCGTCTTCGCCGTGGCCTGCGGTTTCCTCGCGAACTGGCAGTTCACCCGTAATGCCGACCGCGAGGAGCAGCTACGCCTGGTCGCGGAGAACTACGACGCGCCGCCGGTGCCCCTCGCCGACGTCGTCGCGCCCGGGAGCGCGTTCACGCCTACCGATCAGTGGCGCCCGGTCACCCTGAGCGGCGAGTATCTCACCGACCAGCAGCTCCTCGTCCGCAATCGCCCGCACGGGGGCACCAGCGCTTTCGAGGTGCTCGTGCCGTTCCGCACGGACGACGGCCAGGTGCTCCTCGTGGATCGGGGGTGGGTGCCGCCGGCCTCCGACGGGCCCGAGCCGGAATCGGTCCCCGAGCCGCCGTCCGGGGAGGCGACAGTCATCGTGCGCCTCATGCCGGGCGAACCGCTCCCCCGGTCGGGACGAAGTGCCCCGGCCGGCCAGGTGCCGACGATCCATCTTCCGACCATCGCGGCCACCGTGGCCTCCGGGACGGCGATGCTCACCGACGTCTACGGAGTCATGGTGTCCGAAGAGCCGGTGCCGTCCGCTCGGCCGCAGCCGCTCGAGTCGCCCTCCGAAGATCCGGGACCCCATCTGTCCTACGCGATCCAGTGGATCCTGTTCGCCGTCATGGGGTTCGTGTTCATCTGGTACATGATCCGCACTGAGCGCCGACACCGACGCGAGGACGACGCGGACTCACCCGCCGCCGCGCGTCGCGGTCGCCGCCGCGATCGGGACATGGAAGCAGAGGACGAACTCCTGGACGCCGTGCCCCGCCGGTGAGCTGCTCGCGAGCGCAGGCGGTCGTCAGGCCAGAGTGATGAGGTCGACGTAGTCGCGACCCCAGATGTCCTCCACCCCGTCAGGCAGGATCAGCACCCGTTCAGGATTGAGCGCCTGGACGGCTCCCTCGTCGTGCGACACCAGCACGACCGCGCCTTCGTAGTGCGCCAGGGCACCGAGGATCTCCTCGCGTGAGGCCGGGTCGAGGTTGTTCGTCGGCTCGTCGAGCAGCAGCATGTTGGCGCTGGAGACGACGAGGGTCGCCAGCGACAGCCGCGTCTTCTCTCCGCCGGAGAGCACGCCGGCGGGTTTGAGGACGTCGTCGCCGGTGAACAGGAAGGAGCCCAGCACCTTGCGGGCCTCGGTCGCGGTGATGTCCGGCGCCGCCGACATCATGTTCTCCAGCACCGATCGGCTCACGTCGAGGTTCTCGTGTTCCTGCGCGTAGTAGCCCACCTTGAGGCCGTGGCCCGGTTCGATCACGCCGGTATCCGGACGATCGACCCCGGCCAGGATGCGCAACAGCGTCGTCTTCCCGGCGCCGTTGAGTCCCAGCACGACCACCTTCGAGCCGCGATCGATCGCCAGGTCGACATCGGTGAAGATCTCCAGCGATCCGTACGACTTCGACAGACCCTTCGCCATGAGGGGCGTCTTGCCGCACGGAGCGGGCTTGGGGAACCGCAGCTTCGCGACGCGGTCCTCCTGGCGCACCTCCTCGAGCCCCGAGAGCATCTTCTCGGCTCGGGCGACCATCTGGTGGGCCGCGGCCGCCTTCGACGCCTTCGCGCCGAACCGCGCCGCCTGCTGCTGCAGCGCCGTCGCCTTCTTCTCGACGTTGGCGCGCTCCTTCTTGCGGCGCTCCTCGTCGGCGACCCGCTGACGCAGGTAGTTCTTCCAGTTCATGTTGTAGACGTCGATCACCTGACGCATCGCGTCGAGGTAGAAGACCCGGTTCACGGTCTCGCCGACCAGCTCCACGTCGTGGCTGATGACGATGAGTCCGCCCTTGTAGTTCTTGAGGAACTCACGGAGCCACACGACGCTGTCGGCGTCGAGGTGGTTGGTCGGCTCGTCGAGGATCATCGTCTGCGCATCGGAGAAGAGGATGCGCGCCAGCTCGAGACGGCGCCGCTGACCGCCCGACAGGGTCTTCAGCGGCTGGTCGAGGATCCGATCCGGGAGCGAGAGGTTGTGCGCGATCGACGCGGCCTCCGCTTCGGCGGAGTAGCCGCCGAGCGCCTCGAACCGCTCCGTGAGGTTGCCGTACCGTCGCATGGCACGCGCGGCGACCTCGGCGTCGTCGGAGGCCATCTGCTCACTCGCCTCGTGCATCCCCAGCACCAGGGAGCCGAGCCCGCGGGCATCGAGGATGCGGGTGCGCGCGAGCATCTCCGGGTCTCCCGAACGCGGGTCCTGCGGCAGATAGCCGAGCTCGCCGGAGCGTTCGACCTTGCCCTCCGAGGGGAGAAGGTCGCCGGCAAGAACCTTCGTCAGCGTCGTCTTGCCGGCGCCGTTGCGCCCGACGAGTCCGATCTTGTCACCGTCAGACACGCGGAACGACACGTCCGACATGAGCGTGCGCGCGCCCACGCGGATCTCGAGGTCGTGCACGGCGAGCACAGCGGAGGTCCGTTCCATCGATGACAGGGAGATGACCGAATGGCCAGCCTCCGAGTCTACCCGGCTCGAACGACCGGCTGGTTCGCCCTCCGGCGTGCGCCATGGGTCACCGCGGATCGCGCGTGCCGTGTCGTCGTTGGAGATCCTGGACAACGACCAGGCGCGGTCGTGAGCAGATTCCGTCAAAGGACCGTGACACCACCCCTCATAGGATGAGTCGCGACCCCCGGCCATCGCCGATACGCAAGGAGACCCGATGTCCCTCACTGCCCCCGCCCGACGCCCCGTGCTGACGGAGCTGATCGCCCGCCCGTCCGCTCGCCTCCACGCCTTCGCACTCGATGCCGCCCTGGTCATCGCGGGCGCCGCCTTCGTCGCCCTCCTCGCTCAGGTGGAGGTGCCGCTGTGGCCGGTCCCCATCACCGGTCAGACGCTCGGCGTGGTCGTCGTCGGTGCGGCCCTCGGGGCGCGCCGCGGCGCCGCGGCGCTCACGACGTATCTCCTGGCGGGTCTGGCCGGACTCCCTGTCTTCGCCGGCTTCAGCGGGACCGTGGCCGCGGTCGCGAAGCCCAGCTTCGGGTTCATCATCGGATTCATCGGCGCCGCCTTCGTCGCCGGATGGTTCGCCGAGCGCGCCTGGGACCGCCGCCCGGTCCTCGCCTTCGTGGGCTTCGTCGCCGCGAGCGTCATTCCGTTCCTCTTCGGCATCCCCTACATGGCGCTGATCCTGAACGTCTTCGGTGGGGCTGGCCTCGGCGTCGCAGAGATCCTCGACTTCGGCCTCTGGCCCTTCGTCCTCGGCGGCGTGATCAAGGCGGCCGTGGCGGCGATTCTGATTCCGGCGGCCTGGCTGCTGGTGCGGGCAGCCGAGCGCGGAACGCGGCGCTGACAGCCACGTCTCCTCCCTCGACACACGACGAAGGCCCCGTCCGCGTGGACGGGGCCTTCGTCGTGTGCACTCAGCCCTTGGCGACGGCGGTGGCCGCGGCGAGCTTCTCCACGATCGTGTCGAGCCCGTACGGGAGGGTCAGCGGGGTCGGCGAGAGCATCGAGATCTCCTCGGGGCCGATGAGGCCGGCCACGGCGCCCTTCGAGATCGCCGGGATGAGACGCGCGTTGTCGGAAGAGACGAAGGTGTCGAACGCGTCCTGCGTCTCGCCGAACGCCAGCACCACGTCGGCGTCGATCTCGTCGAGCTTCTCCGGGCTGACCGTCGTGTAGAAGGTGCCCTCCCCCGTGTCCAGCGCCGTGACGCCCTTCGGGGTGACGAATCCGAGGTCTTCGAGGATCTCGACGCGCGGGTCGGCCGGGAGGTAGAGGTAGTAGGTTCCCGCGGACTCGGTCAGCAGGGCGATCGAGGTCCCTGCGAACTCGGGGTGCGCCGCGGCGGCGTCGGCGACGAGGGCGTCCATGTCAGCGAGGATGCGATCGGCTTCGGCGGCCTTCCCCAGCGCTTCGCCCACGAGCTTCACGGCGTCGCGCCACGGAGTGGTCCATACGGCCTCAGGGTAGGCGACGACAGGGACGCCAGCGCCGCTGACCTCATCGAACTCCTCCTGAGTCAGGCCGGAGTACGGCGCGAGGAGCACGTCCGGCGTCGCCGTCAGCAGTTCTTCCGTGGACAGCGTGCTGGCAGAGCCGTCGAGGATCACCGGTGCCTCGCCGCCGAGCTTCTGCAGACCCTCACTGACCCAGGGCGCGATCCTGTCCTCGCCCCCGGAGTAATCATCGGACGGAATGGCCACCGGCGTGACGCCGAGGGCGATGACCGCGTCGGTGGCACCCCACCCCCACGTGGCCACTCGCTCCGGCGCAGACTCGATCGTCGTCGAGCCGAGGGCGCCGGTGATCGTCACAGGGAAGCCCGCGTCTGCCGACGGGGAGTCTGAGGGGGCGGGCGCGCCGGGGCTGCTCGCGCAGCCGACGAGGAGGGCGACGGTCGCGGCGGCGGCGATCGCACCGGATGCGAACCGCGTGGTCGTACGGGACATGTGGGGTCCTTTCGGTGGGTGAATCAGGTCTCGTCGGCGACCGTGTGGGCGCCGCCGGGTCGAGGAATGACGAGCGGAGTGGATGTCAACGGATCGGGCATGACGAGCGCATGCAGAGCGAAGGCCCGCTCGACGACCTCGGCCGTGAGGACCTCGGCCGGCGAGCCGTGGGCGACCACCCGCCCTTCGTGGAGCACGACGAGATCGTCGGCGTAGCGCGCCGCGAGATTGAGCTCGTGGAGGACGACGACGATGGTCGTCCCCTCGGCGCGGTTGAGGTCCCGCAGCAGATCCAGCACCTCGAGCTGATGGCTCAGATCGAGGAAGGTCGTCGGTTCGTCCAGGAGGAGGATCCGGGGCGACTGCGCCAACGCCATCGCGATCCACACGCGCTGGCGCTGGCCGCCGGAGAGATCGCCGACGATGCGGTCGGCCAGTTCCGCGACGCCCGTGCGCCGCATCGCGGCATCCACGATCGCGGAGTCCTCCGCGCTCCAACGCTGGAACATCCCGCGATGCGGATGGCGACCGCGGGAGACGAGCTCGGCGACGGTGATGCCGTCGGGCGCGGCGGGATGCTGCGGCAGGAGCCCGACGGTCCGCGCGAAGGCCCGTCGGGGCAGCGACGCGACATCCACTCCGTCGAGTTCGACGGCTCCCGCCAGCGGCGCGCGCAGCCGAGCGAGCGTTCCGAGGAGCGTCGACTTGCCCGAGGCGTTCGCGCCGATGATCATCGTGATCCGACCGGGCGAGACGGTGAGGTCGAGGCCGTCGATGACCGTGCGGCCGGGGTATCCCGCCGACAGCCCGCGCACCTGCAGAAGCGGCGCAGATCCGGTAACGGTCACAGGTGTCGTCCTTTCGACGTCGTGAGCATCCACAGCAGGAACACCGAGCCGAAGGCCCCCGTGACCACGCCCACCGGCACCTGAAGTCCCGGAAGGGCGAACTGGGCGGCGCTGTCGGCCGCAGCCAGAAGCGTCGCACCGACGAGCGCGCTGGTGCCGAGGCCCAGCGCACCATGACGCAGGAGCGGACGCGCGATCGCCGGGGCGCACAGCGCGATGAACGAGATCGGACCGACGAAGGCCGCCGTCGTCGAGGTCAGCAGGACCGCCAGCCCCACACAGAGGGGGTGCACCAACCGGGGAGGCACGCCGAGCGAGGTCGCAGCGGGTGCGCCCATCTGGTGCAGCGGCAGCCAGCGCGCGGCGACGAGCAGCAGCGGCGCGGCGACGACGAGCACCGCCGCCAGCGTCGCCACTTGCCACCACGGGGTGGCGGACAAGGACCCGACGAGCCACAGGAGAGCCGTCTGCGCCTTCTCGATCTGCGTGCTCACCATGAGGTAGTTCGTGATCGCCGAGGCGAGGAAGGCGATGCCGATCCCGGCCAGGATGAGCCGGAATCCCGCGGCGTGGGCCGACCGTCCCGCCCACAGGAGGATCGCGGCCACGACGAGGCCTCCTCCGAAGGCGCACAGCGCGAGGAGGGGGCCGCCGGCTCCGAGGACCAACAGCGCGAACACCGCCGCGAGCCCGCTCGCACCGGAGATCCCGAGCAGATCGGGACTGGCGAGCGGGTTGCGCAGCAGCCCTTGGAGCACGGCTCCCGCGAGGCCCAGTGCGGCACCGGCCAGGAGTGCCATGGCCAGACGCGGGGCACGGACGTTGAGGATCACGTAGTTCTCCACGCGTTCCCCCTGACCCCACAACGCACGCCACACCTGCGCCGGCGTCAGCGGGTAGTCGCCGAGACACAGCGACACGACGGCCACGACGACCGCCACAGCCGCAACGGAGAGGCCGACCCAGAACCAGCGGCGGCGCGCGGCGCCACGCACGGCCCCGACCCCGCTCACAGCGTCACCGGCCGTCTGCCGAGCACCAGGGCGATGAGGACCGGCGCACCCAGGAAGGCGACGACGATGCCCGCTTGCACCTCTCCGGGCAGCGCGATCACGCGACCGAGCACGTCGGCGAGGATGAGGACGCTCGCTCCGAGTGGAGCACCGATCGCGATCAACCAGCGGTAGTCGTCGCCGACGACCGCCCGCAGCGCGTGCGGCACCATGAGACCGAGGAACACGAGGGGTCCGGCGATCGCCGTCGCCGCCCCGCACAGCAGCACCGTCGCGGTGATCCCGATGGCGCGGGTGCGCGCGACGTCGTGTCCGAGGCCTCGCGCCGTGTCCTCCCCCAAGGCGATCAGGTTGAGCCCCCGCATGGAGAGGACGGCGAGGAGGAGACCGAGAAGAAGCGGGCCGAGGATGAGGGCGACGGTGTCCAGGCCGCGGGATGTCAACGCTCCGACGGACCAGTACCGATAGACCTCGAGAGCCACGCGCTGCGTTGTGAGGATCAGGAACGACACCGCCGTGAGCCCGGCAGTGACCGCGGCACCGGTCAAGGCGAGCTTGGCGGGGTGCGCTCCATCCGGGCCGCGGGAGCCCACGACAGCGACAAGGACCGCGGCGAGGGCCGCACCCCCGAAAGCGAACCAGACGAACCCGGACGGCGTGACGATGCCCAGGAGCGTGATCGCGGCCAGCACCGCGACCGAGGCGCCGGCGTTCACGCCGAGGAGCCCGGGATCGGCAAGCGGATTGCGCGTGAGGCCCTGCATGACCGCTCCCGCCACGGCGAGGGCGGCTCCGGCCAGAAGGCCGATCACGGTCCGCGGCACGCGCTGGGCGAGCACGACGACATGGTCAGCATCGGACGCGTTCGGCGCCGAGAGCGACGCCCACACCTCCGTCGGGGCTATCGCTCGCGCGCCGACGGTCAGGCTCAGCACGATCGCGACCGCCAGAAGCAGCAACGACGCCCACAGCACGGCGCGCGCACGGCGCGCGCGAGCCGTCGCGTTCATTCGGTGCGTTCCGCCTGCCCGTTGCGCCAGTACCCCATGAAGGCCACACGCTTACGGTCGACACCGCAGCCCGAGACCAGGTGTCGGCGCAGTGTCTTGATGGTCGCCGCCTCCCCCGCCATCCACGCATAGAACTCGCCGTCGCCGTCACCGGGGCTATCCCAGAGGAGTTCGCGGTCGACGTCGATCTCCTCGAGGGCCTGCGGACGGGGCGCGGCTGCGCGCGTGAGCAGTTCGTCCTGGTCCTGCGACCACGCCGAGACGGCCTGGATCAGTGTCTCGCCGTGCGGCGCGTCCTCCCGCGGCAGCCATGTCACGCGGGTCGCGGATTCGGCGTCAACCGGCAGCGCATCTGCAGCGGTGGGCACCTCGATGAAGACATCGGCCTCGCAGCGAGGGTCCATCGACTCGACGATGGCGCAGATGGCCGGGGCCGCTGTCTCGTCTCCCGCGAGCAGGAACCGGCGTGCGGTGCCCGGGTGCCAGTCGATGCCGCTCCGCGAGTTCGGGCTCCGTTCGTCCGGACCGACGACGATCAGCTGGTCGCCGACGGAGGCGGCCTCCGCCCAGGAACCTGCCGGCCCCGCGTCGTGGTGCACGACGAAGTCCACCGTGAGCTCGCGCGCGGCGGGGTCGATCCGCCGCACCGTATACGTCCGGAAGGGGTTCCGCTCGGCCGAAGGGAGCGCACGCCACCGGTCGTACCAGTCACCCGAGCCGTCCTCTTGCCCGAAGTCGGCGTACCCGCCGTCGAGCGGGAAGACGACCTTGATCCGCTGATCGAGTCGTCCGGTTCCGAACCACTCCAGGTCCTCGCCTGTGAGCACGACCCGTGTGAAATGCGGGGAGAGCCGCGTCACAGATGAGACGGTGACCGCGTACGGTCGGTAGGCAGGCCGAACAGCGGTCGACGAGGAAGGCATGGTCTTAGGTTAGCCTTACCTGCTGCTGTGCTCAAACTGCGGGCGCAGGAGCGCTGCGGGCATCACCGAGACGCAGACCGGGCACGAGCGCGAGGATGGCCAGCGCGGTTCCGATGAGGAACACCACCGGGTATCCCGCGGTAGTGGCCGACAGCGCGGAGAAAGCAAGACCCATCGCCGCGATCGTCGTGGCTGCTCCGATCGCGTCGGAGATGGACAGCGCGGCGGAGTTGAATCCCTGGTTGTGCGGCGTGGAGTACGCGAGGGTCAAGACCGTCAGCCTCGGGTACATGAGGCCCATCCCGGCTCCCGCCAGCGTCCACCCGGCGATGACGATCCCCGCAGCCAGATTCGCCATCGCGGCGACCGCCGCGATGATCGTGGCGGCGGCCAGGAGCGCCGTGCCACACGCGGCGATGCGTGCGTTCCCCAGACGATCCCCGAAGCGACCCTGTACCTCGGCCCCGAGCGCCCACAGGAGGGCGGCGCCCGTCAGCCCGAGCCCCGCCCACATCGAGGAGAAGCCGTAGTCGGAGATGAGCAGATAGGGCACGTAAATCTCGGCTCCGAAGAGCGCTCCGGCGATCAGGCCACGCATGAGAACGACACTCGGAAGGGCGCGCCGCGCACGCAGCGTCCCGCGAGGCAGGAGCGGCCGCGCCGCGACGACCAGCGCGACGGCGCTGGCCCCGACCACGAGCGGCGCCGCGGCACCGAACTCGCCTGCCAGCCCGAGCGTCAAGGCGGCGACGGCGACGACGGTCGACCAGGCCAGTCGTCCCGCGATCGGCGCCCGCTCTCCCCCGCCGTCCACCGTCATCGAGAAGCCCCGCAGCCGCGCATACACGACGACGTAGGCGAGCGTCGTCAGCAGGGCGACACCCAGGAAGACCCAGCGCCAGTGCAGATAGTCCGCGACGGCACCGGCGAGAACCGGCCCCACGAGCGACGGCACGACCCAGGCCGCCGAGAACGCCGCGAACACCCGACCATGCAGAGCCGGCGGATAGACGCGGGCGACGACGACGTAGAGCGCGACGGTCTGTCCACCGGTCCCGAGCCCCTGGATGAGACGCCCGGCCACCAGAGCGACCATGTCGGGTGCGGTTCCCGCGATCACGAGCCCGGCCACGAAGAGGGCCACCGACGTCGTCAGCGGCCAGGCCGGGGCGGCGCGATCACACCACGCCCCGATGGCGACCATGCCGATGACGCTCGTGGCGAGCGTGCCGGAAAACGCCACCGCGAACAGGCCCTCACCATCGAGGTCGGCGCTCACGACCGGCATCACCGTTGTGACCGCCAGCGCCTGTGTCGCGGCCAGGAAGATCATCGCCACCGCGCCGGCGGTCACCCATGCGTAGCGTGCGTGCCAGACCGAGACGACGGGCGCGCTCACGACGCGGCGAAGGCCGCGACGCGCTGTACGGCGTCGGTCAGAACCTCCGGGGCGCATCCGACGTTGATCCGCACGTGGCCGGCGCCCCCGGTGCCGAACTCCGGACCGTGGTGGAACGCGACCCGGCATTCCCGGAGAATCGTCGCGGCGGGGTCGGCGCCCCACCCATAGGCGGACAGATCCACCCACGCGAGGAACCCGACGTCGGGCGCTCGATAGACGGCCTGCGGCAGGTGTTCGGCAAGGAGCTCCCCGAGGAGCCGCCGGTTCTCGTCGAGCCGGGCCAAGAGTGCGTCCAACCATCCGTCGGACTCGGGCTCGAACGCGGCGATGCCCGCGAGTGCGCCGAACAGTCCCGTGCGCCAGGCGACCTCCCGCGGCAACCCGGTCAGGTCGGCGGCGCGTTCGTCGCCGGCGGCGATCATCAAAGCGCACTTCAGGCCCGCGAGGTTGAACGCCTTCGAGGCGCTCGTCACCGCGAAGCCGACGCGCTCGGCAGCCGGTCCAGCGGCGAGAAAGGGGGAGAAGCCTGCGCCGGGCGCCGCCAGCGGCGCGTGGATCTCATCGCTGATGACGATCGCGCCGTAGCGGTCGGCGAGCTCCGCGAGCGCGGTGAGTGACTGACGGTCGTGGAGCGATCCGGTGGGGTTGTGGGGATTGCACAACAGCACGGCACGCGCACCGCCGGCGAGAGCAGCTTCGATCCCCGCCAGGTCGAGTCGCCACGTCTGCCCGTCGTCCAGCAGCGGAACCTCCTCTGCGACGCCACCGGCCTCGTCGATGCAGATCCAGAACGGCGGATACACCGGGGGCGTGATCACGACCCTGTCGCCGGGAGAGGTCGTGGCGCGGAGGAGTTCGACGACTCCCATCATGACGTCGGCCGTCGTCACGATCCGCCGCGGGTCGACGGTCCATCCGAATCGGCGGGCGGCGAAACCTACGTACGCGTCACGGATGCCCGGATCGCCCGGTGTGTATCCGGTGTCGCCGATCTCGACCGCGTCGGCCAGTCGGCTCCGGATCGCCTCCGCCAAGGGGAAGTCGGTCTCCGCCACGAAGAGCGGGAGGACATCGTCGGGGTAGGTTCTCCATTTGGAGCTCGAACGGCGTCGGAGGGTCTCCAGAGGGAGGGCTTCGAGGGGAACCACAGTCACCGTCCGAGCCTATCGAGACTCGTTCCGCCGAGGGACGGCGGCGTCACGCGGCGTCAGATGGCGAAGCCGAGCGCCCGCATCATGTCGCGTCCGTCATCGGTGATGCGCTCCGGACCCCACGGCGGCATCCACACCCAGTTGATGCGGAACCGCTCCACGACGTCGTCCAGTGCCTGGGCCGTCTGCTCTTCGAGGACATCGGTGAGCGGGCAGCCAGCGGAGGTCAACGTCATGTGGATGACGAGAGCGTCGTTCTCCTCGTCCCAGCTCAGGTCATAGATCAGGCCGAGGTCCACGACGTTGATGCCGAGCTCGGGGTCCATGACGTCCTTGAGGGACTCGGTCACCTCGTCGTACTTCTCGGGGCTGAGCGTGGCGGTCATGCGACGATCCTAGGCCTCGACCACGTCGGTCGGCTCGAGGTAGCGGTCGTACCCCTCGTTCTCCAGCCGCTCGGCGAGCTCGGGGCCGCCCTCTTCGGCGACGCGGCCCTTGACGAGCACGTGCACGAAGTCAGGCTTGATGTAGCGAAGGATCCGCGTGTAGTGGGTGATGAGGAGAACACCGAGGTCGGTCGCCTCCTTCGCACGGTTGACTCCCTCCGAGACGATCTTCAGGGCGTCGACGTCGAGACCGGAGTCGGTCTCATCGAGCACCGCGATCGCCGGCCGGAGAAGCTCGAGCTGGAGGATCTCGTGGCGCTTCTTCTCGCCGCCGGAGAACCCCTCGTTGACATTGCGCGCGGCGAACTTCGGGTCCATCCGAAGATTCTTCATCGCCTCCTTGACGTCCTTGGTCCACGCACGGATCGCGGGGGCCTCCCCGTCGATCGCGGTCTTCGCCGTCCGCAGGAAGTTGGTCACCGTCACCCCGGGGATCTCCACCGGGTACTGCATCGCGAGGAACAGGCCCGCGCGGGCGCGCTCGTCGACCGACATCGCCAGGACGTCCTCGCCGTCCAGGGTGATGGCGCCCGACGTGACGGTGTACTTCGGGTGACCGGCGATCGTGTAAGCGAGCGTCGACTTGCCCGAGCCGTTGGGGCCCATGATCGCGTGCGTCTCACCGGTGCGCACCGTGAGGGTGACGCCGTTGAGGATGGGGGTCGTGCCGGCATCCGTCTCCACCGTCACGTGGAGGTCGCGGATCTCGAGAACAGCCATGTCAATTACCTTCTTCAGTTCACTTCTTTGGTCACGGACGGATCGATGAGCACATCGTCGCCGTCGATCGTGACTTCGTAGACGGGCACCGGCTCGTAGGCCGGAAGGTTGAGGGGGCGACCGGTGCGCAGCGAGAACGCCGAGCCGTGGGCCCAGCATTCGAGGGTCTCCCCCTCGACGAACCCGTCGGAGAGGGAGATGTCGCCGTGCGTGCACAGGTCGCCGATCGCGTGGACCTCACCCTGAGCGTCGAGCACCACGGCGATCGGTACGCCGTCCACCTCGACACGGACGGCGGTGTCCTGCTCCATCTCGCTGAGCTTGAGCACCTTCTGAGCGGTCATTCCTGCTCTCCCGCGCCGTCGGTGAGCGCGAGCTCGGCCTCGATCGCGGCGATCAGCTCGTCCTGGAGTCCGGGAACGTCGATCTTCTGCACGATCTCGGCCAGGAAGCCGAGCACGACGAGGCGTCGAGCCTCGTCCTCCGAGATGCCGCGCGCCTGGAGATAGAACAGCTGCTCATCGTCGAACCGACCGGTCGCGCTCGCGTGGCCGGCACCCACGATGTCCCCGGTCTCGATCTCCAGGTTCGGGATCGAGTCTGCACGTGCCCCGTCGGTGAGCACCAGATTGCGGTTGGCCTCATACGAGTCGGTGCCCGTGGCGTCGGGGCCGATCAGGACATCTCCGATCCACACGCTCCGCGCGTCACTGCCCTGGAGCGCCCCCTTGTAGAGGACGTCGCCGGTCGTATGAGCACCCTTGTGGTGGAGGTACACCTGGCTCTCGAAGTGCTGGCCGGCATCGGCGAAGGAGAGCCCGTAGAGGCGACCCTCGGCTCCGGCTCCAGCCAGCTCGACCGAAGGGTTGACCCGGACGACACCGCCACCGAGCGTCACCACCACATGCGTGAGGTGCGCATCGCGCTCCACGCGGGCCTGGTGCGCCGCGAGATGCACGGCATCGGCGTCCCACCGCTGCAGGCTGATCACCGTCAGCGCCGACCCGTCGCGGGCGATGATCTCCACGTTCTGCGCCTGCTGCGCCCGCCCCTCGTGCTGAAGGACGACCGTTCCGCGCGCGCCTCGCTCGGCCTCGATCACGACGTGAGCATGCGCGAGTCCGCCGCGCCCGGTGAGTCGGACGATGACCGGCTCCTCCAGCTCGGTGTCGGCGGGGATGCGGATGAGCGGCGCCTCGGCCTCCTGCGTCCACGCGATGGCGCTCGGGAGGTCCTCGGGACGGAAGACCTCACCGCGGGGCGCCTCGCCGATCGCGAGGCGGCGCTGCTCGACGGCGCCGGGCGCAGAGACGTCGACGGCGATGACGCCGGTCGGGCCGGGCTCGTTGCGCAGCAGATCCCGCACGAGCGAGAGCGGGGTGTGCTTCCAGTTCACCTCTCGGCCGGTCGGCGTCGGGAAATCGGACGGGTCGAAGGATGTGGGACGTTCCGACCGCGTCTGCACCGGGACGGTCGCCCCGGAGGTCAGCGAGGCGGCAGGGTCGATGTGACCCTCCGCGGCGGCGGGGGTCTGAGTCGCTGTGGTCATCAGCCGACGGATCCTTCCATGCCCATCTCGATGAGCTTGTTGAGCTCGAGGGCGTACTCCATGGGCAGCTCGCGCGCGATCGGCTCGATGAAACCGCGCACGATCATCGCCATCGCCTCGTCTTCGGGCATGCCCCGGCTCATGAGGTAGAAGAGCTGCTCCTCGCTCACCTTGGAGACCGTCGCCTCGTGGCCCAGCTGGACGTCATCGACGCGGATGTCGATGGCCGGGTAGGTGTCGGAGCGGGAGATCGTGTCGACCAGGAGCGCGTCGCAGCGGACGGTGTTGGCCGAGTGGTGGGCGTTGGCGTCCACGCGGACCTCGCCACGGTATCCGGCGCGGCCCCCACCGCGGGCGATCGACTTGGAGACGATCGAGGACTGCGTGTACGGCGCCATGTGGATCATCTTCGCGCCGGCGTCCTGGTGCTGGCCCGGGCCGGCGAAGGCCACCGAGAGCGTCTCCCCCTTGGCGTGCTCGCCCATGAGGTAGATCGAGGGGTACTTCATCGTCACCTTGGAGCCGATGTTCCCGTCCACCCACTCCATCGTCGCGCCCTCGTGGGCGACGGCGCGCTTGGTGACGAGGTTGTACACGTTGTTCGACCAGTTCTGGATCGTCGTGTAGCGCACCCGGGCGTTTTTCTTGACGATGATCTCGACGACGGCGGAGTGCAGGGAGTCGCTCTTGTAGATGGGCGCCGTGCAGCCTTCGATGTAGTGGACGTACGAGTCCTCGTCGGCGATGATCAGCGTCCGCTCGAACTGACCCATGTTCTCGGTGTTGATGCGGAAGTAGGCCTGCAACGGGATCTCGACGTGCACACCCGGCGGCACGTACACGAAGGAACCGCCCGACCACACCGCCGTGTTCAGCGCGGCGAACTTGTTGTCGCCGGCGGGGATCACCGTGCCGAAGTACTCCTCGAAGAACTCGGGGTGCTCCCGCAACGCCGTGTCGGTGTCCAAGAAGATGACGCCCTGCGCCTCGAGGTCTTCGCGGATCTGGTGGTAGACGACCTCGGACTCGTACTGCGCGGCCACACCGGCCACCAGCCGCTGGCGCTCCGCTTCCGGGATGCCCAGCTTCTCGTACGTGTTGCGGATGTCCTCGGGGAGGTCTTCCCACGACTGCGCCTGCTTCTCAGTGGAGCGGACGAAGTACTTGATGTTGTCGAAGTCGATGTCGGAGAGATCGGCGCCCCACGTCGGCATGGGCTTGCGTTCGAACAGCTGCAGCCCCTTCAGCCGGGTCTTGAGCATCCATTCGGGCTCCGACTTCAGCGCGGAGATGTCGCGCACGACGGCGTCGCTGAGGCCGCGTCGCGCACTCGCTCCGGCGGCGTCGGCGTCGTGCCATCCGAACTCGTACACCCCCAGCCCTTCGAGCTCTGGGCGGTCGATGAGCACATCCGACATGGCTTTCCTCCTTCTCGGCCGCAACGGTGTCATCCGCTCCGGCACTCCCCCACCCTCGGGAGTGGGCGAGGAGGGGATGCCGCTTTCAGGGCCGGTCGTGTTGTCGCTGACCCGACTGCTCGGGCACAGCCGGCGCTCTCATCGCGCCTAGACTTGAGGTGAGCAGAACGCGCGGCGCGCGAACCTCTCAACCCCTCAAGTCTACAGGCAACCCCTTCCCTGTGGCGTGGCCGAGCGCCCTTTCCGGCGGCATATCAGGAGGCGATCCATGTCCGAGGTCCAGGCCGATCGACGGACGGATCGTTCCCGTCGTTCCCCGGCTGTCAACGTCTCGCGGATCGGGACTCCCCTGCGGGTGGTCGCCTGGCTGAACTTCCTCGGCAACGTCGTCATCATCGGCACCGGCGGAGCCGTCCGCCTGACGGGTTCCGGTCTCGGCTGCCCCACATGGCCGCTGTGCACGGCCGATTCCCTCGTTCCCACCCCCGCTCTCGTCGATGACGGGGTCCACTCTCTGATCGAGTTCGGCAACCGCCTGATGAGCCCGCTGCTGGGCCTGCTCGCGCTGGCTCTCCTCGTGCTGGTGTGGCCGCTGCGGCGGGATCGCCGCGACCTCTTCGCGATCTCCTGGATCGTGCTCGCCGGCATCGTCGCGCAGGCGGTCGTCGGCGGGATCACGGTGTGGACGGGCCTGAACCCCTTCATCGTCGGGTTCCATTACGTCGCCTCCCTCATCCTGGTCTGCGTGACCGCCGCCCTCCTCGTGCGACTGCAGACGCCTCCGGGACCTCGTGTGGCGGCGGTCCCGCGATGGTTCGCGATCCTCACCCACGTGACGACGCTCGTCCTCGCGCTCACGATCGTGTTCGGTGTGCTCACGACCGGCGCCGGGCCGCACTCGGGAGATGCGACGGCCGGTCGCAACGGCTTCGACGCCACGCTGCTCGAGCATGTGCACGCGTGGCCCGGATACGCGCTGTTCGCCCTCACTCTGGTGCTGACCGTCACCGCGTGGGTGGGCCGGTTCCCCCCGCGCCGATGGGTCACGACCCTCCTGGTGGTCGAGATCGTCCAGATCGCCGTCGGGCTCTACCAGGCCCGCAACGGGCTCCCCGAACTCGCCGTGGGCGTCCACATGGTCCTGGCCGCACTGACGGCCGCGACGATGACCGTCGTGGTGCTCCGCCTTCGCCGGCCCGCGCAGGACACAGCAGCTTCATAGTCGCCCCATCGACTCCCCTCGGGTCGACCGAGCACAGTGGCGGAGGTCGTCAGCCGGCGACCAATCCCCTGAGCCCGCCCGAGGAGCTTTCATGTCCCGCACCCCCCGTCTCACGCGTAGCGTCCCGTTCTGGATCCTGATCGTCGGTTCCCTCGCTTCGGCAGGGGCCGGAGCCTATCTTCTACTCGACCGGCTCGGGGGGATGGACGCCCGCCTGACCGACGGCACCGCAACGACGAACGACGTCTACGTCGGTCAGATCTGGGCAGTCCTGGGCACGGTGCTGATCGGCGCGGGCCTGGTGGGCCTGGCCCTGGCCCTCACTCTGGGCGCGCTGCGCTCCTTCACTCCCGCGTCCACTACGGAAGAGCCGGCCGCTATGGACGATGAGCTCGCCGATCACACTGACACGTCCGATGCCGACGAGGAGGCACCGCGCGCCGATGCCGGGGACCTCGGGTACGACGCCGACCTCGGGTACGACGCGACGAAGGACCCGGCGACGGTCGACGCGTCCCGCTGAGACGGGATCGGTCCCGGAGGACGACCCGGCTCCCCCGCGGGACGGAGGCGCCGCGTCGAGGCGACGCGAAGGATGGACCTCGACTCCTGACCGTTCCGATCCGCGAGGCTGCCGTGACCCCTTCCGCCCCCATCCGAGACCTCTCGTCAGAGACGAGCGCCCTGGCGGGAGGCTCTCCCGCAGCACTGGCCGTCGCCGTCCGCCACGGAGACGGTACGTGGGAGACCGCGGGGCACCCTGCAGGGGCCGAGACCCGGCGGTACGAAATCGGGTCGGTGACGAAGGCGGTCACCGGAATCCTGCTGGGCGTCCTCGCGCAGACCGGCGAGGTGGAGCCCGATCGCCCCGTGGACGACGCGCTCGGGTACGCGCTCCCCTGGCGGGACGCTCCGGCATCCGCGCCGCGTCTCGTCGATGCGGCGACGCATCACACGGGACTGCCGAACACCCTGCCGCGTCTGCGATGGCGAGAGGCCGCCGTCGCCTGGGGACTCAGCACGCGGGATCCGTGGCGGGACATCGATGCCAGCACCTTCGTCGCCCAACGCGACGAGTGCGTGAGGAGAGCGCGACCCCGTCGCGCCTTCTCCTACTCCAGCCTCGGCGTGGGTCTCCTCGGCGACGCGCTCGCCGCCGCCTCGGGGTCTGAGTCCTACGAACGCCTTCTGAGCGAGCGGGTACTGACACCGCTCGGCATGCACCGCACGGGCACCGATCGGCCGACCGATCCCGCGGACCGCGTCGAGGTGGGATGGAACCGACGCGGACGGCCGGTGCCGTACCTGAGAGACCACCTGCCTGCGGCGGGAATGCTGGCCTCAGACCTGGCTGACCTGCGCCGCCTCATCGATGCGGCACTCGGCGACGGACCGGCCGACGTCGTGGCCGGGATCGACGCGGCCCTGCAGCCCCGAGCCGAGCTGTCGAACGGCTTCGAGATCGGGTACTGCTGGTTCCTCGATCGACGAGGCGAGCACACGATCGCCCACCACGACGGCGGCACGTGGGGGTCTCAGGCGCATGTCTCGCTCTGTCCCGACACGGGGCGAGCCGTCATCGCGCTCTCGGCGACCTATCGCCCCCTCGCGCCCTTCGCCGAGCGGATGCACCGTTGCCTGCGTTGACGACGGCGCCCGAAGCGGCGGCCGGAACGTGGGCCCGGATGCGGATCAGAAAGGAAGCAGCGGATCGATCGCGATCGCGACGAACAACAGCGTCAGGTAGGTGATCGAGGCGTGGAAGACCCGCATGGGGCGCGTCTGCTCACCTCGCACCGCACGGTTGTAGAGGACGTGCGACTCGACGATGAACCAGCCGCCGAACACGAGCGCCGAGACCGTGTAGACGATCCCCATCGGCGCGACGGGGATGAGCAGGAGCGACGAGGCGACCGTGGCCCACGCGTACAGGATCACCTGCAGCCCCACCTGGGTGCCGCCGCGGGTCGCGCCCAGCATGGGAACGTCGACATCCGCGTAATCGCCCTTGTACTTCATCGACAGCGGCCAGTAGTGCGGTGGCGTCCATAGGAACACGAGGAGGAAGAGGATGAGAGGCGTCCAACTGAGCGAACCGGTGACGGCGGACCAACCGATCAGCACCGGGAAGCAGCCGGCGATCCCGCCCCACACGATGTTCTGCTCGGTGCGGCGCTTGAGAATGATCGTGTAGACGACGACGTAGAAGAAGATCGCGAAGGCGCTCAGTGCGGCCGCGAGCCAGTTCGTCGCGACGAGCAGCCACACCGTGGACGCGATCGCCAGGGTCCACGCGAAGACCAGAGCACCACGCGGCGAGACCTCGCCGGTGACGAGCGGACGGTTCTCGGTGCGCTGCATGTGCGCGTCGATGTCGCGGTCCAGGTACATGTTGAATGCGGCGGCCGACCCTGCGCTCAGCGACCCGCCGACGACCGTGGCGAGGACGAGCCAGAGGTCGGGAAGGCCGTTCTGGGCCAGGATCATGACCGGAACGGTCGTCACGAGGAGGAGCTCCAGCACCCGCGGCTTGGTGAGCTGCACGTACGCGCGCACGGTCCGACCCGTCGAGCGGCGCCCCTCGGATTGCCGGACGCCCTGCGTCGTCGTGATGTCCATCGCCCCCGCCGGTGTTGGAAAAGTCCCGCACAGTCTATGGCATCGGCTCCACGAAGCGGGCGTGCCTCCCCCCGAGAGAAGGGGCCGGTCACCGGCGCCTCGGGGGCTTTCTCCGCCGTAACGGATGAACCTCGGGGCATGCCGCTTCGATATGCTGGAGGCCTACGCGCGCCCGTGTGCCACCCACTCCCCTGTCGAGACCGAGATGCTCGGAATCGATCGCGGTCGTGGCCGCTGCCGGCGCATCCTCACGAAAGGCGACCAGGTGTCAGAGCTGGTATGGGATGAGATCGATCGGCGCGCGGTGGACACGGCGCGCATCCTCGCGGCGGACGCCGTCGAGAAGGTGGGCAACGGGCACCCCGGCACGGCCATGAGCCTGGCCCCCGCGGCATATCTCCTCTATCAGCGGGTGCTGCGCCACGATCCTCGCGACACCGACTGGCTCGGGCGCGACCGGTTCATCCTGTCGGCGGGCCACTCTTCCCTGACCCAGTACGTCCAGCTCTACCTCGGCGGCTTCGGTCTCGAGCTCGACGACCTCAAGTCGCTGCGCACATGGGGATCGCTCACCCCGGGTCACCCCGAGTACGGGCACACGAAGGGTGTCGAGATCACGACCGGTCCTCTGGGCCAGGGTCTCGCCTCGGCCGTCGGCTTCGCCTACGCGGCCCGATACGAGCGCGGCCTGTTCGACCCCGATGCCCCCGCAGGGACGAGCCCCTTCGACCACTTCGTCTACGTCATCGCGGGCGACGGCGACCTGCAAGAGGGCGTCACGGCCGAGGCCGGCTCGCTCGCCGGCCACCAGGAGCTGGGCAACCTCATCGCGATCTACGACTCCAACCAGATCTCCATTGAGGACGACACGAACGTCGCCTTCACCGAGGACGTCCAGAAGCGCTACGAGGCCTACGGCTGGCACGTGCAGACGGTCGACTGGAAGCAGACCGGCGAGTACGTCGAAGACGTCCCCGCGCTCTTCGCCGCGATCGAGGCGGCCAAGGGCGAGACCGACAAGCCCTCGCTCATCATCCTCAAGACGATCATCGGCTGGCCGTCGCCGGGCAAGCAGAACACCGGCAAGATCCACGGCTCGGCGCTCGGCGCCGATGAGTTGGCCGCGACCAAGGCGGTGCTCGGCTTCGACCCCTCCGAGAGCTTCGTGGTCGCCGACGAGGTGATCTCACACACGCGCGCCCTCGCCGACCGCGCAGCAGAGCAGCGCGCAGCGTGGCAGGAGTCCTTCGACGCGTGGGCCGCCGCACACCCCGACCGCAAGGCGCTCCTGGACCGTCTCGAGGCAGGCGAGCTCCCCGCCGACCTCTCTACCCCGTCGTTCGAGGCGGGCAAGGACGTCTCCACCCGAGCGGCTTCCGGTCAGGTCATCAACGCGCTCGCCGCGCAGCTCCCCGAGCTGTGGGGCGGGTCGGCCGACCTCGCGGAGTCCAACCTCACCACGATCAAGAATGCGAAGAGCTTCATCCCCTCCGAGTGGTCGACGCACGAATGGTCCGGTGATCCGTACGGACGCGTTCTTCACTTCGGTATCCGAGAGCACGCGATGGGCGCCATCGTCAACGGCATCAAGCTGCACGGACCGACCCGTCCCTTCGGCGGCACGTTCCTGATCTTCAGCGACTACATGCGTCCCGCCGTGCGCCTGGCGGCCCTGATGAACATTCCCTCGATCTTCGTGTGGACGCACGACTCCGTCGCCCTGGGCGAGGACGGCCCCACGCACCAGCCGATCGAGCAGTTGGCCACCCTGCGCTTGATCCCCAACTTCACCGTCGTCCGCCCCGCCGACGCCAACGAGACCTCGGCCGCGTGGGCGGAGATCGTCCGGCGTCAGGACGGGCCCGTCGGCCTCGCGCTCACCCGTCAGAACATCCCGGTGTTCCCCCGCGGGGAGGACGGCTTCGCCACGACGGACGGCGTCGCGCGCGGCGCGTATGTGCTCGTCGACGCCGACGGCGGCCGGCCCGATGTGATCCTCATCGCCACGGGCTCGGAGGTCCAGCTCGC
>JBMDWQ010000031.1:0-1888 GCA_048594675.1 Microbacterium sp. | reverse complement strand
CGAGGCGGTCGAACTCCTCCGGCGACGCGATCGCGTGCCGCGTGCCTCCGACCCGGATGCCGCGGTCACGATCGAGATCACGGGCTTGCGAACCGACGCCCTGACGAGCGTGGATCTGCGGGCACGCGCCGGACGCGTCCTCGGCATATACGGGCTCGTCGGGTCGGGACGGACGGAGCTGCTCCGCACGCTCGTGGGTCTCGATCCCGTGCGCGCGGGCTCCGTGCGACTGTTCGGTTCTCTCTACTCCCCTCGGTCGCCCGACGCCGCCCGCCGATCCGGAGTGGTGTACCTCACCGAGGAGCGCAAGGTGGACGGCATCGTCCCCCAGCTGGACTCCAGCGTCAACGCGATGCTCCCCGTGCTGCGCCGTGCCTACGTGCGGGGCTTGCTGAGCCGACGCGCGCTGCGCACGCAGGCCGCCGTCTTCATGGACCGGCTGAAGGTGCGCGGAGATCGATCCGGCCCGATCGCCAGCCTCTCCGGCGGCAATCAGCAGAAGGTTCTCCTCGCCCGCGTGCTCGCCCAGGAACCCCGTGTCCTCCTCCTGGACGAGCCGACGAAGGGCGTCGACCTCGGCGTCAAGGCCGACATCCACGAGATGATCCGCCAACTCGCCCATCGTGAAGGTCTGACGGTCGTCCTCGTCTCGAGCGAGGAGGAGGAGATCTGCGACGTGTCCGACGACGTGATCGTGATGAGCAACGGCGCCACGGACGGCAGCCTCCTCGACCCCCACACATTGACTCCGGCATCCCTGCGCCACGCGGCGTGGGCCGCCGCGTAACGAAGGATCCCCATGAGCAATTCCGCTGCCATCCTCGACGCCGCCCGTCGCATCGTCCGCGCCGAGGCCTCGGCCGTCGCGGCCGTCGCCGACCAGCTCGACGACTCGTTCACCGAGGTCGTCGAGCTGCTGCTGGGCACGTCGGGCAAGGTCTTCGTGACGGGATCCGGCACGTCGGGTGCCGTCGCCCGTCGAATGGCGCACCTCCTCGCCGTCTGCGGAACGCCCGCCGCCTTCATCCACGCGATGGACGCTCTGCACGGAACGATGGGTGTGCTCACCCGGGGCGACGTGCTCATCTCGATCTCACGAGGAGGCGAGTCGGCGGAGATCAACGATCTCTCCGCGCGTGCCATCGACCGGGGATTGTCGGTCATCGCCCTCACGGCCGCTCCCGCCTCGACGCTCGGACGTCTCGCCCAGGTCACAGTCGTGCTCGACACCGAGCCGGAGGCCGACCCGGGAGGGATGATCGCGATGGGCAGCACGCTCGTCACCGCGGTGTGGGGTGACGCCGTGGCCACGGTGCTCATGCGCCTGCGGGGGTACGGCTTCGACCAGGTCCTCGACATCCATCCCGCCGGCGCGGTCGGAACCACCCAGACGGTGCCGGAGGCGCTGGAACCGCTCCGCTGACTCGCAGGGTGCGTGCAGGTTCCCGGGGAGCGCCTTTCGCCCCTGTCCGACGCGCCGTCGTCAGACCCGGGCGATCGTCCGCGCGATGAACGCCGCCATCGCATCGGCGCCCTCGTGGTCGTCCGCACTGACCGTGACGACCGCGTCCTCGAGGAAGATCACGAGCTGCCCGTAGGCGCCGTGCAGTCGCCACGCGTCGCCGGGTCCCTCCCAGCCCGCCAGCGCGTACCGGCGGTACCCCTCGCCGGTGCTCAGCGTATCGACCCAGCCCGCGTGCATGGCATCCACTATCCCCGTCGAGACCAGACGCCGCCCGCCCCAGACGCCCCGGTCGCGGATCAGGAGGCCCAAGCGTGCCATCTCCTCCGTGCGAAGCGACAGGCCCTCGCCGCCGAGCACTCGACCGTTCGGGCTTCGATCCCACGAGACGTCCCCGATGCCGAGGGGAGAGAAGAGGCGCGGCCG
>JBMDWQ010000030.1:0-3450 GCA_048594675.1 Microbacterium sp. | reverse complement strand
TACCACCCGATCGTGTGCGGCCACGAGTTCTCCGGCCACATCGTGGAGGTGGGGGCCGAGGTCACGGGTCTCGAGGTGGGGCAGCTCATCACCGTGCCGCCCCTGATCCCTTGCTACCACTGCGACAGTTGCCGCGAGGGGCACTTCTCGCTCTGCGAGGACTACGGCTACTTCGGCAGCCGCCAGGACGGTGCCTACGCCCAGTACGTTTCGGTGAACGCGGGCAACGCCTTTGTCATGCCCGAGGGTGTCGACCCGCGCGCCGCCGCGATGATGGACCCCTCGGCGATCGCCCTCCACGCCATCTACCGCACGGGGCTCACTGAGGGCTCCCGTGTCGCCGTGATCGGCGCGGGGCCGATCGGTCTGTTCGCCGTGCAGTGGGCGAAGCTCCGCGGCGCCCGAGAGGTGCTCGCGGTCGACGTCAGCGCCGACAAGGCAGCGATGGCCGTCGAAGCCGGCGCCGATCTCACCGCCAACGATGACGAGCAGGCCCGCGCGCACGCGGGCCTCGGCTTCGATGTGGTGATCGAGTCAGCCGGTGTGCCGGCCACCGTCGCGCTGGCCACCACGCTCACGGCGCGACACGGCGAGGCGGTCTTCATCGGCATCCCGCACTCGCCGGTGGAGCTCGACAAGAGCACCTTCAGTCATTTCCTGCGTCGAGAGGCGTCACTGCACGGTAGCTGGAACTCGTTCTCGGCCCCTTTCCCCGGCCGCGAGTGGGTCGAGTCGGCTGCGGCCTTGGCCGACGGACGTCTCCGCTGGGAATTCATGATCACGCACGAACTCGGTCTCGAGGCGCTGCCCGAAACGATGAAGCAGCTCGGCGAGCGCTCGATCTTCAGCTCGAAGGTACTGTTTCTGCCGAACCAGGACTGAGAGAAGGCAGGAACGATGGGGTTCTCCCTCGCGATCGACATCGGCACCGAGGGCGCCCGGGCGGGTGTCTTCGACGCGTCCGGCACTCGGCTCGGTGACGCGTCCGCGCCATATGTGACGAGCTACCCGCGTCCGGGCTGGGCCGAGCAGAATCCGAACGACTGGTGGCGCTCAGCCGTGCAGGCGGCGCGCCAGGCGCTTGCAGATGCCGACGTCACCGAGGTCGACGCGGTCGGGGTGGCCACGACGGCATCGTCGGTCGTGGTCCTCGACGAGCGCGGCGCGGCTCTGCGGCCGGCGATCCTCTGGATGGACAGCCGTGCCGTCGCCGAGTCGGCCGAGACCGCGACGATCGACCACCCGGCCCTCACCTTCTCGGGCGGGTCCGACAGCGCCGAGTGGCTCGTGCCGAAGGCCATGTGGCTGGCTCGCCACGAACCGGAGGTGTATCGTCGGGCGGCGCGGATCGGCGAGTCGGTCGACTACCTCACCTTCCGCCTGACGGGCGCGTGGATCGGCTCGCGGATGAACGCGACCTGCAAATGGAACTACGACCACCGTTCGGGCGCCATGCCCGTCGATCTCTACGCGGCGCTTGGCATCGAGGACCTCGCCGAGAAGCTCCCGGGCGAGATCCACCGTGTCGGTGCGATCGTGGGCGAGGTGTCGTCGGTCGCGGCGGCAGAGCTCGGCATCGCTCCCGGCGCGCGTGTGTTCTCCGGCGGCATCGACGCGCATCTCGCGCTCGTGTCGATGGCGGGTCTGCCCGGGGAGCCGGTGGCCATCGTCGCGGGCACCTCGAACGCCTTCATCGCCGAGCTGGATGAACCGGTGTTCTCCCCGACGATCTGGGGGCCCTATCCGGGCGCGCTCACCGAAGGGCGCTGGCTGGTCGAGGGCGGCCAGATCTCGGCGGGAGCGGCGCTCTCCTGGTTGTCCGAACGGATCCTCGGCGTGACGCGACACCGGATCGGTGACCTGATCTCCCGCGCGGAGGCGGTGGCCCCTGCGTCGCACGGACTCCTGGTGCTCGATCACTTCATGGGCAATCGCACACCGCTGCGCGACCCGAAGCTCCGGGGTGCGATGCTCGGGCTCTCGCTCGGCACCACCCCTGAGCACATCTACCGGGCGACGGTCGAGGCCGTCACGTTCGGGACTCGGCAGGTGCTCGAGTCGTTCGAGTCCGTCGGCGTCGATACCGATCACGTGTACGTGACCGGCGGCATCCGCCACAACCGCCTGTGGATGCAGACCACCGCCGATACCCTCGGTCGCCCCGTCGGTCTCATCGCCGGTGAGAACCTCACGACGCGGGCGCTCGGCATCCTCGGCGTCGCCGCCGTGAGCGGGGAGCCCGTCGCCGATGTGGCGGCACGGTTCGCACCGGAGTACACCCTCGTCGAACCTCGCCCGGATGCCGTTGCGCCCCTACGCGAGGCGTACGACCACTACCTCGCGGCCACGTCCTTGGTCGCGGGGATCAGCGCCGAGCTCGCCGACGGCGTGGCCGGTCGCCGGGAGGTGATGAGTCGATGAGCGCCGACGACACCCTGGCCGTGCGGGCGGCGGAGCTCTGCTACCAGGACGGCAAGAGCCAGGCCGAGGCCGCAGCGCTCCTGGGGATCAACCGGTGGAAGGTCGGTCGCCTGCTGGCCTATGCGAAAGAGACGGGGATCGTCCGCATCGAGATCGCGCATCCTCGCGCGCGTCGCCTGCCGCTGGAGCGAAGCCTCCGCGAGGAGTATGGCCTACGCGATGCGATCGTGGTACCCGCGCTGGCGGACGAGTCCGAGCAGGCCGAGCGCGTCGCGGCGGCTACAGGGGACTATCTCGCGTCGCTGCGGCCTGTGCCGCGCACCCTCGGGATCAGCTGGGGGCGGACGCTCCAGCAGGTGGCGGCGGCACTTCCCGATGGGTGGGCCAGCGGCATCGAGGTCGTGCAGATCAATGGCGGCGTGACCGTCAACCGTCGCGTCGGCATGGCCTCGGCGACCGCGACGACGATTGCGCAGAAGGCGGGTGGGACCGTCACCCTTCTTCCGAGCCCGGCGATCCTCGAGCACGCCTCGACCCGCCGTGCCATCGAGGACGATCGCATGGTCGCGCCCATCCTGGACAAGGCGCGCGCGGCATCGGCGCTCGTCTTCAGCGCGGGACCGGTGACCTCCGCATCGGTGCTCGTCTCGAGTGGCTACATCGCGCCGGCCCGGATGCGCGAGCTCGTCGAGAAGGGCGCGGTCGGCGACATCGTCGGCCGGTTCGTCGATTCCGACGGGCACATCGTCGATCACGAGCTCGACGATCGGACGCTGGGGCTCACGCTCGATGATCTCCGCCGCGCCGACTCGGCCATCGCGGTCATCAGCGGCGCCGCCAAGAGGGCCGTCGCCCGCGCCGTGGTCGCCAACAACTACTGCTCTGTGCTGGTCACCGATGAGGCGACCGCCACTTACCTCCTCGAGGAGAAGAAGGACCGATGACCACCGCCGATACTCCGGCGTCGCCGACGCCGCTCCTTCAGATGCGGAAGATCCGCAAGACCTTCCCCGGCACCGTGGCGCTGGC
>JBMDWQ010000003.1:0-34523 GCA_048594675.1 Microbacterium sp. | reverse complement strand
ACGAGATCCACGGAACGTCGTTCTCACACACGCTCGAGACATCGGATCCGGCAAGCGTGACGCTCCCGCCCACTCCCGGCGTGTAGTCGTCTCCTGTCGCAGCGTGCGCCGCCGTCGGCAGTGACAGCAACAGCGCCCCCGCGAGGACAGCGCGCGCGAATACAGACTTCTTCATGACAAGCCCCCCAGCCTGCTCATCGGGCCCAACCCCAGAGGGCCCACACATCGAGGACTCTACACTAGTTCCGGGATCGGCGCGCTAGACTCACCGACGCGAATGGGTCGGCCGGACGGTCGCGTGGCGGGAGACCGCACCGAGGAACGTCCGGGCTCCACAGGGCAGGGCGGTGGGTAACACCCACCCGGAGTGATCCGCGAGACAGTGCCACAGAGAGCAGACCGCCCGCCGTCTTCGGCGGGTAAGGGTGAAAGGGTGGTGTAAGAGACCACCGGGGCCGTGGTGACACGGCCCGCACGGCAAACCTCGCCCGGAGCAAGGCCAGACAGGGGATGACGACGCGGCCCGCCGAGTCCCCGGGTAGGCCGCTGGAGCGGCACGGCAACGTGTCGCCGAGAGAGATGACCGTCCACGGGGCTCACGCCCCCGGACAGAACCCGGCGTACAGGCCGGCCCATTCGCCCCGCCCTCGGAGATCCCTGGTGCTGCCGATCAGGAGACGGCCAGCGCGGCGGCGCCGATGATCCCTGCGTTGTTGCGATGCACGGCGGGCACGATCGGCGTCTGCAGGTCGAGGAGCGGCAGGAACTCCTGCGCGTGCTTCGATACGCCGCCGCCCACGATGAACAGGTCGGGGCTCAGCAGGAACTCGAGGTGACGGTAGTACCACTGCAGGCGTCGGGACCACTCGGCCCAATCGAGCGCATCGCGTTCCATCGCCGAGTACGCCGCCCACGCCTCGGCGTCCTTCTTGTGGCCGGCGCGCTGGAGATGGCCGAGTTCCGAGTTCGGAATGAGCGTGCCTTTGTGCAGCATGGCGGTTCCGATACCGGTGCCGAGCGTCGTCAGGATGACCAGACCCTCCTGGTCGGCGGCGGCGCCATAACGGAGCTCGGCGACGCCGGCGACATCCGCGTCGTTGGCGAAGTGGATCTCCCGCCCGAGTCCGTCCTCGAAGAACCGCTCTGCCTCGAACCCGATCCAGGCGTCCGAGACGTTCGCAGCCGACAGCGTCCGTCCGTGCTTGACGATGGCGGGGAACGCGACTCCGAGCGGAACGTCCGCCTCCGACACCCCGAGGGTCTCCAGCACCGTGCGCACCGCGACGAGGACATCCACCGGCTCCGCTCCCGCGGGCGTGGCGACCTTCACGCGATCGCTCAGAAGCGCACCACGTTCGAGGTCGACGAGAGCTCCCTTGATACCCGTGCCGCCGATGTCCACCCCGACTGCGCGGGTCGCCTTGCTCGCCATGGCCTCAGCCTATCGAGAGCGAACCGAGCGCTCGTTAGGATCGAGCAGGACCACCGTCACAGCCCCGAGGAGGCGTCATGACCGCAGCCGACGAGAAGTACTGGTACAACCTCAAGACCGGGCGCGTCGAACGCGGTTTCGAGTCGCCGTCCGTCGATCGGGCCGGCCCCTTCGACACGGAGGCGGAGGCAGCACAGGCACCCGAGGTCATCGCGGCGAGATCGCGTGCTTGGGCCGAGGAAGAGGCGCGCGAAGACGCGGCGAAGGGCGGCGCGGCGACGGACAGCGCAAGCGACTCGGGCCGATAGTCTGACATCCACGGCATCGGAGAGGACGCGATGGACAAGCAGCGGGACTTCGTACTGCGCACGATCGAGGAACGAGGCATCAAGTTCGTTCGCCTGTGGTTCACGGACGTGATCGGCACCCTCAAATCGGTGGCGATCGCCCCCGCCGAGGTCGAGGGAGCCTTCGCCGAGGGACTGGGCTTCGACGGCTCCGCCATCGAGGGACTCACGCGTTCGTACGAGTCCGACCTGCTGGCCCATCCCGACCCCAGCACCTTCCAGACTCTTCCGTGGCGCGGTGAGATCGATCCGACCGCACGCATGTTCTGCGACATCACGACCCCCGACGGCCAGCCGGCCGTGGCCGACCCCCGGCACGTCCTCAAGCGCACTCTCGCGAAGGCCGCCGATGCGGGTTTCACCTTCTACACGCACCCCGAAATCGAGTTCTACCTGCTGAAGTCCTCGTCGTTCGGGCCGGGCGGGCCGGAGCCGGTGGACTCGGCGGGGTACTTCGACAACGTTCCGGGAGGGACCGCGCACGACTTCCGTCGACGTTCGGTGCGGATGCTGGAGGATCTGGGCATCTCCGTCGAGTACAGCCACCACGAAGGCGGGCCCGGACAGAACGAGATCGACCTCCGGTACGCCGATGCCCTGGCGACGGCGGACAACATCATGACGTTCCGCACGGTCGTCAAGGAAGTGGCGATCGAGCAGGGCGTCTACGCGACGTTCATGCCGAAGCCCCTGAGCGGCCACCCCGGCAGCGGTATGCACACGCACATGTCCCTGTTCGAGGGCGACGTCAACGCGTTCTACGAGGAGGGTGCGCAGTACCAGCTGTCGCAGACCGGGCGACAGTTCATCGCCGGCCTCCTCCGCCACGCCAACGAGATCGCGGCCGTCACGAACCAGTTCGTCAACTCCTACAAGCGTTTGTGGGGCGGGGATGAGGCTCCCAGCTACATCGGTTGGGGGCACCACAACCGTTCCGCTCTCGGTCGGGTACCGATGTACAAGCCGAAGACGGGACAGTCGACGCGCGGGGAGTACCGCGCGCTCGACTCCGCCGCCAACCCGTACCTGTCCTTCGCCCTCATGCTCGCTGCCGGGCTCAAGGGCATCGACGAGGGATACGAGCTCCCCGCCGAGGCCGAGGACAACGTGTGGTCGCTGACCGACGCCGAGCGTCGCGCCCTCGGGTACGAAGCGTTGCCGGCGAGCCTCGATCACGCTCTGGAGTACATGGAGGAGTCGGAACTGGTCGCCGAGACCCTCGGGGAGCAGGTCTTCAACTACGTCCTGCTCAACAAGCGCCGCGAATGGCAGGAGTACCGCGCCCAGGTCACCCCGTTCGAGCTGAAGAGCAACCTGGAGATGCTGTAGGTCTCATGTCGGCGCACGCGCGATCGTCGTCGCTGACGGGACTCGCACGCGCGGGCTTCAGCGAGCTCGGGCAGGCCGACGCGTTGCTCGACGAGCTGTCGTCGCTGGTCGGCGCCCCGCGAGAGGACCTCGCTCGGGAAGCTGGAAGCGCCGCCGATCCCGACGCGGCCTTGTCCGCCCTCGTCCGCATCGCCCGTCGCTCCGCCGACGAGGTCCGCGGCGTTCTCGAGCGTGAGCCGCGGGCGGCCTGGTCGCTCCTGGGGGCCTCGGACGGATTCGCGGACTTCTACCTCCGCCACCCCGAGGAGCTCCGGGATCTCGGTTACCGGTCAGCGCTGCCGACGGCTCAGGAGCTGCGTGACGAGCTTCTGGCCGCCGTCGAGTCCGACGACGCAGGCTTTGCGGCGCGGGGCGACGAGCAGGCCTGGGTGGCGCTGCGCGTGCGGTACCGGCGCCTGGTCGCTCGCATCGCCGTCCACGACCTCGCCGCTCCCGACGCCACCGAGGTGCTGGCCGAGGTGGCGGCGTCGCTCGCCGATGCCGCCGCGGCCGCGCTGGAGGCATCGCTGAGCGTCGCGCGCACGCGGATCTCGGGACGAGCGGGGGTCGGCGGCCTGTTCCCCCGCGAAGAGGTCGCCGCGGCTCGGCTGGCCATCATCGGAATGGGCAAGACCGGAGCCCGTGAGCTCAACTACGTCAGCGACGTCGACGTCATCTTCGTCGGCGGCACATCCGCGGCCGATGGCGAGGGACTGAGCGAGAGCAGAGCGATCGACATCGCGACCCGCCTCGCCGTTCAGACGATGCGCGGCATCTCCGGCATGGAGATCGAGCCGCCTCTGTGGGAGGTGGACGCCAACCTGCGTCCGGAAGGCAAGCAAGGCGCGCTGGTCCGAAGCCTCGACTCGCACCTGTCGTACTACGAGAGGTGGGCCAAGAGCTGGGAGTTCCAGGCGCTCCTGAAGGCGCGCGCGATCGCCGGCGATGCATCGCTCGGAGAGGCGTATGTCTCCGCGGTCCAACCGAAGGTCTGGACGAGCGCCGCTCGGGAGAACTTCGTCGACAGCGTCCAACGCATGCGGGAGCGGGTGACCGAGCACATCCCTTCGGGAGAGGTGGCCTATCAGCTCAAGCTCGGACCGGGCGGCATCCGCGACGTCGAGTTCACCGTCCAGTTGCTGCAGTTGGTTCACGGGCTCGCCGACGAGAACGTGCGTCAACGCGGGACGCTCTCGGCGTTGGAGGCCCTGGTCGCGGAGGGCTACATCGGCCGCTCCGAGGCCGCGACGTTCTCGCAGCATTACCGCGCGCTGCGCGTTCTCGAGCATCGCCTCCAGCTGGCTGGGTTGCGGCGGACGCACCTGATGCCGTCGACACCGGAGGGACTGCGCACCCTCGCGCGCGCTTCCCGCCTTGCCGAGAGCGGCCCTGCCGTCTGGGAGCTCTGGGAGTCGATCAAGCGCGAAGTCCGCGAGATTCACGTCCGTCTCTTCTATCGACCGCTGCTGTCCGCCGTGGCAGCCCTCCCCGCCGATGAGCAGACGCTCTCGGCGCAGGCGGCGCATGACCGCCTGGCCGCGATCGGCTTCCGCGACCCCGCGGGCGCTCTCCGCCACATCGGCTCCCTGACCAGCGGGATCAGCCGCAAGGCGACCATCCAGCGTCACCTCATGCCCGTGATGATCCGATGGTTCGCCGACGGTGTCGACCCGGATTACGGGCTCCTCGCCTTCCGTCGGGTCAGCGAGCGACTCGGCGACACCCCCTGGTTCCTCCGCATGCTGCGCGACTCGGCGGGGGCCGCCGAGCGCCTCACGCGCGCACTGTCGGGTTCGCGGTACGTGGGCGAGCTGATGGAGTGGATCCCCGAGTCGGTTGCCTGGCTCGACGCCGACGAGCAACTGCGTCCGCGCTCGGGAGTCGTCCTCCAAGATGAGGCCCGCGCCATCCAGACGCGCCACCGGTCCATCGACGACGCCATGAGTGCCGTCCGCGCCCTCCGCCGCCGGGAGCTGCTGAGACTCGCGCTGGCCGCCATCCTCGACACCGTCACGATCGAAGAGCTGGCGCAGGCGCTCACGACGATCAGCGAAGTGACGATCCAGGCAACGCTTCGCGCCGTTCACCGAGAAGTGGTGCCGGAGGAAGACGCCGACCTCGATTTCGCGGTGATCGCGATGGGACGCTTCGGCGGGGCGGAGTTGGGGTTCGGATCCGACGCCGATGTCATGTACGTCTATGAGCCCAACGGCGTCGAGCCGCACCGGGCTCAGGAGCTGGCTCTGCAGATCGTCGCGGGACTGCGTACCTATTCCGAGGACCACCGCCTGCCGTTCGACCTCGACGCCGATCTGCGTCCGGAGGGACGCAACGGACCGATGGCGCGTTCGCTCGAGTCCTATGCGGCCTACTACCGGCGGTGGTCGCTGTCGTGGGAGGCGCAAGCGCTCCTTCGTGCTCGGGGAGTCGCGGGGAGCACGAAGCTCATCGGACGCTTCATGGCCCTCGCCGACGACGTGCGCTATCCGGCGAGCGTGGATCCACAGGCGCTGCGAGAGATCAAGCGCATCAAGGCACGCGTGGAGAACGAGCGGCTGCCCCAAGGGGGAGACCGCAGCCGTCACCTCAAGCTGGGGCCGGGCGGGCTCAGCGACGTCGAGTGGCTCGTCCAGATCCTGCAACTGGAGCATGCACACCGCCTGCCGGGCCTGCGCACGACCTCCACGATCGACGCGCTCTCTGCGGCGCGCGACGCCGGACTGGTGCCAGATGCGGCGGCCGACCGGCTCGCCGCGAGCTGGCGGCTGGCCAGCCGACTGCGGTCGGCGAACACCCTCCTTTCCGGACAGACCAGCGACGTGCTTCCCGTGGACCGCGCGAAGCTCGATGGAATCGGGCGCCTGCTCGAGTACCCGCCGCGGTCCGCCACCCTCGTGGAAGAAGAGTGGCTGCGCCGCTCGCGCCGGGCTCGCCGGGTGTTCGAGAAGCTCTTCTACGGCTGACCGGGAGGCGGCACCGCCGGACCGATAGCATCGGCAGGGACATGTCCCGCTTCCTTCACCGCGCACTGCGCCCCGCCGTCATCGCCGCCATGCTCGTCATCGCGCTCCTTTCGGGCGGTGCTGTCCCCGCCGCCGCGGCGCAGGCCCCCCTGCCCGGGACGATCCGCGATGGCGGATATCTCATCAGCGATGCCGAGTTCTTCTCCGCGCGATCGATGACGGCGGCCCAGGTGCAGACCTTCCTCCGTGCACGTGTGACGAGCTGCAAAGCGACCGCGGGGGCGCCGAGGTGTCTCAAGGATTTCGTGGCCGACATCCCCGCACGCGCAGCTGACGCCTACTGCAGCGCGATGCCGAAACAGACGAAGGCGCGGGCAGCCGACATCATCACGAGCGTTGCCGTGGCCTGCGGGATCAATCCGCGAGTGATCCTCGTCATGCTGCAAAAGGAGCAGGGTCTCGTGACCGCGACCGCCCCGAGCGCATGGGCCTACCGCGCGGCGATGGGTCAGGACTGCCCCGACACCGCGCCGTGCTCGGCTGCGGCGGCGGGCTTCGTCAACCAGGTGTATCTCGGCGCCCGTCAGATGCAGATCTACACCAAGAAGCCGTCCTCGTTCCGCTATCGCGCGGGGCAGACGAACACGATCAAGTGGCACCCCGATGCCGCCTGCGGAGAATCCCGTGTGTTCATCAAGAACCAGGCCACCGCGAATCTGTACAACTACACGCCGTACCGGCCGAACATCTCCGCCCTCGCGGCGGGCTACGGATCCGGCGACCCCTGCTCCAGCTACGGCAACCGGAACTTCTACAACTACTACGTCGACTGGTTCGCGAAGGGCGTGAAGACCACGACGGGCGCGCCCTCGACCATCGGGGCTTGCACGGCACCTGTGCGTGCGGAGATCTTCTCGCGGGCGGACGTCGCGACCGTCATCGCGAATGCGACCACCGTTCGCACCGCCCCCTCCACGACCTGCGCGAAGGGGCGGTTGTCGGTGGCGAAGGGCACGTCCTACATCCTCACCGGCTCGTACGCGGGCTGGTGGCGCCTCCAGAACGACAAGGGCGCGGTGCTGTGGACCTTCGCACCGAATGCCCGGGTGACGAAGCTGACTCCGCCCCCGGTACCCGGCCCCGTCGGTCCGTTGGCGCCGAAGGTCCCGTCTGCACGCCGCTGAGACGGGGCACGTCCGGCGACGCACCGCCTCGGACGGGAAGAGCCCTCGGAGGTGATCCTCCGAGGGCTCTTCCGCGACAGGCTTCTGTCAGACGCCGAAGTACAGCTCGTACTCGAACGGGTGCGGACGCGCCGCGAGCGGCTTGATCTCGTTCTCGATCTTGTACTCGATCCAGGTCTCGATCAGCTCGGGCGTGAACACGCCACCCGCGAGCAGGAACTCGTGGTCGGCACGCAGCGCCTCGAGCGAGTCCAGCAGCGAGTTCGGCACCTGCGGGATGTTCTTGGCCTCCTCGGGCGGAAGCTCGTAAAGGTCCTTGTCCACGGGCTCGTGCGGCTCGATGCGGTTCTTGATTCCGTCGAGGCCCGCCATCATCTGCGCCGCGAAGGCGAGGTAGGGGTTTCCCGAGGCGTCGGGCGCGCGGAACTCGATGCGCTTCGCCTTGGGGTTCGATCCCGTGATGGGGATACGGATGGCAGCCGAGCGGTTGCCGGCCGAGTAGACGAGGTTCACCGGCGCCTCGTAGCCCTTGACGAGACGCTTGTAGGAGTTCAGCGTCGGGTTGGTGAAGGCCAGGACGGCGGGAGCGTGCGCGAGCAGGCCGCCGATGTACCAGCGAGCAGTGTCGGAGAGGCCTCCGTAGCCCTTCTCGTCGTAGAAGAGCGGCTGGCCGTTCAGCCACAGCGACTGGTGCGTGTGCATGCCCGAGCCGTTGTCACCGAAGAGCGGCTTGGGCATGAAGGTCGCGACCTTGCCCCACTGCTCGGCGACGTTCTTGACGATGTACTTGAACTTCAGGATGTCGTCGGCCGCGTGCACCATGGTGTCGAAGCGGTAGTTGATCTCCTGCTGTCCACCGGTGCCGACCTCGTGGTGAGCCCGCTCCAGGTGAAGGCCCGCGTCGATGAGGTGCAGCGAGATGTCGTCGCGAAGGTCGGCCGTCTTGTCGACGGGGGAGACGGGGAAGTAGCCGCCCTTGTAGGGGGTCTTGTTGGCGAGGTTGCCGCCTTCTTCCTCACGTCCGGTGTTCCACGCGCCCTCTTCGGAATCGACGCTGTAGAAGCTGGCGTTCTGCGTCACCGAGTAGCGGACGTCGTCGAAGATGTAGAACTCGGCCTCGGGGGCGAAGAATGCCGTGTCGGCGATGCCGGTCGACGCCAGGTACTTCTCCGCCTTCTTGGCGACCTGACGCGGGTCCTTCGCGTAGATCTCACCGTTGCGGGGGTTGTAGATGTCGAAGACCATCACGAGCGTCTTGGCCTCGCGGAACGGGTCGAGGTAGGCCGTGGAGACGTCGGGGATCAACTGCATGTCGGACTCGTGGATGTTCGCAAACCCACGGATCGAGGAGCCGTCGAAGAGCTGACCGACGGTGAAGAACTCCTCGTCGACGGTCGAAGCGGGGATGTTGAAGTGCTGCTGCACACCCGGAAGATCCGTGAAACGGATGTCGAGGAACTTGACGTCCTCGTCCTTGATGTACTTGAGCACCTCGGATGAATCTTTGAACATGGAGTCTCCAAGATCGGGTGGGTATCGGCCTGACGCTGCCAGGCTCCTCCCGAACCTAGCGAGGGCGGGTTGCCCGGCAGTATCTCCTGTGTTTCGGGCATGTTACACGGACGCCGATACGCTGGAGCGGTGACCCCGACCGAGAACGCGTTCCCCGGCCAACGACTCGGGATGCCCGTCGACGGGAAGGGGAGCATCGCTCGACCGGGCCGGAGGATTGCCGCGCTCGCGATCGACTGGGCGTGCGCCGTCATCGTCTCGATCGCGTTCTTCTCCTACGACGCCCTCGCGACGACCGCGGTGTTCGCCATCGTCCAGGTCCTCTTCCTCCCGACGCTCGGTGGAAGTCCCGGACACCGCCTCGTCGGTCTGCGGCTGCAGCGTCTGCACGGCGGATGGGTGGGACTCTGGCGCCCGATCGTGCGGACCGCTCTCCTGGTGCTCGTGATCCCCGCCGTGATCTGGGACCCCGACCAGCGCGGGCTCCACGACAAGGCGGCCGGGACGGTCCTCATCCGCAGCTAGAACGGATCCCTCCGACGAGGCGGGTCAGCGCGGCCGCTGAGCGCGGGCCTTCATCGGGTCGATGCCCTTCGGGATCGGCAGAGACGTCACCGATTGAGATACGGAGTCCACTCGCTTGACGACAGCGGCCATCGTGACGCGATCGACCTTCTTCGGGAGCGCCTTGATGGTCGAGGCGAGCTTGCCGATCGGCACGTCGCCCTCGCCGTGGCCGATGTGCAGAACGTGGACGGGGACGCCAGAGGCCACACGCTGGACCTTCACCCGCTCGTCGTTGATGAGCCGCGTCAGCCGGCCGCGCGCGCCCTCGCCCACGATGACGACGCCGCCGCGTCCGATCACGCGGTAGACAGCGTCCTGCGTCTTCGGGTTGACGCCGACAGGCGTGTCCGAGGCCACCCAGCGGCGACCCAGCCCCGTGGACAGGACGTGCCCCGCCGCTCCCGGGACACCGTCGATCTTCTTGTACATGGCCTTCGTGGAGACCCGGGTCAGCGTGATCATGGCCGCCAGCAGTCCGAACAGCAGTCCGGTCACGCCCCACAGGATGATGCTCCACAGGGGAGCCGGCGGGATGAGGAAGCCCGCGACGACACCGAGAGCCGTACCGACGATGAGGATGGACAGCAGCACCCACGGCGTCCAGGGATAGACGTCTTTCGTGAAAGTCAGCAGGGATCGGATCTGGCTGAAGAAACCGGGCCGCTTCTCGGGTGCGGAACTGCGCGATGACATGGGCACCAGCCTACCTTCGCCGCGGGGCCGACGTCACAGCACGCAACTCATGCCGGTTGTGCACAGGCCGCGATCAGGCACGTGATCGTGGAGTGCGAAAACGCGAGACTCACTGCCATGTCCGATCCGTTGCATCCGAGCCCGCTGCGGCGGCTCGCCCCCGGAGACGCACCTTACCCCGGCGACCTCGTGGCCGGCGATCCCCCCGTGGTCTGGACCTCGGGCGCGCTGTGGCAAGACGACCGCTGCTGGGACGCCAGCGGGGCCGATCACCTCCTTGCCCCCGTCGACCTCGGCCAGTCCGATGACGGTCCCGTCGTGGCGGTTCCGCATTGCCCTCATCGCCTGGGCGACTGGCTCGTCCGCCGGACGCGGCTCGGCGATGGCGAGATCGTGACTCTCGGCGTGAGCATTCTGCGGGGGAGCGCCTCTGCGCACATGCGCGGAGTGGACCGGGGCGAGTGGTGGGTGACTTCAGACGGGCGGCCGGTGCTCGCGGGGGTGGGGACGCAGGATTGGCGGCAGACGACGCGCGAGATGGTGGCCCACATCGTCGAGCGCGCCCCGAGCCACCTCGCTGAAGCGGTGAGCGAGGTGTCGGGCGCGATCGCGTCCCTCGGCTCTGCTTCGGCGGTCGAGGAACTCGAGGCTCGCTTGTTCGCTGCCGCAGAACCGGCACCGCTTGCCACCGAGTTCGTCTCGCTTCCGGCCCGTCACCTCGCCGCTCGCGCAGAACTGACGAGTTCCGAGGGCGCCTTGGAGCATGGTCGACGCCTTCCTTCCGCGTTGCACGGCTTCGTCGATCACCCGATCGTCGAACGGCTCAACCGTCTGCTCACGCGGAGCGACCGCCCTCGGTCGACGCACAGCGAGCGGGCGCGACCGCGAACGCGGACGCCCAGATCACGGCGTCCACTCCTGGTGGCCGCGGCCGCCATGGCTGCGGTGATCGTGATCGGAGTGAACTGGCCCGACGGCGACACCGAGGCCGATGGCAGCGCCGCGACCGGGGACGTCCCCCGCGGACAGACAGCGTCATGGCCGTCGACGTCTCCGCCTCCCTCCGCGACGAAGGACGACGGGATGGAGTCACGCACGGAGGTCGAGCCGACGAGCGGCGCGCTCGAGGAGAAGACACCGACGCTCGCGCACACAGCGGGCCAGCTGATCGAGACGTACGCAGCGTGCGCGGCGTCGTGCGACGCCAGTGTCGTAGAGGACCCTCACGACACCTTCCCGTCTGGGGTCACAGACGCCGAGGGGGTGGACCGCACGACGACCGTGGTCGAGCGTTATGGGGGAGTGGCGGTGCTGCGTATCGAGGCTCCCGAGCACGCGGCTCAGTACGCCGTCATCGTCCGCTCAAACGACTCATGGCTGATCCGCGATGTCTTCGATGTCGCGGATCAGCCATGAGGGAGCCGAATCAGATACCGAGCTGGCCCTCGAAGTCGGCGGCTTCGAGGCGAGACTTGACCGCTCCGAGGAATCGTGCCGCATCGGCGCCATCGATCGTGCGGTGGTCGTACGACAGCGCGAGGTACACGTACGAGCGCACCGAGATCGCGTCCTTGCCGTCCACGTTCACGACGCCCGGACGCTTGACGACGACGCCCGTGCCGAGGATGGCGGACTGGGGCAGGAACACGACGGGAGTGTCGAAGAGCGCGCCGCGCGAGCCGGTGTTGGTCAGGGTGAACGTCCCTCCCGCGAGCTCGTCCGGCTTGAGCTTGTTGTCACGCGTGCGCGCGACGAGGTCGGCGATCTCGTGAGCGATCTGGGCGAGGTTCTTCGACGCAGCATCCCGCAGAACGGGAGTGAGGAGGCCGCGCTCCGTGTCGACGGCGATCGACAGGTTCTCGGTCGCCGGGTAGACGATGTCCGTGCCATCGACGGTCGCATTGATGATCGGGTACGCCTGCAGCGCCTCCGCGGCTGCCAGCGCAAAGAACGGCAGGAACGACAGCTTGTCGCCGGTCTTCTGCTGGAACGTGCCCTTCACGGTGTCGCGGAAGTTCGAGAGCTTCGTGACGTCGACCTCGATCACGGTCGTCAGCTGCGCCGTCTGCTGCATCGAGGCCACGGCGCGCTCGGCGAGCACCTTGCGCAGGCGCGACATCGGCTGGGTGGTTCCACGAAGCTCCGAGATCTCTCGAGCAGGTGCGGCCGGTGCCGCGGCAGCCGGAGCACTCGCGGGCGCGGATGCTGCACTCTCGGCGGCCTTGAGGACGTCTTCCTTGCGGATCCGCCCGCCTACACCGGTGCCCGTGACCGTTGCCAGGTCGACGCCCTGCTGCTGAGCGAGGCGACGTACCAGCGGCGTCACATAGGTGGGGCCGTCGTCTTCGGAGTCCGCCGACGGGACGGAGGGCGAAGCCGGCGCGGGTGCCGCTGCGGGAGCGGGCGCCTGAGCCGGCGCCGGAGCAGCGGCCGGGGCGGAAGCGGGCTCCGGTGCTGCCGCAGGTGCGGGCTCCGGTGCTGCAGTAGGAGCGGGCTCCGGCGCTGCAGTAGGAGCGGGCTCCGGCGTGGCGGGAGCGGCGGCCGGGGCCCCCGATCCGATGCGCGCCAGTACGGCGCCGACAGCGACCGTCTCGTCCTCACCGACGACGATCTCCTGGAGGGTTCCGGCGACGGGCGACGGGATCTCGGTGTCGACCTTGTCGGTGGAGATCTCCAGAAGCGGCTCGTCGACGGCCACGTCGTCACCGACCTGCTTGAGCCAGCGCGTGACGGTGCCCTCGGTGACACTCTCACCGAGTTCGGGGAGGACGACATCCTTGGCATCGCCGCCCGCGGCCGGGGCGGGCTGCTCGTCGGCCGTCGCGGCAGGCGCGGCGGGCTCCGGCTCCTGCGCGGGCTCGGCAGCCGGCTCAGCGGCTGCGTGCTCGGACTGCTCCTGCGCGGGGGCGTCGTCGGTGCCGCCGGCGCCAGAACCGTCACCGATCTTGGCGAGGACTGCGCCGACCTCGACGGTCTCGTCCTCCTGAACCAGGATCTCCTCGATCACGCCGCTGACCGGAGACGGGATCTCGGTGTCGACCTTGTCGGTCGAGATCTCCAAGAGACCTTCGTCGGCCTGGACGGTGTCACCGACCTGCTTGAGCCAGCGGGTCACCGTACCCTCGGTGACGCTCTCGCCGAGCGCGGGGAGGATCACGGGTGTGCTCATAGGTGTGTCTCCTTTAGACGTGTCGATGTCTTCTTAAGCTTAGTGACCTGCGCGAGCGGGTCGTCAGAGGGCGTGCAGGGGCTTCCCGGCAAGAGCGAGGAACGCCTCGCCCAGCGCCTCGCTCTGCGTCGGATGAGCGTGGATCAGGGGGGCGAGATCCTCCGGATGGGCCTCCCAGCCGACCGCCAGCTGCCCCTCGGTGATCAACTCTCCCACTCGGTCACCCACGAGGTGGACACCGATGATGGGACCTTCGGCCCGACGGACGACCTTGACGAGACCGGCTGTGCCGAGGATCTCACTCTTGCCGTTCCCGGCCAGGTTGTACTCGTAGGCCACGACGGCATCACCGTGCGCGGCTCGTGCCTGAGCCTCGGTGAGCCCCACGGAGGCTACCTCCGGGCTGCTGTAGGTCACACGCGGGATGGTGGACTCGACGATCGGCGAGGGCGACAGCCCCGCGATGTGCTCGGCGACGAAGATGCCCTGCTGGAAGCCGCGATGGGCCAACTGCAGACCGAAAACGATGTCTCCCACGGCCCACACGTGCGGGACGGTGGTCTGGAGAGCGTCGTCGACGACGACGAATCCGCGGTCAAGGCGAACTCCGGCCTCCTCGAACCCGAGCCCCGAGGTCGACGGGCCGCGTCCGACCGCGACCAGGAGGTAGTCCGCCTCCAAGGCGCTGCCGTCTTCGAGCGAGACGACCACACCCGTCTCGTTCTGCGCGACGGACGAGAAGCGCGTACCGAGGCGGGATGTGATTCCGCGCTTGCGGAACGCACGCTCGAGGGCCTTGCTGAGAGCGACGTCCTCCTGCGGAACGAGGTGGTCCAGGGCTTCGACGATCGTCACCTCGGCCCCGAACGACCGCCAGACGCTCGCGAACTCGACGCCGATCACGCCACCGCCGAGGATGATCACGCGCTCCGGAACTTCGTCCAGAGCCAGCGCCTGCTCGCTGGTGAGAACCCGACCTTCAATCGTGATGCCCGGAAGCACCCGGCTGTAGGACCCCGTGGCGAGGACCACATCGGCACCGCGATAGACGTCATCGCCCACCTGGATCCCCCGGTCCGGGAGGAGTCGACCCTCTCCCGCGACGACGGTGACGCCGCGTGCCTTGAGGAGACCTTCCAGCCCCTTGTACTTCTTGGCGACGATCCCCTCCCGATACGAGGTCACCGCTGCGGTATCGATGCCGACGAAGGACGCGGAGACACCGACGCTCGCGGCGTCTCTCACGTGATCGGCGACCTCCGCGGCGTGGAGCAGTGCCTTCGTGGGAATACAGCCGCGGTGGAGGCAGGTGCCACCCACCTTGTCTTTCTCGATGACCGCGACCGTCTTGCCGAGCTCGCGTGCGCGAAGCGCTGCGGCATACCCGCCGCTGCCTCCCCCGAGAACGACGATGTCGAATGCGTGTTCACTCACTGCGCGCCTCCTGCGATGAACTCGACGAGCGAGCGCACCGTCGCCGCCGTGGGGCCTTTGTCGGTAGCCCCGAAGGCCGCCTTGGTCGTCCCGGCCCCCGCGATGTCGAGATGCACCCACGGGATGCGCGGAGCATCCTCGGCATCGGAGGTGCGGCCGATGAAGCGGCGCAGGAACAGCCCGGCAAACAGGGACCCCCCGGCCGGATCGCCGATCGTCGCGTTCTGCAGGTCGGCGATAGGGGAGTCGAGCTCATCCTCCATGTGATCGGGAAGAGGAAGCTGCCACGCCAGCTCACCGACGCGCTGCGCGGCAGCCAGATACGCCGCCACGGCACTGTCATCGCCCATCACGCCCGCGTAGCGGTTGCCGAGGGCGACCGTGATGGCGCCCGTGAGGGTGGCGATGTCGACGATGACGTCGGGATGCGCGCGACTGGCGGCCACGAGGCCGTCCGCGAGGACCAGGCGCCCCTCCGCGTCGGTGTTGAGCACTTCGACGGTGGTGCCGTCGAGGATGCGCACCACGTCGCCCGGGCGCGTCGCCCGTCCCGAGGGCATGTTGTCGGCGACGCAGAGCCACCCGGTCACGCGCACCGGCAGGGCGAGCTCGGCGACCGCGCGGACGACGGCGAGTGCCGTGGCGGCACCGCACATGTCGTACTTCATCCCCACCATGCTCGCGGGCGGCTTGAGTGACAGGCCGCCGGTGTCGAAGGTGATGCCCTTGCCGACGAGAGCCACATGGCGCGCACTTTCCGCATCGGCCGGCGTGTAGTCCAGGCGCACGAAGCGCGGCGGCCGATCAGATCCCTTTCCGACGCCGAGGATCCCGCCGAACCCCTGGGCAGCCAGCTCCGCCTCGTCGAGGACCTCCACGCTGACGGGGAGACCGGACAGCGCCTCGATCGCGCGCTCGGCGAACTCCTGTGGCCCGAGCCACTCCGCCGGCGTGTTCACGAGGTCTTTGACGAGGGCCGAAGCGGAACCGATCGCCGCGACGGCGGCACTGTCGTCAGCATTGACGGGCTGGGGGCTGGAGACCACGACGCGGGCGGCACGCTGCGCTCCGCGATCCGACTTGTAGTCGTCGAAACGGTAGCCACCGAGCACGGCACCCTCGCCGATCGCGCGTTCTCGTCCGACTGCGCCCGGCGCGGCGACGGCCAGCGTGGTGAAACCCGTCGTCGTCCGCACGGCGGCACCGATGGCATCTCGCAGAGCATCCGCCGTGGGCTGCGCGCCCGTTCCGACGACGAACAGCGGACGCGTCGTGGTCTCTGGCGCGAAGACGCGCACCACCGACCCTGCGTTCCCCGTGAAGCCGAGGGCCGACAGCGAGTCATCCAGCCCCGGGAAGTCCGCCAGCGCCGAGATCGCGTCGTCCAGCGGGGGGAGCGCGAGCACCCAGGCATCGGCATCGATGTCGGTCAGGGCGGCGGTGGTGTACGACAGCTCCGGGAACGGCATGCCGTCCATCCTAGTTTTGCCCCGAACGGCCGGAGGCCACCCCGATCGACCCGTGTTCGCTGTCAGCGGCATGCGAGGGCCGTCACGCAGGCCCCGCGTCGCAGAGGACTCGTACAGTGGAGACATGCCACTGCAGGGTCCCCTCTATGAGCGTGTCGCCAGCGCCCCGCCGATCCCGAGCGGCCTTCCCCTCGTGGTGACCCTCACGGGATTCACCGACGCGGGAGGGGCGGCCAGCCGGATGCTGGCGTACTTCCGGGACGACCTCGACCCGGCCCCAGTCGTCGCGTTCTCTGCCGACGTGCTCTTCGACTACCGCGCCCGGCGTCCGCTCATCACGTTCGAGGCGGATCACCTCAGCGGTTATCGCCCGCAGCGACTGGAGCTCGCCCTCGCCCACGACTCGCTCGGCCAGCCCTTCGTCCTCCTCGCCGGCTTCGAACCCGACTTCGCGTGGGAAGCGTTCACCGAGACCGTGGTCGGCCTGGCCGAAGGCCTGCAGGTCTCTTCGGTCACGTGGGTCCACGCGATCCCGATGCCGGTACCGCACACCCGACCGATCGGCACCACCGTCAGCGGCACCCGGCACGAGCTCACCGAGGCTCACTCCGTCTGGAAGCCCCACACCCAGGTTCCCGCGACGATCGGACACCTCCTGGAGTACCGCTTCGCGCAAGCGGGCGCCGAGGTCGCGGGGTTCGCTCTCCTCGTTCCGCACTACCTGGGTGACACGGACTATCCCGCCGCCGCCATCGCCGGCCTGGACAGCGTCTCGGTCGCCACCGGCCTGGTGTTCGATCTCGATGACCTGCGCGAGGAGAATCGCGAGTACCTGGAGAAGGTCACCGAACAGGTCTCCGGCAGCGACGAACTGACGGCGATGCTCCACGGACTCGAGGAGCGCTACGACGCCTACATGGCGGGCTCCACGCAAGCCCAGCCGATCATCCACACGGGCGACCTTCCGAGCGCGGATGAGCTGGCGGCCGAGCTGGAGCGCTTCCTCGCCACGCGTCCGCCGGGCGACGAGGACAAGCACGAACGCCGCTGAGCGGTCGCACGGATCCGATCGCGTCCACCCGTCGCGGAATACGGGAGGGCGCGGGAGCGTTGACATCAGGGAAGTCCACGGTCTCCGCAGTGTCGCTCGACTCGTTCCCGCGGAGAACTGTGAGAGAATAGGACATCTGACCCGTTGTCATCGCCGTTTCGTCGTCCCCTCGACGACCCGGAGGACTTGACAAGGGTCTTACTAGTGTCCGAAACCCCGACGACCATCGTCGGTGAAAGGCGAGACGTGACGTCAGGCACGAAGAGCACCCGCACCCGCAAGGCTGAGGACACCGAAGAGGCGACCGCAGTCCCGGCCAAGAAGCCGGCGCGCAAGACCGCGTCCACGTCCGGTGCCGCCAAGACCAAGGCCGCTCCGGCGAAGGCTCGCGCCAGCAAGGCGACCGCCAAGGACGACGAAGAGCCCGACCTCGACGACGAGGACGACATCGACGACGTCACGGACACCGACGACGACACGGACGACGAGGGCACCGACGCGCCCGCGGACAAGAAGGCCAAGAAGGGCGACTCCGAGGACGACGACGAAGACGAGGAGGGCGCGGCGAAACCCGCCTTCACGGAGCCGCTCCCGACCGGCGCGATCGTCATCTCTTCGAGCGACGAGGACGACGTCCCGGTCTACTCCACGCAGATCACCGGCGCCACCGCAGACCCGGTGAAGGACTACCTCAAGCAGATCGGCAAGGTCCCGCTCCTCAACGCCGCCGAAGAGGTCGAACTCGCCATGCGAATCGAGGCGGGCCTGTTCGCCGAAGAGAAGCTGTCGCAGATGTCGGCCAGCGAGAAGTCGTCGCAACTGGGCCTCGACCTCCAGTGGGTAGCGCGCGACGGCCAGCGAGCCAAGAGCCACCTCCTCGGCGCGAACCTCCGACTGGTCGTCTCCCTCGCCAAGCGCTACACCGGGCGCGGCATGCAGTTCCTCGACCTCATCCAGGAGGGGAACCTCGGTCTCATCCGCGCCGTCGAGAAGTTCGACTACACCAAGGGCTTCAAGTTCTCGACGTACGCGACGTGGTGGATCCGCCAGGCGATCACTCGCGCCATGGCCGACCAGGCGCGCACGATCCGTATCCCGGTGCACATGGTCGAGGTGATCAACAAGCTCGCCCGCGTCCAGCGCCAGATGCTCCAGGACCTGGGTCGCGAACCCACGCCCGAGGAGCTCAGCCGTGAGCTCGACATGACCCCCGAGAAGGTCATCGAGGTGCAGAAGTACGGCCGCGAGCCGATCTCCTTGCACACGCCTCTCGGCGAGGATGGCGACAGCGAGTTCGGCGACCTGATCGAGGACACCGAGGCGGTCGTCCCCGCGGACGCCGTGGGGTTCACGATGCTCCAGCGTCAGCTCGAGGCGCTTCTGGACTCCCTGTCGGAGCGCGAGGCGGGGGTCATCCGCATGCGCTTCGGTCTCGGAGACGGCCAGCCGAAGACGCTGGACCAGATCGGCGACACCTTCGGGGTGACGCGGGAGCGCATCCGCCAGATCGAATCCAAGACGATGGCGAAACTGCGGCACCCGTCGCGATCGCAGTCGCTGCGGGACTACCTCGAATGAGCGCGCAGGCCAACGACGGCAAGGCTCTGGAGATCGCCGTCGAAGGCGCGCGCTTTGCGAGGATCCCGATTCGGACGCGAGTCGTCATGCCTGGCGACGACCTCGACGCGTTCATCCTCGAATACGCTCGTCCGCAGCTCCAGGCAGACGACCTCCTCTTCGTGACCGAGAAGATCGTGGCGATCACGCAGGGACGCTCGTTCCTCGTGGAGGAGATCACTCCGCGCCCGCTTGCGCGCTTCCTGTCGCGCTACGTCGTCAAGACGTCGTACGGGATCGGCCTCGGAATGCCCGAGACCATGGAGATGGCCTTGCGCGAATGCGGCACGCCGCGGATCCTGTTCGCGGCCGCCGTCAGTGCGGTGGGCAAGCTCGTCGGCCGGCGCGGTGACTTCTATCGCATCGCGGGGGACAAGGCACGCTCGATCGACGGCCCCACTCGGCACACCATCCCGCCGTACAACAAGGCGGTGGTGCTCGGTCCGAAGGAACCCGCCAAGGTCGCCGCGCACCTCAAACAGCTCCTGGGAGGACAGAATGAGGTCGCTGTCGTCGACATCAACGACATCGGCGGCAACATCCTCGGCTCCACGCTCGATGCGGCCGGCGAACGGCGACTCGTCGAGATCCTGAGCGACAACCCGCTGGGTCAGGGACACCAGTCCACGCCGCTCGGCATCATCCGCCGCGCGACCTCCTCCGACGGGAACTGACGTGTCGGCGGTCAACCGGCTCTATCGACGCGCGCGCTTCTTCGTCAAGCGCATCGTCTCCTTCGACCGCGAGCGGGTGCTGCAGTTCGCGCGTCAGTCAGGGTCGCTCTCGCGAGCGCCACTGTGGTGGGTCGTGCTCGATATGGCCTGGTGCGCGGTGCGCTATGAGACGACCTTCGAGAACTACTCCGAATGGGACTTCCGCATCCTCCGCGCGCGCGAGCGCAAGACGTACATGACCGACCCCAAGTCGTTCCACCTCTCGCGGAAGCTCAACGACAACAGTCAACGGGCGATCTTCGATGACAAGCTCCGCTTCGCCGAGCACTTCGGCGACGAACTGGGTCGAGAGTGGCTGGACGTCTCGGCCACCGGCGTCGCCGACCTCGAGGCCTTCGTGCAGCGTCACGCGCGCATCATCACGAAGAACCCGACCGGCGTCGGCGGCAACGGGATCAGTATGCGCGACCGCGAAGAGATCACGGATGTGGCCGCGCTGCGCGCTGAACTCCTGGCCTCGGGACAGACACTCGTCGAAGAAGTGCTGACTCAGCACCCGGAGATGGCGCGCCTCTACCCGCGCAGTGTGAACTCGCTGCGGATGGTCACCTATCTCGACCCCGTCGGAACGGTCCACGTCCTCGCCGGTGTCTTGAAGATCGGCAACGGCGGCGTCATCGACAACTTCAGCAACGGCGGCATGTACACCATGCTCGACGAGAACGGGCGCGCTCTCCACGCCGCAAGCGACGAGGAAGGTCACCCGTTCGACGTTCATCCCGTCACGGGGGAGCAGATCAGCGGGTATCAGGTGCCGCTGTACGCCGAGATCCTCGACCTCGTCGACCGGTTGGCGCGCCGCGTGCCGGCCATGCCCTACATCGGCTGGGACATCGCGATCACGCCTGAGCGCCCCGTCGTGATCGAAGGCAACCACAACACCGGTGTCTTCCAGTCCAAGCCCTCCGTCTCGGGCATCCGGCGGGGGCTCCTGCCGCGATACCGCGCTGCGATGCGCTTCTGAGCACGCATTCCGGAAGGATGACCAGCCCATGAGCAGAGCCACCGTTCGCCTTCGCTACCTCGCGCGCCGCGCGGCCAAGCTCCGGCCCGCGAACCTCGTCGAGTTCGCCCGGCAGGCCCAGAAGGTGTCGAAGGCGCCGCTGCCCGTGCTCATCGCCGACATGCTGTGGTGCTCAGTGAAGTACGACATGGGTTTCCGTGACTACGCCGTGTGGGACATTCGTCTCCTCACGGCGAAGGAGCGGAAGACGTGGATGACTCATCCGAAGTCCTTCCGGATCACCCGCATGTACAACACCGCCGAGGGTCGCGCGAAGCTCGAGGACAAGCGCCGCTTTGCGCGCGAGTACGCCGACCTCCTCGGTCGCGAGACGATCGATGTGCGCGACGTCGACGACGCGACGCTCGCCGACTTCCTCGCCCGTCATCCGAAGGTGCTCGCAAAGCCACTGGACGGTCAGGGCGGTGGCGGAATCACTCTCCACGAGAACGTCACCGACGTCGCGGCGTTCCGCGAGGAGGTGACCTCGGCCGGGCAGACCATCGTCGACGAGTTCATCGTCCAGCATCCGGAGATGAGCGCGCTGTACCCGGACAGCGTGAACACGGTGCGGATGATCACATTCCTCGATCAGCGCGGTCCGGAGCCCGGCGGCAGCGTGCGGCTCCTGGCCGCGGTGCTGAGGATCGGCAACGGCGACGTGATCGACAACTTCGCCTCCGGCGGCATGTTCACCATGCTCGACGACGACGGCGTCGCGCTGTACCCGGGCGTGGACAAGCGCAGCAATGTGTACCGCGAGCACCCCGTGACGGGGACGCCCATCGTCGGGTTCCGTGTGCCCATGTACGACCGCATCCTCGAGATCACGGAGCAACTCGCCCGTCGCACGCCGGAGGCTCCCTACGTGGGATGGGACCTTGCCCTCACGCCGAACGGTCCTGTGGTCATCGAGGGCAACCACAACTCCAGCGTCTTCCAGCCGAAGCCGTCGGCCTCCGGTGTGCGCACCGGCCTGCTTCCCGTCTATCAGGCGGCCGTCGGCTTCTGAGCCGCCCTCATGCGTGGCGGCGGCGGCCCGCTCAGGCGAGCAGGCGATCGGTCTCGTCGTGCCACGACGTCGCGACGGCGCGCAGCTTCTCCTCATACTTGCGCCCGTGGTGCGCGCAGAAGAGCAGCTCGCTGCCGTTGACCTCGGCGGCGATGTAGGCCTGCGCTCCGCAGGAATCGCAGCGGTCGGCAGCGGTCAGGCGGTGCTCGAGGACGCCCTGCTCTGCGGTTGTCGAGATGCTCATTCTGGGTGCCTCCTCAGTGCCTGAACTCCAGTTGGGATCTGTGCAATACAACCACGCGATGGTGACGAGCATGCCCGCGCCCGGTCACATTTCGCTCTACGCGTACGGTGTTTCGGCGACCAGGCGTTACATAGCCCGCCGCGTCGTGTGTCGCGCCCCCGGGGTCGGAGGCCCCCGATATCCTTGAGAACTGTGACTTCCGAGTACTCCGCCCACCATCTTCAGGTGCTCGAAGGGCTCGAAGCGGTCCGCAAACGACCCGGCATGTACATCGGCTCCACCGACTCCCGCGGTCTCATGCACTGCGTGTGGGAGATCATCGACAACGCGGTCGATGAGGCACTGGGTGGGTTCGGCGACCGGATCGACATCATCCTCCACGCCGACGGCAGCGTCGAGGTCCGCGACCGTGCGCGAGGAATCCCCGTCGACGTCGAACCCCGGACGGGCCTCACCGGCGTCGAGGTGGTCTTCACCAAGCTCCACGCCGGCGGCAAGTTCGGCGGCGGCTCGTATGCGGCGTCGGGAGGACTCCACGGCGTCGGCGCCTCGGTCGTCAATGCGCTCTCCGAGCGGCTCGACGTCGAGGTGGACCGTGGCGGCAAGACCTACGCCATGTCGTTCCACCGTGGCGAGCCCGGCATCTTCGCCGGACCCGAGCCGGATGCGGCGTTCCGCCCCTTCGAGGCGTCATCGGAACTCCGCGTGATCGGCAAGGCCGCCAAGGGCGTGACCGGGACGCGCATCCGCTACTGGGCCGACCGTCAGATCTTCACGAAGGACGCATCCTTCCATCTGGACGAACTCGTGCAGCGCGCCCGGCAGACGGCATTCCTGGTGCCGGGCCTCGAAATCGTCATCGCGGACGAGCGCGGTGAGGAGCGCACCGAGACGAGCTACCGATTCGACGGGGGCATCTCCGAGTTCGCGGACTTCCTCGCCGCCGATCCCGCCGTGACCGACACGTGGCGGCTGACCGGCGAGGGGACGTTCACCGAGACCGTCCCCGTGCTGCAGGACAGCGGAGCGATGATCCCGACCGATGTGGAGCGGACCTGTCACGTCGATATCGCCTTGCGGTGGGGGACGGGGTACGACACGACGTTCCGCTCGTTCGTCAACATCATCGCGACACCCAAGGGCGGCACTCACCAAGCAGGCTTCGAGCAGGGTCTGATGAAGGTGCTTCGCGCCCAGGTGGACCAGAATGCTCGACGACTCAAAGTCGGCAACGACAAGATCGAGAAGGACGACATCCTCGCCGGTCTCACTGCTGTACTGACGGTACGTCTCCCCGAACCACAGTTCGAGGGGCAGACCAAGGAGATCCTCGGTACACCAGCCGTGCGCGCGATCGTGGCGACGGTCGTGACGAAGGAACTGAACGCGCGGTTCGCGTCGACCAAGCGCGACGACAAGGCGCAGACGGCGCTGCTGCTGGACAAGGTCGTCGCCGAGATGAAGGCGCGCATCTCCGCCCGCACGCACAAGGAGACACAGCGCCGTAAGAACGCCTTGGAATCGTCCTCACTGCCGGCGAAGCTCGCCGACTGCCGCAGCAATGACGTCGCGGAGTCGGAGCTGTTCATCGTCGAAGGAGACTCCGCCCTCGGCACGGCCAAGCATGCACGCAACAGCGAGTACCAGGCGCTGTTGCCCATCCGAGGGAAGATCCTCAATGTGCAGAAGGCCTCGATCAGCGACATGCTCTCCAACGCAGAGTGCGCGGCCATCATCCAGACCATCGGTGCCGGGTCGGGTCGCTCGTTCGATCTGTCCGGCGCCCGGTACGGCAAGATCATCCTGATGAGCGACGCCGACGTCGACGGCGCTCACATCCGCACACTGTTGCTGACACTGTTCTTCCGCTACATGCGCCCTCTCATCGAGGAGGGCCGGGTCTACGCCGCGGTGCCGCCGCTGCACCGTGTGATCGCGATCAACCCGGGCTCCAAGCCGAACGAGACGATCTACACGTACAGCGAGCAGGAGCTCCACACGCTGCTCAACCGACTCCAGAAGTCCGGCCGGCGCTGGCAGGAACCGGTCCAGCGCTACAAGGGCCTCGGCGAGATGGATGCGGACCAGCTCGCGACCACGACGATGGACCGCGCCGGTCGCACTCTGCGGCGGGTTCGCGTGCAGGACGCCGAGGCAGCCGCGCACGTGTTCGAGCTCCTGATGGGAAGCGACGTGTCGCCGCGACGCGACTTCATCGTGTCGTCCGCCGACCGTCTCGACCGCGAGGCCATCGACGCCTGACCCGACCGACGCGCCGGCGGTCGTTCCCCACACGACGACCGGGCGGGCTCTCGCGAGCTCAGCCGATCGGGGAACCCACGGCGCCGATCACGGCGTCCAGTCCCACACCCGACGCGTCGCGTTTCGCCCCGGCTTCGGGAAGGACCCGCACCGCCCCATCCGGACCCACGGCGCGTGGGTCGGTTCCCACCCACGCGAGACTCAGCGTGTTCTCGCCCTTCAAGAAGCGGTGGGCGCGCACGCCACCGGTCGCACGACCCTTCGCCGGGAACTCGGACAGCGACGAGACCTTCCCGCTTCCCGCGTCGGCGCCCAGCAACGAGTCGGTCGAGCCGGCCACCGTCACCACGACCGCATCGCCGGGGGCGGAGACCGCCGAGAAGAAGACGACGCGCTCTCCGTCCGTCACCCGGATTCCCGCCATGCCTCCCGCGGCACGACCCTGCGGTCGCACCGCCGATGCATCGAAACGCAGCAATTGCGCGTCACTCGTGACGAACAGCAGCTCGGCGTCGTCGGGGGCGAGCGCTGCACCGACGACGCGGTCCCCGGGCTTGAGGGAGATGATCTCGACTTCAGACTTGCCTGCGGGAAGCTCCGCGGCCGACACCCGCTTCACGATGCCCTGCGCCGTTCCGAGTGCGACAGGAGGCGCGTCTGTCAGCGGGACGATCGTGACAACGTGCTCACCCGCACCGAGAGCCAGGTACTGGTCGGCTCTGGCCCCGGCGGCCAGCTGGACCGAGTTCGCCGGCACCGAGGGAAGGTCGACGGGGGAGAAGCGCACCAGGCGACCGGCCGTGGTGATCGCCCCGACATCGCCCCGCGTCGTGGCGTCGACCGCGGCACGGACCGCATCGTGCTTGGAGCGCCGCGTCGGCGGCACGACGCCTCCTCCTCCGAGGAGGTCGTCGCTGAGTTCCGCCCGCACCATGCGCCCCGTCGCCGACAGGAACACACGGCAGGGGGCGTCGGCGATCTGCAGATCGGCCGGCTTCGCGGACCGAGACCGCGCGGCGACGGGCCCGCCGTTGAGCAGGAGCGTCCGACGGGGAGTGCCGTACGCCTCTGCAGCAGCCTCGAGCTCACGAGCAACCTGGCCGCGCAACAGCGTCTCGCTGGCGAGGAGTTCCTCCAATGCCGCGATCTCGGCAGTGAGGGCGTCGCGCTCGTTCTCGAGCTCGATGCGGGAGAACTTCGTCAGGCGCCGCAGTCGCAGCTCGAGGATGTACTCCGCCTGCGGCTGGGAGAGGTCGAAGACGTCCATCAGCCGGGTTCGCGCCTGCTCGCCGTCGTCGGAGGTGCGGATCACCTGGATCACCTCGTCGATGTCGACGATCGCGATGAGCAACCCCTCCACCAGGTGCAGGCGCTCCCGACGTCGAGCGAGCCGGAAGCGGCTTCGACGGGTGATGACCTGGATGCGGTGGTCGAGGTAGACGCGGAGGAGGTCCTTCAGACCGAGTGTCTGCGGCTGCCCGTCGACGAGCGCGACGTTGTTGATGCCGAACGAGTCCTCGAGAGGAGTCAGCCGGTAGAGCTGTTCGAGGACGGCCTGCGGATCGAAGCCGGTCTTGATCCCGATGACGAGCCGCAGTCCGTGGTTGCGGTCGGTCAGGTCGACGACGTCCGCGATCCCGGTGAGCTTCTTCGCTCCGACCGCATCCTTGATCTTCTCGATGACCCGTTCTGGTCCGACCATGTAGGGCAGCTCGGTCACGACGAGGCCGGTGCGGCGCGGACCGAGCGACTCGACCGCTACTTTGGCGCGTGTACGGAACGTGCCACGACCGGTCGCATAGGCGTCCTTCACGCCGTCCAGTCCCACGATCACACCGCCTCCGGGAAGGTCGGGGCCGGGGACGAACTCCATCAGCTCTTCCAAGGTCGCGTCGGGATTTTCCAGCAGATGGACCGCCGCCGAGACCACCTCGATGAGATTGTGCGGCGCCATGTTGGTCGCCATCCCCACCGCGATGCCCGTGGTCCCGTTCACCAGAAGGTTGGGGAAGGCCGCCGGCAGCACGTCCGGCTGCTGGAACTGGCCGTCGTAGTTGGGGACGAAATCCACGACGTCCTCGTCGAGGTTCTCCGTCAGCGCGAGCGCCGAGGGAGCAAGCCTCGCCTCGGTGTAGCGAGCCGCGGCAGGACCGTCGTCGAGCGAGCCGAAGTTACCGTGCCCGTCGACCAGCGGCACACGCAGCGCGAAGTCCTGCGCGAGCCTCACGAGAGCGTCGTAGATCGCGGAGTCGCCGTGGGGATGAAGCTTTCCCATCACTTCGCCGACGACACGAGCGCTCTTCACGTGTCCGCGATCGGGCCGCAGTCCCATGTCGGCCATCTGGAAGAGGATGCGGCGCTGCACGGGCTTGAGCCCATCGCGCGCGTCGGGGAGCGCTCGCGAGTAGATGACCGAGTAGGCGTACTCGAGGAACGAGCCCTGCATCTCGGCGGAGACGTCGACGTCCTCGATGCGTTCACCAGCGGGCACGGGGCTGTTGCGCGAGGCGGCCATGGATCGAGTGGTCCTCCGGGACGAGCGGGCGGCACGGGACCGTCGAGCCGATCCCGCGATCCGCGGGGGAACGGGTGCCGTATGCGAGACTGACCCCGATGCCACTCAGCCTACCCGCGGACCCGCCAAGCGCCCGGAGCCTCACCGACGTCGTGTCACAGACGATTGCCGCGCTGGAGGGGCACGCGGAGTGGTTCCCGACCGCGCGGTCGGCGATCGTCGTCCTCGTCGACGGTCTGGGCCGATCCAACCTCACCGCTCGCTCCGGCCACGCGCGCTTCCTGTCGTCGAGATTGGCGAAGGCCGACGCCGTCCGGGCGGGGTTTCCTTCCACGACGGCCACCTCGCTCACGAGCCTGCTGACCGGACGTTCCGCAGGCGAGCACGGCATCGTGGGATATCGCGTGCGCGTGCCCAGCACCGGCAGAGCGGTCAATCAGCTCAAGGGGTGGGAGACCGATGGCCTCGACCCCCTCCAGTGGCAGCGGTCGTCGCCTCTCTTCGAGATCGAGGCCTCCCGGGGAAGGCCGTGCTTCGTCGTGTCCAAGGCCCTGTACGCCGGCACCGGCTTCACGACGGCCATTCAGCGCGGTGCCACGTTCCTTGCTGCGGGCTCGGTGGCGGAGCGGCTGGCGGCGGCGGCGGAGGCGGTGCGCATGCACGACGGCGCCCTGGTCTACGTCTACGTGCCCGAACTCGACACCATCGGTCACGGGTCGGGCTGGGAGAGTTCTCGCTGGTTGAGCGCCCTCGAAGACCTCGACCGCGAGTTGGAGACGTTCGCCCAGGATCTGCCTCCGGGCACCGGCGCGCTCGTCACCGCGGATCACGGCATGGTCGACGTGCCTGCGCACAAGCACGTCTTGTTGCGGGCGGGCGATCCGCTGGTCGAGGAACTGGCGGTGGTGGCGGGGGAGCCGCGCATGCTGCACCTTTACGCTGAGCCCGGTTCCGCTGATCGTGTCCTGTCGCGGTGGCGAGAGAGCGAGGGCGCCCGGTCCTGGGTGATGTCACGGGCGGAGGCCATCGACGCAGGGCTGTTCGGGCCCCGCGTCGACCAGGAGGTTGCGGCGAGGATCGGCGATGTACTCGTCGCCGCGCGCACCGCGATCGCGTACTACGACGACCGCGAGCCGGACAAGAAGCCGCAGCGGATGATCGGCCAGCACGGTTCCCTCACCGACCAGGAGCGCATCGTCCCGCTCGTCCGACTCGGCGCCTTCGGGCGCTGAACGGACGGGCGGCTCAGCCGTCCTCGGTACGCGCCCCGAAGACGATCTCATCCCAGGACGGCATGGAGGTCCGCCCCTTACGGCGCGACGATTCCGTCGTGGCGGATCCCTCGCCGTTGGTCGGCGCAGCGTCGTCCGAAGAAGGCGCATCGGCCTGAGGGGTCGCTTCGTCGTAGCCCGGCTCCAGTGCGTCGAACAATGCCACGGGGGACGACTCGACGCGCCGCTCGGATGGCGCCGGCTCGGCCGGCATCGCCTCGCGCTGTCCTCGGCGCCGACGGAGAGCTTCCAGGAGATCGGCGGTGTCGGTGGAGGTCACGCCTTGTTCGGGAGCCCGTTTGATGGCGGCTTGCTGCACCGCCGGGCTCGCGGGCTCGCGAACCTCGGGCGCCTCCAACTCCGCATCGGGAACTCGACGCGGGCCGAACGCTCCACTGTCGAACCGGGACGAGTCCTTGACCCCGGAGGAGTCGAGCGCCCGCAGCCGTGGGATGAGACCCTCCGGCAGAGAGCCTTGACGAGACAGCTGCGTGGCATCGGCATTCTGCGGGGCCAGGGTGGCCCGCTTGGGATCGAACGTCCACCGGGCGTCGTGGTCGACGTCGCCCGCAGTGAATTCGAGCTTCACGATCCAGCCGTTCTGCTCCCGCCAACTGGTCCAACGCTCACCGGTGGCTCCCGCCTCGGCGAGCTTCGCGCGCACCGCGGCGCCGAACGTCGGCTGCGCGTCGGGATCGAGCTCGCCGCTGATGAGTACCGGGACCGCGAGCGCCTGACCGACGATGTGCTCTCGCTCGGCGAGGACGGGACCCTCGAAGCGGGCGACGTCTTCGACGCGAACGCCCAGAAGCGTCGCCACCTCTTCCGCCGACATGCCGGCACGGATGTGGGACTGGATCTCCCGGGGACTGGGACGGGCTGCGCGCGACTCGTGATCGCGCGACGCTCGGCGCAGGTGCGACCGAAGCGTCTCGTCGACGGGCAACGAGAAGCGGTCGCCCGACTCGGTGGCGAGCACGAGCACGCCGTCTTCGATGCCGATGACTTTGAGCTGTTCCATGCGGAAACGCGCCTCCAGATCCTGGGTGTGCGCCCATGGTGTCACAGCCACTCGGCATGGTCGGGAATATCAGGGGCGTGCCGCGAGTTTCACGCGACGCACCCGCCGGAAATCAGTGGGATCCGGGCGGCATTTGCGAAATGTGGTGGCGTCGTGCAAACTATGGCCGCCCGATTCGGGCCGCGACCCCACGCAAACCCTGGAAGTAGAGACGTTCGAGCATGGCTACGGATTACGACGCCCCCCGCAAGACCGAAGACGACAGCGAGTCGATCGAGGCTCTGAAGGAACGCGTCCCCGACAAGCTCTCCGGATCGGTCGACTCCGAAGACGCCGACAACCCCTCGGGGTTCGAGCTCCCCGGCGCGGACCTGTCCGACCTCGAGCTCGACGTCGTCGTGCTGCCTCCGCAGGAGGACGAGTTCACCTGCATCGAGTGCTTCCTCGTGAAGCACCGCACCCAGATCGACCACGAATCCGCCGCAGGCGCGGTGTGTGTGGAGTGCGCGGCCTGATCAGTCGCTGACGGCGGCCGTCTTCGCCCGGCGAACGGCGGCCGCCACTCGATCCGGTGTCCTCGAGGAGAAGACCCACTCGGTCACCGGATCGCGCGGATCGGCGACGGCCACCCGAACCACGCCATCGATCCCCGGACGAAGCAGATGCCAGGCCGTGCGTGCGAGGCCCGGTCCCCGCGCCTGCCGAGCGTCCTCGCCCGTCGCGATCTCGGCGTCGCCGAGGAGAGAGACGGGGATGTGTGCGGCGCCGACCCGCAGCTGGCCGTCCCGGACCTCGACGACGGGCGCTGAGATGACCAGGCCGCCCGTCACCGCCACGGCGACCACGACCCCAGCCACGAGCGCGAGCGTCGCGTCGAAAGGCGTGAACACGAGGGCGACCATCGGCGCACTGACCGCAGCGGCCACGAGCACCCACAACGACGGGCTCAAACGCTCCCGATAATCGACGGCGGATGGTCTCAGTTCGGTCATGGCGTTGTGCATTACCCTCGTGGAGTGATCCAAAGTGTGGACCTCCCCATCATCGCATCGCATCTGCCGACCTATGCCCACCCCGGCGACGCCGGAGCGGACCTCGTTGCCGCCGAAGGCGTGACGTTGGCTCCGGGGCAGCGGGCTCTCGTGGGGACCGGCGTGCGTATCGCGCTCCCCGAGGGCTTCGCGGCCTTCGTCGTGCCCCGCAGCGGATTGGCAGCCAAGCACGGGATCACGATCGTGAACTCACCCGGCACCGTGGATGCCGGATATCGTGGCGAGATCAAGGTCTCGCTCCTCAATACGGATACCGAGAACGCCTATGAGGTCGTGCCCGGCGACCGCATCGCGCAGATGATCGTCATGCCCGTCACCCAGGTGACCTTCGTCCCGGTCGACGAGCTCCCCGACAGCACGCGCGGGGAGGGCGGCTTCGGTTCCACCGGCTACCAGACAGGAAGCACCTCATGACCGATCCGACTGCGTCTGCGGCTCCCACTCCCAGCGACCGACCGAAGGCGGCACCTGCCGATCGGGCCAGCGCCGGCCCCTTCGACGAGTCCGAAGCCAACCCGGTACGCCCATACATCGATCTGGGCGGAATCAAGGTCCTTCCTCGCGAAGGCCTGAACCTGCGCCTCGAGGTGGAGGAGCAGACCAAGCGGATCGTGGCGGTCGGACTCGACTACGCCGACTCCACTCTTCAGGTCCAGCCCTTCGCCGCTCCGCGTTCGAGCGGACTGTGGGACGAGACCCGCGAACAGATCCGCCAGCAGATCCGCCAGCAGGGCGGCCGCGTGGAGGAGCGCGAGGGTCCGCTCGGTCCCGAGCTCCTCGCCGAAGTGCCTGTAATCGCCGGGGCGGAAGGTGCCAGCGGCAAGCGCATCGCCCGATTCGTCGGGATCGACGGTCCTCGCTGGTTCCTCCGAGGCGTCATCGGAGGCGCCGCCGCCGCCGACGTCGCGGCGGCAGAGAAGGTCGAGGACCTCTTCCGCTCACTCGTCGTGGTCCGGGGCGGCACTCCCATGCCTCCCCGCGATCTCATCCCGCTCAAGATGCCCGCCGCGCCCGGTTCGGCATGAGCGACGCTCCCCACAGCCACGGCGACAGTTCGGCGGGCCACGACCGCAGAGGCGAGCCCACGTCCGAGTCCGGCGAGCGAGAGTCCACTGCTCCCGGACTCACGCCCCCAGAGCCCACCGCCTCGGAGCTGATCAGCCAAGCGCTGGGCGGGGCGGCGCGGAAGGCCGGGCTCGATCCCTCTCGCGAGGCCAGCACCGGCCACGTGGTCTGGGCCGCGATGGGCGGCTGGCGCGGCATCTTCGAGTCGGTGGTCCCGGGGCTCGCGTTCGTCATCCTGTACACGGTCACACGGGACCTCGTGCTTTCCCTCGTCGTCTCAGTCGGATCGGCCGCGCTGTTCACCGTCATCCGCCTGGTGCAGCGTTCCACCCTGAGCGCTGCCCTCGGAGGCCTCGTCGCAGCGGCCGTTGCCGCGGGCCTCGCGCTATGGACCGGCCGCGGCGAAGACAACTTCGTCCCGGGCCTCATCACGAACGCCGTCTATGGTTCCGCCCTCCTGATCTCCGCCCTGGCCGGCTGGTCTTTGATCGGTCTCGCCGTCGGCTTCCTCATGAACGAAGGCACGAGCTGGCGCGCCGATCGCCGCAAGCGACGGGTCTTCTTCTGGCTGACGATCGCGTGGGCGGCGCTGTTCTTCCTCCGCCTGGCGGTGCAGTTCCCGCTCTACCTCGCCGGCGATGTCACCACGCTCGGGACCCTGAAACTCGTGATGGGTCTGCCCCTGTTCGCGCCCCTCGTCGCAGTCACCTGGCTGACGGTCCGTGCGCTGTACCGGCGCGTCGAGCCACCCACGGCGTGATAGATTTATCTCGACATCAAGATAAATATCTGTCCCGCGCCGGTAAGGGCTACCTCACTAGCCTGCACGTCGGAGCAGCGGGAAGATGGAATCGACAGGCCGTGCGCCTGCGTCCGCCGACGAAGGAGACCAGACGTGTCCACAGTTGACAGCTTCGGAGCCAAGAGCACCCTGACGGTCGGCGATACCGACTACGAGATCTTCCGCATCGACACGGTCCCGGGATATGACAAGCTCCCGTTCAGCCTGAAGGTGCTGCTGGAGAACCTCCTGCGCACCGAGGACGGTGCCAACGTCACCAAGGCCCAGATCGAGGCGCTGGGATCATGGGACCCCGACGCCGAGCCGGACACCGAGATCCAGTTCACTCCGGCACGCGTGGTCATGCAGGACTTCACCGGCGTTCCGTGCATCGTCGACCTCGCCACCATGCGCGAGGCCGTCACGGCGCGCGGGGGAGACCCCGCCCGCGTCAACCCGCTCTCACCGGCCGAGATGGTCATCGACCACTCCGTCATCGCCGACCTCTTCGGCACGGAGAACGCCCTCGAGCGCAACGTGGAGATCGAGTACGAGCGCAATGGTGAGCGCTACCAGTTCCTGCGATGGGGTCAGACCGCTTTCGACGACTTCAAGGTCGTTCCCCCGGGAACCGGCATTGTGCACCAGGTCAACATCGAGCACCTCGCCAAGGTCATCTACGACCGCACCGTCGACGGCACGCTGCGCGCCTACCCCGACACCTGTGTCGGCACCGACTCGCACACCACCATGGTCAATGGACTCGGCGTTCTCGGCTGGGGCGTGGGCGGCATCGAGGCCGAGGCCGCGATGCTGGGCCAGCCCGTGTCGATGCTCATCCCGCGCGTCGTGGGCTTCAAGCTCACCGGCGACATCCCCGCCGGCGTGACGGCGACCGATGTCGTCCTCACGATCACTGACATGCTGCGCAAGCACGGCGTGGTCGGCAAGTTTGTCGAGTTCTACGGCGCCGGCGTCGCGTCGGTGCCGCTGGCCAACCGCGCGACCATCGGGAACATGAGCCCCGAGTTCGGCTCGACCGCCGCCATGTTCCCGATCGACGACGTGACGCTGGACTACCTGCGCCTGACCGGGCGGGACGAGGCCGCCATCGCCCTGGTGGAGCAGTACGCCAAGGCCCAGTCGCTGTGGCACGACCCGTCGGCCGAGCCCTCCTTCAGCGAGTACATGGAGCTCGACCTCTCGACGGTGGTTCCCTCCATCGCGGGGCCGAAGCGCCCCCAGGACCGCATCCTGCTGTCGGAGGCGAAGTCCCAGTTCGAGAAGGACATCCTGAACTACGCATCGCCGTCGGTCTCCAACGACCTGGTCGACCTCGAGTCCAAGCATTCCTTCCCGGCCTCCGACCCGGGCGGCGCGCCGGGCGATGAAGAGCCCGAAACCCGCGAGGTGCACATCAACAGCGGCGCTCCCGCTGCCGCCTCCCGTCCGGTCACCGTCACGCCCCCGCACGGCTCCTCCTACATCCTCGACAACGGCGCCGTGACCCTGGCGGCGATCACGTCCTGCACCAACACCTCCAACCCGTCGGTGATGATCGCGGCGGGACTGCTGGCGCGCAAGGCGCGCGAGAAGGGGCTGAAGCAGAAGCCGTGGGTCAAGACGACGCTCGGCCCCGGCTCGAAGGTCGTCACCGACTACTACGAGAAGTCGGGTCTCGACAAGGACCTCGAGGGACTCGGCTTCTACACCGTCGGCTACGGCTGCACGATCTGCATCGGCAACTCGGGTCCGCTCATCGAAGAGGTCTCCCAGGCCGTCAATGAGAACGACCTCGCCGTGACGGCCGTGCTCTCCGGTAACCGCAACTTCGAGGGCCGGATCAGCCCCGACGTGAAGATGAACTACCTCGCCTCGCCGCCGCTCGTCGTGGCCTACGCGCTGGCCGGCTCGATGAACTTCGACTTCGAGACCGATGCCCTCGGGAAGGACGCCGACGGCAACGACGTCTTCCTGAAGGACATCTGGCCGGCTCCCGACGAGGTGCAGGAGATCATCGACTCCTCGATCTCGCGCGAGCAGTTCATCAAGCAGTACGAGACCGTCTTCGACGGCGATGAGCGCTGGAAGAACCTCCCCACCCCCACCGGTCCGGTCTTCGAGTGGGACGCCGACTCGACCTACGTACGCAAGGCTCCGTACTTCGACGGAATGACCATGGACCTCACGCCGGTGAGCGACATCCACGGCGCGCGCGTCATGGCGGCCCTCGGCGACTCGGTCACGACCGACCACATCTCTCCGGCCGGCAACATCAAGGCGGGCACCCCTGCCGCGCAGTACCTGACCGAGCACGGTGTGGCCCAGAAGGACTTCAACTCCTACGGATCGCGACGCGGCAACCACGAGGTGATGATCCGCGGCACCTTTGCGAACATCCGCCTCAAGAACGAGCTGGTCGCGGCCGTCAACGACGGACAGGTCGTCGAGGGCGGGTACACGCGCGACTTCACCCGCGAGGGTGGGCCGCAGTCCTACATCTACGACGCATGCATGAACTACCAGGCCCAGGGCACACCGCTCGTCGTCTTCGGCGGCAAGGAGTACGGCTCCGGCTCGTCGCGCGACTGGGCGGCGAAGGGCACGAGCCTGTTGGGCGTCAAGGCCGTCATCACCGAGAGCTTCGAGCGCATCCACCGCTCCAACCTCATCGGCATGGGTGTCGTGCCGCTGCAGTTCCCCGAGGGCGCCTCGTGGAAGTCGCTCGGGCTCGACGGGACCGAGATCATCTCGATC